>CAYYOW010000034.1:0-19824 GCA_964473395.1 uncultured Lentimicrobiaceae bacterium | reverse complement strand
CTTCGCGAAATACGGCTAAGCACTTCGTAGGGAATAGTTTGGGCTGCTGCAGCCAGTTCAGTTACAGGATGTTCCGCGTTGAAAACAAATACAGCATCGCCCTCTTTTACATCCAATTCTGTAACATCAATCATACACATATCCATACAAATATCGCCTACAATAGGAGCTGGTTTCCCCTTGATCCAGAACGAGAAGTTCCCGTTTCCCAGCATACGAAACAGCCCGTCGGCATAGCCCACGGAGACGGTGGCAATACGGTGTTCCTTTTTTGCGATAAAGCTGCGGTTGTATCCCACCGAATCACCAGTCCGGACTTTTTTTATCTGGGTAATCTCGGTTCGCAAACTGGTTACCGGCCGTAACCTGAGGGCAGTTTCAGGATGCGAAGAGACACCATAAAGGCCAATACCAAGGCGAACCATGTCGAATTGTGCTTCCGGAAAACGGATAATACCGGCAGAGTTAAGCAAATGCATCATAAAAGGCCGGGGTAAGCTCGTTTTCAGTTTTTGTGTCATCCTCTGGAACCGAGAGATTTGTTTTCGTGTAAAATCATCGTTCGAAGGTTTGTCGCTACCCACCAAATGTGAAAATACTGACTGTACGTAAATCAGCGGATTGGCATTAATACGGGCAATCAGTTCCTCCAGCTCTTCCTCATCAAAGCCCAGACGATGCATCCCTGTTTCCAGTTTTAAATGAATTTTTACCGGTTTGTTTTGTGGAAGATGGTTTCTCCTGATGGCCTTCTCCAGCATCTGTAATGCACGAAAACTAAAAATTTCCGGCTCAAGCTGATGTTTTATCATTAGGTCAAAGGCATACTCTTCGGGGTTCATTACCATCACAGGCAACCGGATACCGGCATTACGTAATTCGACACCTTCGTCCACATAAGCAACCGCGAGATAATCAACCTGATGAAATTGAAGGATATTGGCAATTTCAAAGCTTCCACTTCCATAGGAAAACGCCTTCACCATGGCCATTATCCTGGTTTCGGGTTTTAGCTTTGAGCGGAAAAAGTTGAGGTTTTCGATGAGAGCGCTCAGGTTGATTTCGAATACTGTTTCGTGGACTTTTTGCTGTAAAATCCGGTTAATACGCTCAAATTCGAAAATTCTGGCTCCTTTCAACAGAATAGTTTGGTTGCGAAGAGATGCCATAGGGAACCCTGCAATAAAGTCGCGGGTGGTAAGGAAGAAGTCCTTTTCCATCTCAAAAAGTCCGGAGTGTCGCGAAATGGCATCGCCAATACCGATAATCCGGGAGATTCCTTTTTGCTTTAACAATCCCGCCACGTTACCGTATAACTCCTCTTCGCCACGACCGCTTTGCAGGATATCCGAAAGAACGACTACTTTTTCCTTGTGCTGGTTTTGCTGCTGCATAAAATCCAGCGCTATAGTGAGTGAGTTAAAGTCTGAATTGTAGGCATCATTGATGATGGTACAGTTGTTGACTCCTTCCTTTTGTTCGAGGCGCATGGCAATAGGCGTCAACCCTGCCATACGCTGGCCAATAATTTCAGGAGTGTATCCGACAACCAGCATGGCTGCCCAGCAATGGATGGCATTTTCAACGGAAGCAGCATCGGTAAACGGGATCTCAACGGAGACTTCCTCATCCTTATAAACGGCGTGGATTGTTGTTGAAGTTTCCGCTGTTTGTTTTTCGACAACGCGCAAGTCGCTGTTGTCATCCACACCCCAGGTAAATGTGTTGAGATTTTCGAGAATACCTGTCCGGATAATTACCTCCAACAATTCTTTTTGGTCATTGTTGTATATCAACGTATTGACACGGGTGAAGAGTTTCAGCTTTTCGCCGATTTTTTGTGCCAGGCTGATAAAGCCTTCACTATGGGCTTCGCCAATGTTAGTAAAAATACCCAACGTTGGCTGAATCATCATTTGCAGGTGCTCCATTTCGTTAGGACGGGAGATACCGGCTTCGAAAATGGCAAGTTCGTGCTGATGATTTATCTGCCATACGGACAAAGGGACCCCGATTTGTGAATTGTAGCTTTTGGGGCTGCGGACAATTTTTTTATCGGAGCTCATCAACTGAAAAAGCCACTCTTTTACAATCGTTTTACCATTACTTCCGGTAACGCCGATTACCGGAATGTCAAACATACTACGATGGTGAGCCGCAAGCTGCTGTAAAGCTTTCAGCGTATCGGAAACTTCAAAAAAAGAAGCTTCTTCTAATCCCAACCTCGAAAAACTGCCGTCAGAAATGACAAAATAACGAATACCTTTCCGGTAGAGGTCATGAATGTATTTGTGGCCATCGTTTCTTACACCTTTCAAAGCAAAGAAAAGCGTTTTAGCAGAACGAATAAACCTGCGGCTGTCGATGAGAATATCCTCCACTTCGATGGATATACCATCAGGCGAAAGCAACTTTGCTTTCATTATTTCAGTTAGTTTTTCTCCGGAATATTTTTTGTGAAGCATGTCAGTGTTCAGATAGAGGACTTGCGTGCATGGCCTGCCACTTTTGTCGGTTTTTGTATATGTCGATGCCAAGATATATCGCCGCTTTCATAGAATCGGAGGAAGCAATGTTTTCGCCCGCAATGTCGTAGGCCGTTCCGTGGTCAGGTGAAGTCCGCACAATGGGCAAACCAGCCGTAAAATTCACGCCACCGTCCAGAGTCATCAGTTTAAAGGGAATCAGCCCCTGATCGTGATACATAGCCAAAACAGCATCGTATTTGGTATAGTTTCCAGAACCAAAGAAGCCGTCGGCTGGGAAAGGCCCGAAAGCAAGCGTGTCCTGTTTCTTTGCTTCGGCAATGGCAGCACGTATCATCGATTCATCTTCCGTACCAATAAGTCCTTTGTCACCTGCATGTGGATTTAATCCCAGTACGGCAATCTTAGGTTTGTTGATAAGAAAATCTTTTTTCAGCGAGTTATTTAGGATTGCCAGCTTGGTGAGGATAAGTTCTTCCGTAATCGTACCAGCCACCTCACTAATGGGAATATGGCTTGTGACCGTACCGATTTTTATCTCGTCAGAAACCATGAGCATCAACGAATTTTCAGTACTAAATCGTTGGGTCAGGTATTCGGTGTGTCCCTGGAAAGCAAACTTTTCGGAATGAATATTTTCCTTATTTATGGGTGCTGTTACCAGAATATCTATCTTTTTGTCTTTCAAATCTTTCACCGCTGTTTCCAAAGCCTGAAACGCATAATCGCCAGCAAGTTTAACAGATTTCCCAAACTCAATTTTCACCTCTTCGTCGCTAATACTGCAAATATTCAGCTTTTTGACAGTTAATTTTGAGATATTGGAGATGACATTATAATTAAAGTCGGAAAGGTGCATGTGTTTACGGTGAAAGCCTATCACGCGGGGCAGACCGTAAATGACAGGTGTAAACAGTTCGTATAAACGACTATCCATTAGTGCCTTAATCATCACCTCGTAACTTACGCCATTATAATCACCGTGGGTAATTCCAACACGGATGGGAGTAGTTTTCCCCTTTAAACGTTCCTTTATCATCTCTTTAATAATTAGATGACAAAGGTAAAATTTTCTATGGAAGAAGCAGACATCACACGGCGAAACATACCAATCGAATAGTAGGAAGGGTTCTTATCAATTAGTTTTAAAACTGTATTTCAACATTTTTAATTCGGCATTGGCTTTTTCTATTTTCAGCTTCAGATTTTTCTTATAAGCTTTCAACATTCCACCAATTACCGCATCCTCTACGGCAAGTATTTGTGCCGCCAAAATGGCTGCATTGAGCGCATTGTTGATACCCACCGTTGCCACGGGAATACCGGGAGGCATTTGAACGATGGCGAGTAGGGCATCCATACCGTCAAGTGTGGCGCTTATGGGAACACCGATAACAGGAATGGACGTGGAAGCGGCAATAACACCTGGCAGATGAGCTGCCATTCCGGCACCGGCAATAATCACTTGCAGGCCCCTCTCTTCTGCATTTTTAGCAAAGTCTTCCACAGCTTCCGGTGTACGGTGAGCCGATAGGGCATTCATCTCAAATGGAATTTCCATCCCATCGAAAAACAGGGCTGCTTTTTCCATAATTTTCAAGTCGGAAGTGCTTCCCATGATAATACTTACGCGTGGCTTCATTAGCTTATTTGTTTTTTACAAAAATAAGTATTTACCAAATAGGGGCAATTGAAAATATCTGTCCCGGTTGTCGATATTTTAATTTGGCTGCTCCGCTGCATGCGTGGGCGTACGAAGTGAAGAAGGAAAGCTATCCCAAAAAAATATTTTTCACAAGAAAAAGCCAAAAATAACCGTGAAATATTATCTTTGTGAGCTATTATAAATTTATTGTTTACAATGGCAACAATTAAAGTACTCGACAAGGTTTTCGAACCATACATTTCTCATGAAAAAATAGATGCCGCCATCGAAAAAATGGTTATTGACCTAGAGCGTGATCTGTCCGGTACGAATCCCCTGTTTCTTGTGATTCTTAATGGTGCTTTTATGTTTGCAGGCGACCTGTTTAAAAAGTTGCATTTCCCGGCAGAGATTTCGTTTATCAAATTTGTATCCTACTCGGGAACACAGTCCTCCGGCAATGTGCGACAACTTTTCGGACTTGATGAATCCGTTGAAGGACGCACTGTAGTTTTGGTAGAGGATATTGTGGATACAGGTATCAGCATGGAAAAAGTACTGGAATATCTGGATGATAAGAAAATCAAAGAACTGCGTATCGCCACACTTCTTTTTAAGCCTAATTCTTACCAAAAACATTTTAAAATTGACTATGTCGGATTGGAAATACCCAATGACTTTATAATTGGGTACGGTCTTGATTACAATGGCCAGGCTCGCAACCTGAAAGATATATACAAAATCGTTCAACAACCTAAAACCTAATAAACCATGTTAAATATTGCACTCTTTGGCCCTCCCGGAGTGGGTAAAGGCACACAGTCAAAGAAACTGCTTGAAAAGTATAACCTGACCTACATCTCCACTGGAGATATGCTACGTTCGGAAATTGCGGAAGGCTCTGATTTGGGAATGAAAGCAAAATCGATTATCGAACAGGGCGGTCTTGTGAATGACGAACTGATAATCCAACTTATTGAGAAGAAAATCAATACCAATCCTGGTTCAAAAGGTATTTTGTTTGATGGCTTCCCACGGACAACAGTTCAGGCTTACGTACTGGAAGGCCTTATGCTAAAACTGAATACCTCATTAAACTGCATGATTAGCCTGGACGTCCCTGAAAAAGAGCTTATTAATCGTCTTTTGCTAAGAGCCAAGGTCTCAGGTCGTGCAGATGACAATTTAGAAGTTATAAAAAACAGGTTGAAGGAATACGAAAATAAAACTAAGCCTGTGGCCGATTTTTACGCCAAAAAACATAAATATTACCCCTTGAATGGCGTAGGAGAAATTGATGAAATCTTTGAAAATATTGTAAAGATTGTTGAACAGACAAAGTCGGTTCCACAAACAAACATCGTGTTGCTGGGAAAACCGGGCGCCGGAAAAGGAACCCAGGGCAACTTGCTGGCTCATGAATTCGGGTTGGTGTATATCTCAACCGGGAAAATGATGCGTCAGGAGATTAAAGACGGTACGGAAATAGGGAGACTAGCCAAGCCATACATGGACAAGGGAGAAATTGTACCGGACGAAATCCCCATCCAGCTTATCGAACGCAAAATCAATGAAAATCCGGATGCCAACGGCTTTACTTTTAAAGGTTTCCCACGGACGCTTATTCAGGCTTATATCCTTGACGGTCTGCTCCAACGGGTAAACATGTCGGTTTCGGCCATGATTGACATGAAAATTCCGACACTGGAAGCAATAAAAAGACTCTCGGCACGTGGTCGCACAGAAAAAGCCCGGCCTTACGATGGTAGTGCTGAATTGATTGTAAACCGCCTGGAACAGTACAAAGAGAAGACAAATCCGGTGATTGACTATTATAAAAACCAAGGGAAGTATTTCTCTATCCGGGCAGAGGGAAACGAAAAAGAGGTTTTTGAAAGCTTAGAGAAAAAGGTGGAGGATATCCTTCACAACTCTTATTAACCTGAGTTCGGCATAATAAAAAATACAGACACAAAAAAAAGCTGCCGACCTTGCCGACAGCTTTTTTTTATATTATTTTTTTACTCAGGCTTTATAAAAACCTTTTTCTTCAGCTTCTTTCAAAGCGTTGAAAATACCTTTTTTATTAATGGTTCTAATTCCGGCAGCCGATACCATCAGGGTAACCCATTTATCGGTTTCAGGAACATAAAACCGTTTGGTTTGAAGGTTCGGATGAAATTTTCTTTTGGTTTTAATATGTGAGTGGGAAACGTTATTTCCGGTAATCACTTTTTTTCCTGTTATCTGACAAATTCTTGACATGGTTGCGCTTTTTATCGTGTTCAAAAATGGAGTGCAAAGAACGGAATATTTTTTTAATTTTTCAAATGTTTCTGAAAAAATTCTTTACTCCTTTTATTTCATTCTTATTTATTGTATTTCAGTTCTTTAGTCACTTCTCTTACCCAGCCGCTCTATTAAAAGAACAATGAGCAAAATAAAAATCCGTGATTTTAACGATTACCATACATTTCTTTGTAATAATTTTGGTAATTTCCAGAGGTAACATTATCAAGCCAGTGCTGGTTGTTGAGGTACCAGTCCACCGTTTTCTCAATACCTTCTTCAAATTGCAGGCTGGGTTTCCATCCCAGTTCACGCTGCAATTTTGATGAGTCGATGGCGTAACGCAGATCATGGCCGGCACGGTCAGTGACGTATGTAATAAGTTTCTCAGAACTGCCCTGCTCGCGACCCAGCTTTTTATCCACCACTTTGCAGAGAACTTTTATCAAATCGATATTGCGCCACTCGTTGTGTCCGCCAATATTAAACGTCTCGCCTGTGGAGCCGTTGTGGTAAATAACATCGATGGCGGCAGCATGATCTTCCACATACAGCCAGTCGCGAACATTCACCCCTTTTCCGTAAACCGGCAGGGACTTGTTATGCCTGATATTATTGATAAACAACGGGATAAGTTTTTCGGGAAACTGATTCGGACCGTAGTTGTTGGAGCAATTGGAAATAATGACAGGCAAACCGTAAGTATCATGGTAAGCTCTCACAAAATGATCCGAGCTTGCTTTAGAAGCAGAGTATGGACTGTGCGGATCGTAGCGGGTTTCTTCGGTAAAATAGCCTTCGCTACCCAACGCACCATAAACCTCATCTGTTGATACGTGGTAGAAACGCTTTCCTTCGAACTGATCTTTCCAAATAGCTTTGGCCGCGTTCAGCAGATTAACCGTCCCAACCACATTAGTCATAACAAATTCGTTTGGATGTGTGATGGATCTGTCCACATGCGACTCGGCAGCAAGGTGAATAACACCGTCGAACTGTTCTTTCCGGAACAGGTTTCGAATAAAATTGTCATCGGTGATGTCGCCCAGCACAAAATGATAGTTGGACTTTTTGGCAACATCGTTCAGGTTCTCAAGGTTTCCGGCATAGGTCAGCTTGTCGAGGTTATAAATTTCATAATCAGGATATCTGTTGACAAACAACCTCACTACATGCGAGCCTATGAAGCCGGCACCACCGGTAATCAATATTTTTTTCATTTTTTCTTTTTTAATCTTTTAGCAAACCATTAATTTTCAGCACGGTAAGCCTGCTCCCACTTCCAGGCAGAGGCTACCATTTCGTCCAGCCCTTTCTCAGCTTTCCAGCCAAGCTCTTTATTGGAAAACGACGGATCTGCCCAAACCTGGATGATGTCGCCTTCGCGCCGGCCTACAATTCTATAATTCAGTTTCTGACCGGAGACTTTTTCAAAAGTATTAATCACTTCCAGTACCGAATAACCTTTTCCCGTCCCAAGGTTAAAGACTTCAAAAACTTTCTTCATCTTATTTTGAATCATACGGTTCACAGCTACCACATGTGCTTTTGCCAGATCCACCACGTGGATGTAATCGCGAATAGGTGTACCGTCAGGGGTCGGATAATCGCTTCCGAAAACACTTAGATGGTCACGAATGCCGATGGCTGTCTGGGTGATAAATGGAACCAGATTGTTGGGAACGCCAAGCGGCAACTCCCCTATCAGAGCCGTTTCATGTGCCCCAATGGGATTAAAATAGCGCAGGGCAATACCATGAATGCCAGACGTTTTAATAGTATCCTGAATAATCTCTTCCGAAATTTGTTTTGTGTTGCCATAGGGCGATTCTGCTTTCTTGATGGGCGCTTTTTCCGATACGGGAAGCGCATCGGGCTGGCCATAAACTGTACACGAAGAGGAAAATACAAAATTCCGGATCCCGGTTTCCTTCATACTTTCCAGAATATTCATCAGCGAGACAAGGTTGTTACGATAATACATCAGCGGCTTTTCAACCGATTCGCCCACGGCTTTGAAAGCAGCAAAATGAATCACGCCCATAATATCAGCATTTCTTTTAAAGAAGTCAGCAGTTTTCTCCCGGTCACCAAGGTCAAACACTTCTAAAACAGGTCTTACACCTGTAATCTTTTCTATTTTATCAATGATTTCAGCACTCGAATTGGAAAGGTTATCCACAACAAGCACCTCAAAACCTTTGTTTTGAAGTTCAACAACTGTATGAGAGCCGATATATCCGGTTCCACCCGTAACAAGAATTTTCATTATTTAATCATTTAAAATGAGGAGTAAAAATAAGTAACTTTAAGTATTGTTCTTTCTCTTTCCCGAACCGGGGTTATAATTTTCTCACTTTGCCGTTTTCAAGCAGGTATTTCTCATGACTTTCGGGACATTCTGCAACACTATTTTGATCAAACTCAAGTCGATGTCCATACTCACTCATCCAGCCGATTTGCCGGGCCGGATTTCCCACAACGAGTGCGTAAGGCAAAACCTCTTTGGTAACAACAGCCCCGGCACCAATAAAAGCAAATTCTCCAATGTTGTGTCCGCAAACAATGGTAGCATTAGCGCCAATGGAAACACCCCTGCGGACAATAGTCTCAGTATATTGTCCGCGCCGGTTCACGTTGCTCCGCGGGTTAATTACATTGGTAAAAACCATGGAAGGGCCGAGGAAAACATCATCTTCGCAGATGACGCCCGTGTAAATGGATACATTGTTTTGCACTTTTACATTTTTTCCAAGCACCACCTCCGGAGATACCACCACGTTCTGACCGATATTACAATTTTCTCCCAGCTTACATCCTCCCATAAGGTGCGAGAAATGCCAGATTTTAGTTCCTTTCCCAATTTCGCAACCTTCGTCAATAACAGCAGTGTCGTGGGCAAAATATTCTTTGTTCATGGTTATTTGTTTTTGTGCATAAATTCTAATACCGCACCTGTAATAACTTCTTGAATTTCAGGTGTCAGCTCCGTATGGACAGGCAACGACATTACTGTCCGGCTCAGCACCTCCGTTACCGGGAAATCACCTTTACCATAGCGATCGTCACGATAAGCTTTTTGCAAATGCAAAGGTACCGGATAATAAACTGCCGAAGCAATATCCTGTTTGGCAAGATAATCCATCAGCGCTTTACGGTCAACATCACGCAACACCATAGTATATTGATGAAAGACGTGTGTGGTGAAAGATGCCGTAGCCGGCGTAGTTATTTTTTCGCAACCGCCCAAAGCCTTATTATAAAAAGCTGCTGCTTTTTGGCGGGAAACGGCATATTCATCCAAATATGCCAGTTTAACATCCAGGATAGCCGCCTGTAATGTGTCGAGGCGGGAGTTAACGCCAACATAATCATGGTGATACCTAACTTTCATGCCGTGATTAGCCAGCATACGCAACCTTTCGGCAAATGTATCGTCGTTAGTGAAGATAGCACCGCCATCCCCAAAAGCACCTAGATTTTTCGAAGGAAAAAAAGAGGTACAACCAATGGTGCCAATGGTGCCGGCTTTTTGGACCTTGCCCTTTTCAGGGTTTGTAAAATCAGCGCCCAAAGCCTGTGCGGTATCTTCCACAACAAACAGATTGTTTTCATCCGCAATTTCCATGATGCGTTGCATATCGGCAGTCTGTCCAAACAAATGTACCGGAATAATGACTTTTGTACGTGATGTAATGGCTTTTTTTACCGCTTCAGGATCAATGTTGTAAGTATCGGGGAGGACATCCACCAACACGGGAGTCAGTTTCAGCAAAGCAATAACTTCGGCAGTAGCAATAAAGGTAAAAGAGGTAGTAATCACCTCGTCGCCGGGTTGCAGATTGAGCGCCATGAGAGCCAACTGCAAGGCATCGGTTCCGTTGCCACAGGTTATCACATGTTTCACCTGCAAATATTCAGCAAGATGCTTCTGAAAACGTTTCACGGCAGGGCCGTTGATAAAAGCCGTATTGTCTATCACTTCGCGGATAGCCGCATCTATTTGGGGTTTAATCTTGTTATACTGACCTGAAAGGTCAACCATAGGATATTTCATATTATTGTACTCTAAACCTATTATTTGTCAATGAATAATTCCTGAGAAGAAGATTATTATTGTTAGCTACAAAAATAGGGAAAATGAGGGAATGGCCAATGATAAATGACCAATGACGAGTAATAAATGACCAATGCCGGATGGCAAATATTGAATAAATATCAAGCATCTATACCGCCGGCAATACAAAGGAGAAGGTGGTTCCATGGCCTGGCTGACTTTTGATAAATAGTTTCCCTTTGTTGTGCCGGATAAATTCTTTCACCACTATCAGCCCCAGCCCGGTACCTTTTTCTTTTTGCGTACCCAGCCGCGACTCCATTTTCTCTTTTTCTTTCAGAATTTTCTGAATATCCTTTTCGCTCAGAATCATACCCTGATCCGAAATACTCACTTCCACTTCATTTCCCTTTTTAACGGCTTCAACAAGTATCTCGCCTCCGGGATTGGAAAATTTAATTGCATTGGACAGAATATTCCGTATCACAATCTCTATCAGATTCTTATCAAAAACGGCAAGAACTTCCTCATCTCCGGAATAAACCAACTTTATTTTTTTCTGTTCTGCTTGTTGATTCAGCAAATCAAAAGACCGCTTAACAATAAGAGAGAGGTTGTTTTGTTTTAAATTGGGCTTGATACTACGTCTCATAATCCTTGCCCACGAGAGTAGATTTTCTATCATGGTAAAGGTGGCATCGAGCGAAGGTTTCATACTCTGCAACAATCGCAGAATTTCTTCTCTTGAAAAATCTTCCACATCATCAATAACCATGTCGAGAATGGATTTCTGGGTACCTATTGGCCCCAGCAAATCATGTCCGATAATGGAAAGTATTTTGTCTTTGGAGGCATTAGCCTCTTTCAGCTCACGCTCCGACTGTTGCAACTGCTTCTCGGCCACCACACGACCGGAAATATCACGTAGTACTCCCTCAAATCCAATAATCTCTCCCTGAGAATTTTTTACATCGAACACGTTAAGAGAACAATAGATTTTTTTCCCATTTTTAGTACGAAGAGTCAGGCTAAAGTCTTTTACATGTTTCAGACTGAATAAAATTTTGCGGGCTTTTTCCCAATCCATATCCATCTCTACAAAATCAAATATAGGATTACCAATGACTTCATAACGGTCGTAGCCGGCAATTGAGTTTACGGAAGGACTTATTTCCGTGATGATACCTTTCATGTTAATTCTAAAATAGATATCCGGAAAGGCATTAAAAATATCATAGTATTTCTTCTCACTTTCTGAAATGGCCTGCTGTGTCTTTCGTAGCTCGGTGATATCCCAAAAGTTAAGAACAAAAGCTTTTAAATCAGGATTGTCAAGGAGATTATTAAAAACACCTTGCATATAACGGTATTCGCCGGTACTTTTTTTCAACTGGAAATAGAATTCAACCCTTTTCTTTTCTCCCTGAGAAAGTTGTTGCAACATTTTTTTTATTGTTTCCACATCATCAGGATGAACAAAATCAAAAAAGCTCCCCCCTTTTCTATCCTTCAGATAATGGCCAAAAATCTTTTGATACGAAGGACTTAGGTATGAAATCCTAAGATCACTATCCAGCATTAGAACAAAACTCTCGGAGTACTCCAGAAGGTTGTCTACAAAGGAGACTCTGTTTTTTAATGCGCGATTTCTCAAAACCCGTAACCGGATAAGAAAAGCAGCAGCAACAATAACCAGTAACAACGCAAAAAGAGAAATAATCAAATACGCCTGAATTATTTTCTGCCTTTCTGTGGCCAGTTTTAGTGATTGGTCTTTGGCTTTAAAGGCATAATCCATTTGTACCTTGGACAACCGAGATTCACTCTGCTTAGAGAAAATGCTATCACGCATATCTATATACCTGGACATAAAGCTGTAAGCTTTCTTATAATCACTACTGACAGCATATAGGTGTTGCAATTGTTTTAGAGATGCCAATACATTATTCACATCCCCACCGTTTTCCAGCTGCTTCCAACTTTCTGTAGCATACTTGATAGCCTGAGGGATATTCTGTTTCTTTTCATAGATTTCAGCAATATTTGAAAGGCTGATACTAATTGTCTGGTTACTATGGATTTTCCGCGCCAATTTGAGCGCCCGACGATAATAATCAAAAGCCATGGAATAATCCTTTAAATTCTCATAGGCATCCCCGATATTGTTTAAATCCATTGCCACAGTGAACAAATCATTTTTTTTCCTGCTTAAAGCCAATGATTTGAAGGTATAGTTAAGTGCCTTTTTGTATTCTTTACGGGCAGAGAATATATTTGCCAGATTGTTATAAGATGCTGACATGAGATTGGTATCCTGAATATTTTTTGCAATAAGGAAAGTATTCTGATAATACTCCTCTGCTTTATCAAGATTCGCCTGTTCTTCGTATAGCACGCCTATGTTCATTTCAACACTGGCTATTTTTTCTTTATCTTGAAGCAATTTGAAAATATCGAGTGCACGTAGATAATACTTTAGTGCCTGGGCCCTGTTGCCCATTCCATCCATAGCAATCCCTGAAATATTATTAAAAGTACCCTGAAACATTTTATTATTCAATTTCCGGGCCACTTCCAAACCGTCCAGAGTTATATTCAGAACTTTCGGATTATTTCCAAGATAATAATTAGAAATAGCCAGGTTTTTTAGCAACAACAGGTAACTGTTATCTCTCTTGTGATCAGCCAGTATAACCCTGGCCATCTGAAAATTTGAATCAGCCTTAACGAGTAGGTTATGATTAAAAAACAAATTTCCCCGCCGGATAAAAACCTTGGCAAGAAGCGTGTCTGACCTCAATGCTCCGGCCAGTCTCTCCGCACTATCAAGTTGAATTAGGGCACTGTCCAGTAAATCTGTTGTTGATATATTTAAAAGCTGATGAAATCTGGCCGTATCAGCGGAGTATTTATTGTAAGTGTCGCCAAACGTCAATGAGGAGAATATCCACAAGAATAAAACGGATAAAAGTACTTTTTTTCCCAACAAGGGAAACCGGAACCTCCTAACAATCAACACGGCATCAAAACAAGCTTCCACTTTCGTAACAGTAAAGTTTAGTATTTTCACTCTCAAGTTAGTTGCCAGGAAGAGCAATAATACACCTCTCAGCCAGTTTACAAAGTTAGATAAAATCTTAATAAAACCATCTATTTAATAGAATTTTATCATTTGGGAAAATAATCCTTAAAAATGGTCGGTTTGTGTAGACCCCGTATCCAGTCCCTTATGTTTTTTATCGTATTTCCCACAGTCGAATTCGATATCAATATTTTTCAGCGGCTTGGAGAAATTATCCGAAAGGCGGATACCAAGAGAGGGGTCAGCATATACTTTTTTCATAAATATGGCCCAAATGGGAAGTGCCATATTTGCACCCTGGCCCAGTTTTATAGTCCTGAAATGAACGCTACGGTCTTCGGCACCCACCCATATTCCGGTAGTCAGCCTGGGGACAATACCCATAAACCAACCATCTGACTGGTTTTGTGTAGTACCTGTTTTGCCCGCCACAGCATTATTAAATCCATACCTGTAGCGCAACCGGATACCCGTACCGCTTTCCACAACACCTTGCAACAATTTAATCATTTTGTAAGCGGTAATTTCGCTCATAGCCTCCGTTTTTTTTGGTGCTGCACGATAGAGCAGGTTACCATTTTTATCTTCAATTTTTGTAATGAAAACAGGCTTGATGTACACACCTTTATCGGGAAAAGTATTCATGGCACCTACCATTTCGTAAAGAGAGAGATCCGGAGTTCCAAGAGCAATGGACGGAACCGGAGGAATATAAGAGGTTACACCCATTTTGTGCGCCATCTGTATCACTGCCTGGGGTGAAAAACGACTAATCAGCCATGCAGAAATCCAGTTGTTCGAGTTAGCCAGTGCCCATTTAAGAGTAACTTCCTCTCCTATACGACGTGAGTCGGCATTGTGTGGTGTCCAGTACTTTCCATTTGGCATTTTCACACTGTAAGAGATATTTGGCACTTTGTAGCAGGGACTATATTCGCCTTCCTGCATAGCCAGCGTGTAAAGAAACGGTTTAAAAGTTGAACCCACCTGCCGCTTGGCCTGTGTAACATGGTCGTACTTGAAAAAACGGTAGTCAATACCACCTACATAGGCTCTGACATAACCTGTCTGCGGCTCCATGGACATCAAACCGGCATTCAGGAAATACTTGTAATACCTGAGAGAATCCATAGGCGTCATAGTTGTATCCACAATACCTTTCCACGAAAAGACCTTCATACGAACAGGTTTCTCAAATGCCATTTGAATGGAATCAAGCGGGACACCGGCTTTATTCATTAAGCGGTAGCGTTCCGACCTGTGCATGGCCTGGTTCATAATCTTTTTGATCTGGATTTTTGTCTCTTGGGCACTGGCTCCCGGAAAAGTAAAAGGCGCATTGGGTTGATCTTTCCAGTGTGTGTAAAATGCTGGCTGAAGATGATCAGCAAGATACTCATGCACAGCATCTTCAGCATCTCGTTGAATTCTTGAATCGATGGTAGTATAAATACGTAAGCCATCTTTGTAAAGATTGTAAGGTTGGCCATTTGACTTAAAATGCATTGCACACCACTTGTTCATAACACGCCTGAGATATTCTCTGAAATAGCGTGCTTCACCGGTATTGTGGCTTAATAATCCGTAATGCTCAACACCTAGAGGTAGTTTCTGTATCGAATCACGAACCGCTTTTGTGATATAACCGTATTTGGCCATCTGCGACAGCACGAGGTTACGTCTTTCTAAAGATGCTTTGGGATGCAAAATAGGGCTGTAATGGGTGGGCATGTTCACCACACCTGCCAGCAAAGCCGATTCCTGCAAGTTAAGAGAATCGGGTTGCTTGTCGAAAAAGGTTTTAGCGGCCGATTTAATTCCGTAAGCATTGTGGCCGAAAAAAACCGTATTCAGATACATGGCAATAATTTCCTCTTTTGAGTAATATCTCTCCAGCTTTACGGCAGTAACCCACTCCTGAAACTTTCGCACCACAAGCTGTAATTTATTCAGCTTGCCACGTGGAAAAAGGTTCTTTGCCAACTGCTGGGTAATAGTACTCCCGCCGCCTTTGTGTTTTCCTGTAAGTACGCCATAAAGTACCCTCAGCAAAGCTCTCGGATCAATTCCGGAATGTTCCTCGAAGCGTACATCTTCAGTGGCAATTAGTGCATTAATCAGGTAAGGAGAAACCTGGCGATAGGTTATATTAGACCGGTTTTCGATAAAATAGGTGCCAAGGACGTGTCCATCAGAAGAAATAACTTCGGAAGCCAGATTACTCTTAGGGTTTTCTAACTGCTGAAACGTGGGCATCTTTCCGAAAAACCCGGTTACAATACCATAAAAGAATAGTATTACCAATCCAAAGCCGATGAAATAAAGCAACCAGAATTTGGTTATATAATTAAACCGTTTCCGTTTTTTCTTTACTGAATTTTCGCTCTTTTTCTGCTCCATGAAATATTATTTTTTCAAGAATGTTAATCATCTTTTTCAATGTCAATTCCTACGCTTCTAACAGCTTTAAGCGTATCAACACGCATAGCCTGCCACACCATAAACTCGTAGTCTCCCGACATAGGGAACCGTAATTTTGACTTAAGCAAGATACGGTCTTCTTTTATTTCGCCCCAGCCTTTACCCAGCCATTTCCCCTGTACATTAGCCAGCATTACTTCAAGCGTATCCCTTGTATAAGTTCCATTCGGGAAACGGGTTTGCATAAACAGGTAGAGGTTACTGTAGCGGTATTTTCCGGTGTGCCTTATATCAAGATAGAAATTAAATAACGAAAGAGTATCTTCCACAGGCACAGTAAACTTTGCAGCTTTATCCTTTGGCCAGGAGTCGTGAAAGTTGACAGCCTGAGTAAACAAAGTGGTTCTGTTACAAGCTGCCAGAAAGAGTATGGCTACAAGAAGCAATGGGAGCAGTATTTTAAAACGAAACGAAAGCATACATTAATAACAATGAAAAATTGATTGTTTTATTATTCAAAATATTAAAACAAGTACGAAATTTGAATCCTGATATTTAAATATAAGAGGCAAAGTCATTCGCACCGTTAATTGGTTCGGTAGATTTTTGTTCCGTTTGCAAGGCAAAAGCCTCCAAATCAGCAGGAAGCCTGTTTTTCTGATTCATTGAGATAACTTTTTTGACTTTATCAACCGGCAGAGCCATCATATTGTTGGGATCATCTGCGTAGGCAAACCACATCAGCTTTTGAAAGATATCACTTTTCTGATGATAAGCCTGTCCTTTTTTTGTTCGCAGTACTGTTTTGTTATCAGGAAATTCCGACAAGGCATCAAGATAGTCATCCAATTCATAATTCAGGCAACATTTGAGTTTTCCACACTGTCCGGCCAGTTTTTGTGGATTCAGTGACAACTGCTGCGTTCTGGCCGAATTGGTAGAAACACTTTTAAAAGTACACATATGGGAAGCACAGCAAAGTTCACGACCACAGGATCCGATTCCTCCCAATTTGGCCGCCTCCTGGCGCACCCCAATCTGACGCATCTCAACTCTCACCTTAAATTCATCGGCCAGTCGGCGAATTAACTGACGAAAATCAACTCTTTCGCTGGCAGTAAAATAAAAAATAGCTTTTGTTTTGTCGCCCATGTACTCCACATCGTTTACTTTCATGTCAAGGCCAAGTTCCCCGGCAATCCGGCGGGTACCATACAAGGCTTCTTTTTCCTGTGAAATAGCAGTCATCCATTTTTCAATGTCGCTCAGTCTGGAGTGGCGATACACTTTTCTATTCTCCGACTTTGAGACATCGAAATTTTTCCGTTTCATTTGTTGCTGTACTAATGTACCGGTTAAAGCCACAATGCCAATATCGTGGCCGGGACTGGTTTCCACCGTTACAATCTCATTTTCTTTAAGTCGTAACTCCGAAGGACACAAAAAGAAATCCTTACGTCCATTTTTGAAACGCACCTCAACAAATTGTTCCTGTTCTTCCTGCCCGGGATCTTCATATCCTGAGAGCCAGTTAAAAGAACTTAACTTACAACATCTCGGTTGGTTAACAGAATAGTCATCAGTCTGTTCATCAACGGCACAACATCCTCTGTTACCCACTACAATTTTATTTTCGTCTTTATTATCCAAATTATTTTCCATTTCCTACAACTTCAATTCACGAAAGTACAAAAGTAGGAAAATTATACTTGAAGCAATTTCCCAAATTTAAAAGCTTTCGTTCGTTCTACAATAGATTACCACATTTACACAGCCTTCTTCCCCGCCAGCATCAATGCTGTTAGTTTGAAGCTCAAATCGGCAAAAAGAATACCTGGATGGGCGTTGCGCTCTACATGATACACTGCCTCATTAAGTAGCACATACATCTGCTTTTGGTTAGCGGCATTCACATATGGAGCAAACTTCTGTAAATAATCCTTTTCGCTGGTACGTACTGCTACCGGCATTTCCTGTTTCCCGTTAATCATCAAACTGTTATGCATAACCTGTAAGCCGTATTTCAGGAATCTTTTTTGTTTCTCACGGCCCAGTCGCGACAACTCCTGAATCATCCCGAACAGAGCCACAAAATCATTACCAAGGAAACAAAGGCGCATCCAGTCGCGAAACTTTACAAAGTTAAAGTCGTTTTCATCGGCTTGGTCTTTTAGCTCTATGGCTAGGTTCCAGTTACCCTGTGATAAGGAAGCCAGCTCACGGGCTTTTTCACCGGTCAGTTTTTCAGAAAACCGCTCAAGCAGAGCATTCTCAATGTCAATATCCTTCAGTTTAGGGATTTTCACAAGCTGTGCTCTGGAACGAACAGTAGGAATTATCAGCTCGTAACGATCGGCAACGAGAATAATCAGTGTGTTATCGGGTGGCTCTTCAAAGCTTTTCAGGAGCTTGTTGGAAGCAGCAGAGTTTAGCCGGTCTGCCTGAAAAATGATCACAACTTTAAATAAAGATTCATAAGGTTTGAAACCAATCAACTTCACAATTTCGTTGGCATCGCGGGCATAAATTGTCCCCTGCTTATTTCCCACCCCAAGGGTTTCGTACCAGGAACTTTGTGTAACATAGCCCCTCTCCTTTCGTATAAAATTCAGCCATTCTTCCTGGAAAAGTTCTGACTGAGGGTTCTTTTTTACTTTGTCGTTGATAGCCGTTGGAAAAATAAAATGCAAATCAGGATGTGCAAACTTCTGGTATTTGACACAGGAAGGACAGATTCCGCAACTATCCCCTTCTTTTCTGTTTGTACAGCTTAGGTATTGGGCAAAGGCAATGGCAAGCGGCAACGTACCCGATCCTTCCTGCCCTAAAAACAGTTGGGTATGCGCAACCCGGTTCTCACCGACACTGGCTCTTAGCCGCTCTTTTACGGCCTGTTGACCAATAACTTCACTAAATTTCATCCCTCTGTCTATTTTGTTCAAAAATACAGAAAAGAAGGCAAATACAGGAGTATTATTATCATTTGGCAGAGAAAAAAATCCGCGATGAAAAAACGGGTACCCATCGGTGATGAATACCCGTTTGAATAATTACAGAAATTAAATTATCCCAATTTTGCACCGATAAACTGGCGATTCATTCGGGCAATGTTGCTAATGGAAATTTCCTTTGGACATTCGGCTTCACAAGCATAAGTATTGGTACAATTACCAAAACCCAGTTCATCCATTTTGGCTACCATTGCTTTCACACGACTTTTGGCTTCCACTTTGCCTTGTGGCAACAGAGCTAATTGTGAAACTTTAGCCGAGACAAAAAGCATAGCAGAAGCATTTTTACAGGCGGCAACGCAAGCGCCACAGCCTATACAGGCGGCAGCATCCATTGCAAGGTCAGCATTTACCTTTTTTATGGGGATAGCATTGGCATCGGGAACGCCACCCGAAGTGGTAGAAATATAACCACCGGCACGGATGATTTCGTCAAATGCAGAGCGATCCACAATCAGGTCTTTAATAACCGGGAACGGCCGGGCGCGCCAAGGTTCGATAACGATGGTTTCACCATCTTTAAATTTGCGCATATGTAGCTGGCAAGTGGTGGTAGCCGCTTCAGGGCCATGGGGATGACCGTTGATAAACATACTGCACATTCCACAAATTCCTTCACGACAATCGTGGTCAAAAGCTACCGGGTCATCTCCCTTTTCAACGAGCTCGTCGTTCAAAATGTCAATCATCTCTAAAAAAGAAGTATCGGACGATATGTTATGAACTGCGTAATCTACAAATCGGCCTTTATCAGTTGGGGAGGCTTGACGCCATATTTTTAATTTCAGATCCATTGTTCTTGTTTTTAATGTTTAAAATAATTCATTAACACT
>CAYYOW010000033.1:0-19839 GCA_964473395.1 uncultured Lentimicrobiaceae bacterium | reverse complement strand
AATGGCCATTGCGGCCGTGCGGGTTCAAGTCCCGCCTCAGGTACGAAAAAGGTGCGTTTTAGCACCTTTTTCTTTTTCAACCCTTTTTTATCATAAAAATTCCAAAGTTTTAATTTGTTTTTAACCTTTCTGTTATCTTTGTTGCGTTAATATCAGGACGAATGATTGCCAAATACCTCATAACCGATGGCATTATGCCGCTTAAAACCTCCGACACAGGCAAAACAGCCTTGGGTTGGATGGAGGAATACAAAGTTTCTCATTTGCCCATTGTAAATAACCAGGAGTTTCTGGGGCTTATCTCTGAACTTGACATCTATGATCTGGACAACTTCGATGAGCCTTTGGGTAACCATAAGCTTTCACTAAAAAACCCATATGTTTTTGATAATCAGCATATTTACGATGTCTTAAAGTTGGTAAACGAGCAAAACCTGAGTCTGATACCCGTGCTAAATGAAAAGGGCAACTATCAGGGTAGCATCAGCCTGCAAAACCTGGTTAAATATTTTGCACGGGCACTGTCGGTGGATAACCCCGGAGGAATTATTGTACTCGAAATGACATACAACGATTATAGCCTTACGGAACTGGCTAAAATTGTTGAAGAAAACGATGCGAAAATCCTCAGTACTTTTCTTATCAACCATGAAAATTCTACCCGTCTGGATGTCTTTCTAAAATTAAACACAGTGGAAATTTCCTCTATATTGAAAACCTTTGATCGTTTCGACTATTTTGTAAAAGCCTCCTATGGCGAAGAGGATGATTTGGATGACCTCAAAGAGCGTTACAATTCGTTAATGAATTATCTGAATGTCTAACCGGAAATTTTGTAACATACTGGCTACCATCCTTCTTCTGGTTGGGACACAGCACCTCTACGCCCAGTATCATCTATCCGCCAGTGACACAACATTTGTTATTGATAACATTTACGTTTCCGGGAATAAGCATACCAAAGAGAATATTATTTTTCGCGAGATTGAGCTCAAAAAAGGGGATACAGTCTATCTCCACCAGCTACTACACAAAATAAAAAAGAGTCGCCAAAACCTCATTAACCGCTCTCTTTTCAATACGGTGGAAATAACCCCCAAACGTCATGATTACAATAAAGTGGATCTCTATGTTGAGGTAACCGAACGGTGGTACGTCTGGCCTATCCCCATTATTACATACGCCGATCGGAACTTCAGTGTATGGTGGGAATCAAAGGAGGTGTCAAGACTCAACTACGGGGTAAACCTTCAAGTTAATAACTTTAGGGGTCGGATGGAAAAACTGTATGTTATTTTGCAGGGAGGATATGACAAAACATTGCAATTAGACTGGAAATTACCGTATATTAACAAAAAACAAAAATGGGGAATAGAAATTTTTGCCGGGGCCACATTTAATCACGAAACAGATTACAAACTTCAAAACAACAAGCTGGTTTATTTTCATGAAGAAAAATCTTATTCCAGAAAATGGTATTCCGGAAAGATAAGCGCCACTTTTCGTCCGAAGTATTATTTTGTTCACAGCCTGACATTAGGTTTTGATCACCGGGAATATGCCGACACCCTGCTGAAGCTGAATCCGGACTTTGCTTATTCTAAATCCAAATTCTCCTACCTTTCGCTGGAGTACAATTTCAAATACGACTTTCGTGATTATGCTCCCTACCCACTCAAAGGCTTTTATGTTGAGGGGGATATGAAAGAGGATGGCCTGGGACTTTTCTCTAAAGAGGTCAACCAGTTCAGCCTGTACATGATTTTCGACCAGTATATTCCACTGTACAAACGATGGTATTTTGCTTATTCACTTGCTGCACAGGTTATCCCCAACAGCTACCGCCCCTATTTTATCCAAAATGGACTGGGTTACTCCCCAATGGGTATCAGAGGATACCAGCTATATGTTGTAAAAGGCAACTGGACCGGGCAATTCAGGTCAAACATAAAGTTTGCCATTATTTCGAAAAGGCCATCTATTCTTGACTTTATAAAGACAGAAAAATTTAATCGGTTTTTTTTCGGCTTGTATGCAAATGTGTTTCTTGACGGCGCATATATTGCCAGTCCCATACTCAAAGACGATGACAGCACGCTGAACAACAAATTTCTTTACGGAACAGGTGCCGGACTCGACTTTGTAACTTTTTATGACGTTGTTATCCGTGCCGAGTATGTTTTCAATGGCGACCATGAGCATCACTTTTTTCTTAGCTTTGTTGCGCCGATTTAGGCTGGCAGATAGGTATTGACCTTCTCCTTTTTATTTTAAAGTTTAACTTTGCACCTGTTGAAAGAAAGAATTCGCTATATCGTTTTATTTTCCAGCCTTTTGCTACTGCTGTTCCCAACAGTAGCAAAAGCACAGGTAGATTATCAACATTTTCTATGGGCTGGTCAGGCTGAGCTTTCAAAAAGCAATTATACCCAGGCCATTTATGACTTTAATACTGCTTTAAACTCTAAGCCCAATGGCTTTGAGGCCTATTTTCTGCGGGGTATTGCCAAATACAGCTTGGGTGATTTCAAGGGTGCCGCAGACGATTTCAGCCGCACCATCCGCATTCACCCTCTCTACACACGGGCTTACCAGTATCGTGGCATCTGTTACGATCAGTTGAATAACCCGAAACGTGCGCTATCCGATTTTGCCAAAGCACTGGAACTCGACCCTTTCAATCCGGCGATTTATATTGCTCGTGGCAATGCCAAAATGCACATGAGTAACTACAGTTCTGCTATTGAAGATTATACCAAAGCTATTCAACTTGACCCAAAAGCCAGCGATGCCTATCTGAACCGCGGCGTTGCATACCATCTGCAAAAAAAAGACAACCTCGCCATACAGGATGTTAACAGAGCTATTAAGCTGGATTATTTTAATGTGGACGCATGGATAAAACGCGGTATGATCCGCTATGAAATGGACAGCCTGCAAAAGGCACTAAAGGACTTTAACCATGCCACCACACTAAGGCCCGACTATCCTTATATCTATTTCCAACGGGCGCTCACCTATCTGAAGCTTGGCGACACAACACAGGTCTTGCAGGATTACGACAAAGTGCTGAAGCTGGATCCAAGCAATGCCCTGACCTATTACAACCGGGCGCTTATTAAGTCAATGCAAAAAAATTATAAAGGTGCACTGGCCGATTATAATAAAGTGGTTGAGATAAACCCACGAAATGTTTATGCATACTACAACCGTGGCGTGGTAGAGTTGCAAATGCACAAGCCAAAGCAGGCTGAAGCCGATTATACTAAAGCTCTGGCTATATTTCCCGGATTTGTGGGGGCTTACATCAACCGCTCCTATGCCCGCGAACAACTGGGTGACACAACAGGTGCTCTGGCCGACCACGAATCGGCCACACACATTATTGCTGAAGCCAGGGGCAACAGCAAAGTGAGCCGTGCCTTGTACAAACGGTATGGCGACTCCAGCTATTTCAATAAAATTATGGCCTTCGAAGCCGATTTTCTTAATGGGGAAATGCGAAAAGGAAGAATTCAGTTTCAAAAGATCAACATCGAGCCCAAACCCGATCTTTATCTCATATATGCTTTTGATCTGCCTCCTTCTATTTATGACAAATACCACGAAGACGTTTATATCAACAAAAGCATTTCTCTTTTTAATGCTGGCAACAAACTGGGAATAAAGCTTCTGTTTACCACCGAACGATGGCCCATAAAAAAACAGGATATACAACAAAAGCTACAATTTATTTCCCAAAAGGCTTCTCTTTTGGGGGAGCCGGCCAATGCGCTCCTTATCAAAGGAATAATAGAAAGTATGATACGGAATTACACCTCGGCCTTATCCGATTATGGCCGTTGCCTGAAAAGTGATTCCTCTATTATTTATGCCTATTTTAACCGGGCTGCTACCCGGACAGAGAGGGACGAGACTGCTTATTCCGAGAAATTGTATTCCGGACAAATTGGTATCAGCCGAAGTAGCTTTAGCCAAAAAACTCGGAGACAGACACTGCCGCCACCCGATTATAAAAAAAGTCTGGAAGATTATGATAAAGTACTAAAACTCAATCCCAACATGAGTTTTGCCTATTACAACCGCGGCAACCTGAAACTCAAATTAAAAAAATATCAACATGCCATTGACGACTATTCTATGGCCATACGGCTGGAGCCCAAAATGGCCGAAGCCTATTACAACCGTGCTTTGATTCTACTTTATCTGAAAGAAAATACATTGGCTTGCAAAGACCTGAGTAAAGCCGGAGAACTGGGTATTTCCGATGCCTACAACGTGATTAAAAGATACTGTTCACAATAAAGTCTATTTTTCGCCAGGATTTGAAACAATTCTGATTACCGGTTTTTCCCCGTTAAAGCCAGGATTATTGACAAGAAAATCATCGAAACGTTTTTGGATAAGGTTGCAATAACCAGAATCAATTTCATAGCCCATGAAGTTGCGGCCTGTCTGTAAGGCAGCTACGGCCGTGGAGCCAGCGCCCATGAAGGGATCCAGAATCACATCACCTGGGTTGCTACTGATTTCAATAAAAGGAATACACACCTTTAGGGGCTTTTGTGTTTTGTGAAGAGTACGTTCCTTACCCATGCAAATGGGGTTTTCAATCAGGTTGTCGGGCACACCTACACGAAGGGCCTCTTTCATTAGGGCCAGCAGATGTTCTATTTTATCTTCTCCACGATATTTAATAATGAGATCTTCAATATCTGCGATAGTAATGGCAGTATTCAGGAAGTTGTGCATTTCATTCACCGGTTTGTGGTTCCAGGTGGCAGGACTTCCCTTTGAAAAATGAATCAGCAGCTCCATGCTGTTGGCAAACATTTTTCGCGACGAAATGGCCGGAAAAGGGTTGGTCTTATGCCAGTGAATGATCTTGCGTACCTTGAATCCTACAGTTTCGATGATACGGTTCAGATAAGACACGAAATCATCAGCACAAAACAGATAGCCGCTGGCACCGGGTTTAGCTACACGATAGGACTCTTTCAAAATATCTTTAAGAAAAGCCAGGTATTCTTCCTCCGAAAGGAAACCATCAAAGTCGAACTCGGTAACTACGTCCTTGTGATTTTTCAACCTTTTCACATTCTGTGCCCGGTATTGAAAATATGGCGGATCCGTAAAAATCATGTCCACCGATGCATCAGCAAGTTCCTTCATTTCAGGATGGCACGATTTATTGAAGACGGTATTCATGGTATTCGACAAAACAAAACAGTTAAGTTTTAAAACAAACAGAAAACAGCTAATGCCGGCAAGTTTGCCATCGTTGTCTACAGTTCCTGGTCAATCAGTTTTATTTTCTCTTTCAACAGATTGAAATCCTTTTTAGCCTGTTCGATTTTTTTCTCAAAATCACTTACCAGGGCGTTGGCCTGCTTGGAACTTGAAAAGAAGCCTATATTGTTTTCCCACAATGCGATATCTTCCTTTAACTTATTCATCTTGGCAGACAAAACCGAACGCTCACGCAACATTCTGTGCTCACCTTCGGGAGATTTTTTAAATACTTCCAGTTTGTTTTTAAACCCCCTGGAACTCAACTCAGCTTGTGAAAGATGCATCTTCTCAAGCAACTTCTCATAAGCCTCATGATAGCTTTTATAAATTTTATCTTTCACATGAAAAGGCACATGACCTATGGCGAGCCATTGCTGCTGAAATTCCTTCAACGCTGTCAGATTATATTCTTTATCTGCCTTAATATCAAAATCGAGCATGGAAGCTACCAGTTCTTCCTTCTTTTTCAGGTTATCTTCTTCCTCTTTGTGGCTATCTTTATAAAATGCTGATTTCCGGTTAAAGAACTCATCACAGGCAGCCCTGAAACGCTTCCAGATTTTGTCAGAATACTTGCGTGGTACAGGGCCAATCTCTTTCCACTCTTTCTGAAATCCGATGAGTTCGTTGGTCACCTTTTTCCATTCCACACTCTCCTTGATGGCCTCGGCCTGCTCACACAGCGCCAACTTTTTGCTGTAATTATCCATCTGGCTCTCTTTCAGCACCGAGAAAAAAGAGCGTTTATTAGAATAAAAAGTATCCAGTGAAATTTTAAAACGTTTCCAAATCAAATCATTTTTCACTCTGGGTGCCCTGCCAATACTTTTCCAGCGACTTAGCAAATCATTAAACCTATCCGTTGCCTTTTGCCATTCCTTTACAGAGGATGGCAACTCTTCGGAAATCAATTTTTCGGCTTCCACGCAAAGGAGTTCCTTAGCCTCAAAATTTTTCTCCTGATCTTCGTGAACATCTTTGTAATGCTCTCGGCGCAACTGATTAATTTTGTCGGTAGCTGCTTTAAAACGTTCCCACACTTCGTCTTTTTGTTCACGCGGCACCGGCCCAATTTCGCGCCAGTTGTCGTGATACTGTTGTAACTTCTTGAAAGAGTTCAACGCTGACTTTTCCTCTAACAGATCTTCTGCCTTCTTACAAAGCGCCAGCTTCAGTTCCAGATTCTTCTTCAGGTCAAGATCCCGCAACTCCTTGTTGATCCTTACTTTATCAAAGAATTTCTCAACCAGAAAATGATAATTTTGCCACAGGTTGTTTAACTCTCCAACGGGAACCACTCCCGCTTCTTTCCATTTTTGCTGTAGGCGTTTGAATTCATCGTAGGTTCTTTTGAGTGTTTCTTCTGAGGCAATCAACTGTTTCAGCTCCTCAAGAATCTCAAACTTCTTCTTTAAGTTTTGCTGTTTTACCTTTTCCAGTTCTTCGGAATATCTTGCCCTGTTGTGACGGTAAATGGCAAAAGCATCATCAAAACGTTTTTCCAGCGGCCCGGTAACATGCGTAAAGTCCTCTTCTTTTCCACCACCAGCAAGAAAAGCCTGTTTTTGATTGTTAATTTCCTCTCTGTTAAGATGATAAAAAGCCCCTTTTATCTTCGCCACACGGGCTTTTATCACCATAATATCTTTTTCGCGAACCACCTCTTCCAGCAACTCCACAAGCTCCTGCTTGTTGATATTATCGAAATCA
This sequence comes from uncultured Lentimicrobiaceae bacterium, assembly GCA_964473395.1. Taxonomy (GTDB): domain Bacteria; phylum Bacteroidota; class Bacteroidia; order Bacteroidales; family F082; genus Sulfidibacterium. The sequence goes on along the minus strand of CAYYOW010000033.1, from coordinate 12,837 downwards.
ATCTCCTGCTCTACGGCTGGCTGTTCGTTATTTGCAGGTACTTTCGCATTTGTATCTCTAATAAGTCCGAGCAAGAATGTCCGTTCTGCTTCTGAAAGAACGGGCTCCTCTTTATCAGCCTGTGCTACAGCTTTGTTAGCAACTGTGGCAACAGGATTGCCATCACGAACAAACTTCAGAATTTTCTCTTTCAGCGTTTTGGAAATTTGTTTTTCAGGTATGTTCCGGGGCTTTGGCTTCAAAATAGCTGGTGCTTCCTCAGCAACTGTGGATCGAATCATTTTAATGATGCCGCTTTTCTCATCATCACTAAGACTTTTTCCGTCTTGTTCGGTTTCTGGGGTTGTTTCTTCAACCCGGAGCTTCTCCTCCTGCTGAGTATCTGCAGGATTTTGATTGATTTGATCTTTCTTTTCCATAATACATTTTTTACACATCCGGCTTTCTATCCGGTGGGAGCGTTTCAAGGCTTGCAAAAATAGGAATTAATTGAAATATGGCCACTTTTCGCAAAGAAATAGGCCAAATAATATTTTGTGACACGAACAACCTTTTTCTAATTTCATAAATTCTGCTAACGGGGGAAGTCTTTTATTCTAACCTTATTTCTTCTCATTTCCACGTATTTGGGCTTCCCACTGGAAAAACAGCTCCCTGAGACGAACCAATATTTTTATATCAATTTGTTCAAATCCTTTCTGCTCCAGTTCAGCCAAATCTTTTTCTGCAAAAGCAAAAGGTAAATATTTCCGAATAAATTCTGTTAGCGGCAACAAGTCCTTTCCATTTCCGTAATAGTTTTTTTTTAGGAACTGAAGTATTCGCAGGCCATCAATTTTATTCATACACGCTTTGACAAAATTCCCAAGGTCTTTATAGTTGTTGCGAAGAGGTTCCCAAAGATGTTCCGTTTTGAAAGTCTTATCAAGAAAGTCATCCATGGGCGTGGGCAAATCACCTTCAAAAAGTCCGGGAAACAAGTTAAAAGTCTCTCCTACCTTATCGAAAAGTCCGGATGGGAAAAACGGGTAAGAGTCCCAGTCTCCTGCGCGACCTTTTATCAACGCCGGGCCGGTACCAAAGTTCACGCGGTCGGAAAAACGCGAAGAAGGATAAGCCGTGGTGGAAGCGATATAACCTATGGGACCGCTTTTCACCAGCTTCTGTAGAAAATAGAAGTCTTCGCCGCTCTGCACAGGGGTAAGTCCGCCAACTTTGCGGTAAGCCCACACCGGAAAGGCCATGGCTGAACCCAATGCCGAAAACCGGTAAGGATTGTTGATACGTATCATATTTAGCGCATAATAGCGCATATAAATCTCGTAACGGAGCAAAAGGCGGTCATTTTCTTGTTCCCCGGTCAACGGGTGGAAATAGGGTAAAGCCAAACCAAGAAATGTGGGATTTTCCCGAAAACAGGCATTGATAGCCGAAAGATAATCATCGGGATAGGCCGTGTCAGCATCCATACTGACAATAATATCCCTGTCGTCACCAACAGATGCTATGGTATCCATAATGGTCTTTCGTGCCCGGCCCACTCCCCCTTTTTTGGCAACCCAGCCGCTACCCGGTGAGCTTTTGTCAATAACTTTTACAGGAAATTTCTGCCCCTGCTGCAACAAAGACAAGCTCTTTAGATTATCTTCACAAGCCTTCCTTTTTACAGAATCATCCCACCAGCCATCGTACTGGTTAACGCACACCATCAGCTCAAAATCCATGAACTGTTGGCTTTCCAAAGATTGTAAAAACCCTGTAAGTTGCGAAAACTCGTTCAGCACAGGAAGGGCAATATACAGATGTGGCTGTTTCATTTCTGCCAAAACTAACGGAAAAATCATGAATTTACTTCGCCGATGTGAAAAATTGTCTTTACTTTTGACGTTATCCATACTAATTCTGAATAACCCATGTCTGAAAACCTTATCCTACAGCACTGACTCAGTATTAAAAAAGCTTTATCGTTGAACAGCCATATCATTTATATACCCCACGCGGCCAAGCTGTTTGGCGATATGTAGGGCCTACTTAAAAGCACAGCTCATCCGGCATACCGGGTTATATTGACGAAAACCGGTATTGGTACAAACCACATTCCAACCATCGAAGAGATAAACCGGCAACTGGTAAAAATCGGATGGGTGGCAACTTGTGGGGGACAGCAATAAGCAGGACAGTAAAGGTAATCGCGAAAACAGGTTCATAAATTCCAGACAACATCCTGAAGACTACAAAAATCTCTCAGCAATAAAGCAACGACATCTCATTTACAGCAGGAAATGTCAAAACGTAGCAACAAGTAATGTCCGGAATATATATTTACTTGGGTTGTACAACCCATTTCCCATTTTTAGATTCGCCGAGGACAATAACCTCTTTCGTTTTTGAGTAATCCTTTATGGCTTTTTGCATCTCTTCTTTGCTATTCCTAACGATTTTAATACCCGTTTTGGAACCTTTATTTCTCACTTCTATATAAAATCCGTCCCTCAATTTCTTCGGTCTCGTTGGCGGTCTTCCCATGTATATTAAATTTTCAAAAGTTAAAAGAATGGCTACCACACAGGCAGCATTTTTTTGATTCTCAACAAACATACAAAATAATGTTTAATATTTCACACAAAGAGAGAAGTTGTTTCATAAAAAACTATAAAAAGTTGAATTTAACCGGGGGGAACGGAAAGAGTAATAACCTGAGTTCGATATAAAATCTATCTTTTTGAAATAAAATCAATAAAAACCAGCCTGATTTGGGGTCTGGGATATGTGGGTAATTCCAGTTGTTTTCTTATGTTGCACAGAAAGACATTTTGAAAATTATCTCGAAAACTTCCAAAAGAAAATGTCGTTACACAATCAATACGGCTTTGATATTAACCTGTATAAGGCGGTAACAGCCTATCAAAACTCCCGACTGGAGAGGATCCCACTTGCTAATAACCTGAGTTCAATATAAGATTTATCTCAGGTTAATAAAACTACTTTAGCTTACTCATCGGTTAGGAAAAACCCTCTTGTCAGTACCACACCCATAATCATGTCATAGCCGTCTAATTGGCCTTTTATTGTAACCACATCTCCCAATTTCAGACTTTTCGCCAACGACATGTTTTTAACAATTGACAAACTGTCAATAACAATGCTTACAGGAGCCATGGCAGCATTGAGAGTAATGTTTATGTGATAAATACCCCCTGTTAACTCAACAATTTTTCCGGACACCTGAACAACTTTGTTATTGTATTTCTTAAAAGCAGCCATTTCGTCCTGTGAGAATGCATTATAGAGTGCAGGTGCCGTTGTAACCAAAGCGGGGTCTTCGTTTTCAACGTCCCGGTGGGGCATATTGAACATGTAGTAAACACCCCCGGCTCCAACACCAACACCAACCACAGCAAAGATTAGCAATATTTTAATCCATTTCTTCATCACGTTAATTATTTATAGGGTTTATAGGCAAAGTCAACCAGAAGTTTAATTTCATCTTTAATGGCTTTTTTATAAGCCTTTTCAACACGGATATTATAAGCACTTAAAGAAACATTGAAGGTCAACTTTCCTTGTACTTTTTGATTTTTAATAATTATTTTAGCATCCTCCTTTACATTATTCGTGGTTCCGTGGATTGTCAATTTCCCAACTACAACAGCCTTATACTCTCCATCTTTAGAAAAATCTATCGTATGGAAGTTGACTATCTTTCCCACAAAAATGGCTTTGGGATATTTCTCGGATTCCATATAGTTTTCGTTGAAATGTTCCTCCACGAGGGCTTCTCTAAATTTAAAAGAACGAACTAATGTAGAGACAACCATATCGCCGGTTTGTGTGTTTAAGATGCTTGCCACTTTATTATTGACAGCCTCGATAGTGAAAAGAGGCGTTTGTGAAAAAATTTCAATCTTCCCCTCTTTGGTAATAAGCTTCTGGGCATATATGCCTGAACTAAAGGTGAATATTAGCAAACCTATAAGAATTTTGATTTTCATGATATTGAATTATAAAGTTATTTAAAATGCGAAAACTCTTGAAATGTTAAAGCCAAAATGGATACCACCGTCAAGCCAATTTCCTTTTGTCTCGGGAATAAAAACAGACTCAAGCATGGCTGTTGAGTTGGTCAGGAAAAGTTGGAAAACATGTCCCCCCGTTTCGATGTCAACCCCGATGGATGCCGAGTTATGGAAATTTGTATTCCCGGCAGTGTTACTGGCCCAGAAATATTCAAAAGAAATACCTACTCTTCTTGTAATTTTATATCTTCCACCAAAGCCAACAGCATAAATATTATTTTCTTCATCCTGACTTACCAGATTACGATGAACAAAAGAAGGTGATAACTGCAACGACAGCCGTTCATTAAATTTTCTCGCAATAAGCAGTTGGTGTGTATAGGAAAGCCTGTTAATCAATATGTTTTCAATATTCGGATTAGTAATTTTCAATGTATTTACCGCCATGTCAGCAAAATACGAAATGGATACAGGCATCACTTTTTTCCCGCTAGATTGCCTTAAAAGCCTCAGCTTTACAGACCCATCATATGTTTTTCTGTACGTTCCCCTTCTTATTCCAATCTGCAACCAATCGGTAATACCATACTCCAAACTGAGGTTAACAAAAGCCTGGTCCAATCCAAAGAGTGTATAGGCGCCACCGTTAACCGTTCCAAAGCGGTGGTTTACCCGAAAATCAAGCTGACGTGTTTTCATCTGTTCAATACTGTTGCCATTAATGACACGGGTGGATTTAAAGGTGGCAAAAGTATAATCGGTTTGTTTTCCAACCGCTGTATTAAGCTCATTAAGCAAGTCTTCCTGAGCAAGCAAAGGAGCAGAGCCCAAAAGGGAGAAAATGATTAACAGGAAAGAATATGGATAATATTTAAAATGTTTCATAACGATAATATTAAAACTATGATTAATTGTCTTTTGCCCCTTCCTGTATCCAAACCAACACCTGCGAGGCTTCATAGGTCAGCACACCAGCAGGCGGCATGGGTTGTACATTGTCAACCATCCTTGTATAAAGCACACTTTTCTCAGGGCTCTGGGTATCAATAAGATTATTCTTTAACAAATCGGCATAAGCATTTGGCGATGTTAAATCAGGTGCAGTATAACCCGGTGCGTGGCAGCCAGCGGTATTACAGCTTTGGTTAAAAACTGGCATAATATCCTTGCTAAAGCTTACGTTTACAGGGACCGGCGCCGTTATTTTCTTATTCTGGCAGGATAGTAAAGTTGCAAAAATGGTCAGAATGATAATTACTTTTAATTTATACATAATCTACTTCTTTATAGTAAATACGACAAATGGATTTGTATTCTTGAAGAATGAAGAAAAGTTGTTGATAAAGGCGAAGAATGCCTTTATCAACAACTACAAAAGTTATCATTTCTTAAATTTCAAAATAAGGTTGGTCTTTATCATGTGTGCGATTGCGGCATTGTTAAAGATTGAGAATCCAAAGAAAATTTCCTTGGACGGATCGAACTGTACATCCTGGGTTGTATTTTCGTTGGTCAGGGCACGTTTTATTTCGAGCGTCCACACTCCATTCTTCCATTCGCCATAAGCCGTAACATCACCTCTTGGTCCTACAAAAGGAGTTGTAGTAACCGAAGGAGTTCTTTTATTTCCAAGGTTCATTTCAAATCCACCGGCAGAAGGATCAATAGTTCCTCCGGCATAACTTAAAACTCCATTAGCGTCAACACCGGTAATCAGTTTTGCGGTTCCGTTGTCAATTTCCTTTTGTGTTATCCAGTAATAATCGGTTTTTCCGGGGATAATGTATTTAGGAACAGAAACATCGGCAGCGCCATTATTAAGTGTTTGGATATTTGCAGCATATCCTCCGGAGATTTTGGTATCACCCTGACGGCCGTGGCCGGTAAGGTCATGAATCATATGCTTGTCGTCAAGTTGATGATCTACGTTGGTACGTACGCGTTTCCAGTGCCAGATATCAGCTAGTTCACCGGCGTTCAAAGTATAATGTCTTGCTGAGTGACCTTGTACGGAAGGATCTACTCCCGTATGACAAGTTGCATAACAAGTGGCCGTGTTCCAGCCGGCTATCTGGTTAATGTTCCACATAAAAGCTGCTTTGTCTTCGTACCATTTGTCAGTTTGGCTGTCGGGAAACTTGTTTTGCTGGGCCCAAAGTTTGGTTGCAGGATCAAAATACCAGGCCATCCTGTCTTTACTGTCTTTGTCATCTTTCCATTGCAGAAGGATATAGATGTTGGAATTGTCATATAAAGACCGCATGGTGAATGTGGTGGACTCGCCAACATAAAACTGAAAAACATCCTGTCCCGGTTTCTGGGCGTTAGGGCCTGCTGAAGGAACGGAGGCTGTTCCTTCCAACAATTGAGCGTTAGCCCATACATTATCCACAACCCCGTCAATGGTGGGAGCGGTAGTAGTTTTTAACGAAAGTAATTCTGTTTTACTGGTTCCCGGCCCCGGTGTAGGGGTTGGTGTGGGTGAAGTTTTCTTTGCACAACCACCAAATGTGAATGCCGTACCAATAAAAACGATTGCTGCGAAATAAGAGATAATCCTTTTCATAATTTAAATATTTTAATAATTATTAATAATTTGATACAATCCTGTTAGCAAAGGGGATACCAGATTCAACACACAGAATTAATTATCATTTCTACCTTTTGTAAAAGCAGGGCAACCAATAAGATGGCATTGAATAAAATATACAAAACAGAAATGTCCTTCAGGAAAAGAAGAAAAAAACAAACGAAATCTCGTCTATTTAGGCGAAATTCTAACGATAGGAAATTATTATTGAGCGAGCCCTTAGTCCAGACTGTACTTATAGATTTTTGATTTTAAGGTAGAAGCCGGAATTCCAAGTCTGACAGCTGCTTTGGCCTTATTGCCGCCACTCTTCTCCAGAGCCTGCAGGATGACGCTTTTTTCAATTTCTTCTACAATTTCGTTTAACGATCTGTTTTCAAAGTTAGCACAAAGGATATTACGGTCAGGGTACTTAATTTCAACAGGAAGGTTCTCAACATCGATGGTGGATGCCGGTGTTATCAGCACTAACCTTTCCGTGAGGTTTCTGAGCTCTCTTGCATTCCCGGGAAAATTGTAGTTCAGTATTGTTTCGTAAGCTTTTTCAGTAACAAAATATTCGCTATTATTAGAAAATTTTGATAAGAATGAGTTGAATAATAAAGGGATGTCTTGTTTGCGTTCCCTTAATGGAGGGATATTGAGAGGAAACACACTTAACCTATAATAAAGGTCTTCCCGGAATTTTCCTTCGCTTACCAATTGTTTCAGGTCTTTCTTTGTTGAGGCAATTACCCGGATATCGATTTTAATGGTTTCCTTCCCCCCAACACGCTCGATTTCTCTTTCTTCGATAGCCCTTAAAAGTTTCACCTGCAAATCGAGAGGAATATCATCAATTTCGTCCAGATAAATGCTACCGCCATCGGCTTGTTCAAACCGGCCTATCTTTTGATAATCGGCACCTGTAAAAGCTCCTTTTTCATGCCCAAAAATCTCGCTTTCAAACAATTCACGGCTCAGCACTGCACAGCTCACCTTCACAAAAGGGCCGCTTTGCCTGTCGCTGTTGTAATGGATAATACTAGCCAGCAGCTCCTTACCCGTCCCCGTTTCGCCATTGATAAGTATAGAGGTGTTCGTGTGTAAAACCTTTTTAATAAGTTCAAAGAGTTGTTTAATATCGGGACTTTCTCCAACAAAAGATGAGAAAGTAAACTTTGTTTTGATTTGATTTGTCAGGAACTTATTTTGCTTCCTTAGCTTTTTAAGCTCTTTTACACGCTCCACAATCATGATCATCTCCTCCATCTCAAAAGGCTTCGAGAGATACTCGTAGGCCCCAATCTTCATCGCCTCCACCGCTGTGGAAACTTCAGAATAAGCAGTTATCATCACTACGCATATATCTTCATCAAATTGCCTGAGCTTTTTCAAAAAGTTAATACCATTCATTTCAGGCATTTTAAGATCGGTAATTACGAGGTCAGGTGGAGACTCTCTAAGCGCCGCCAATGCAGGCAAAGGGCTTGCAAATTCATATACCTCATTACCAAGGTCTCTGAATTCATCCACCAGCGACTTCCTTATAATCCTCTCATCATCAACAATATAAATCTTAAATTTTCCCATTTAACTTTGGCATTTGAATGATAAATTTCGTACTCTCTCTCGGATTGCTCTCGCACCGGATGGTTCCCCCATGGTCCTGTATGATGTGGTAGGATACGTAAAGCCCCAAACCACTGCCTTTCCCAACCTCTTTGGTGGTAAAAAACGGATCGTAAATATTGGGGATAATCTCTTTGGCCAGGCCAATTCCATTGTCTTCAATTTCAATTATTAACTTCTCATTACTATCGGTAATAAGGACTTTAATGACCCCATCCAGGTCAGGCTCTACGACTTTCCGTTCCGCAATAGCATCAATGCTGTTCAATAATAGATTAAGAAATACCTGTTCAAGGTTTATCTTTTTGCCTGCTATATAAATCTCCTCCTTGTCATAAGCCGAATGAAAAGCGATATTGTTCTTCTCCATCTGATAGGTGGTAATCATTCTTGCATTTTCGAAAACATCAATAATATTTACCTCGGACAATCTGGAAGTCTGCTGGCGGCTATAGTCCAGTACATTTTTACTAATTCCCTGAATTTTCTCAACCGAATGCTTAATCAGTTCCAGGTATTCGTTGTTTTGAGTAATATTATCAGGGTTTTTTGATATGCGGTACAGACAATTCTTTATACCCGTAAGCGGGTTATTTACCTCGTGAGCTATTCCAGCGGTGAGGATGCCAATGGAAACAAGCTTTTCTGTTTGTATAAGAGACTTTTGCATTTCTTCCTTTTCAACCTGATTGCGGTGCAACCTCCTGAGCATTTCATAAAACTTCTTTTGCAGTACGTCAATCTCGTCCGTAAAACGTATCCTGAAGAAACTCCTTTTCAGGAAAGAATGTTTCATCTTGTAAAAAGTAGAGATATTATCCAGACTGGCTTTTTGAGCCTCATTACTAATTAGCTTTATGGGTTTTGTGAGATAATAGGAAAATAAAAAAGCACCGAAGATACCAATACTCAGAAAAATAAATATCATCAGCAGAAGTCTTTGGGTTGCAGACTTTAAAGTGCTGACAATATTATCCTCCACAAGGCCTATTCTAATGGTGCCAACCAGTCCGTTGTAAACAGGATAGGCAATATCACGAATTAGCTTGTATTTAAAATGGGCCGATCTAATCAACCGGACATGGTATACTCCTTTGTTAATTTTGTTGGCATAAATAAGTGAAGAGGGTATTTTGAGGTTGGAAGTGTGTGCGATGATTTTATCATTCTTGTCCAGGAAAAAAATATAAGCTATGTTGCTGTCAAGAGAGTATAGATTATTTAGCTTGTTGTTCAAGCCAATGTCATCTCCATAAGCAATGAAAGGCAGCGCTTCTTCCGAAATTATTCTCGCCATCAGCAAGCCTTTAGATTCCAGCTCTTTACCAAACGATTTATTGATACTATTCCATAGAACATAAACGTTTATGGCGCCATATATAAATACGGTTATCACCAACAATATGGTAAATTTCCAGAAGATGGGAAGCCTAATTTGATGAATCCGTTTCATAAGCCTTTCAGTTTCCGTACACTATTATATATGGTATCGGATACATTAACAAATTTGTCAATTTTGAGTTTTTTCAAAATAGCCCTGCCAATACTGTCCTTGTCTATGTTAAGGAATACGGATTGATACATATCGTATTTTTCTTTTGATAAAGAAACCGGCGTTACCACCGGAGGCATTCCAAAATTTTGGGATGTGTCGATAATCTTGATATTTTTTTCCTCCTCCGGTTCAAAAGCAGCAATATAATTATAAATAAGGCTGTGTACGGAAGCTCCGTCAACAATTCCACGGTTTACCATTTGAATGGACTCATCGTGAGCATAAGTATAAACCGTTTTTGAAAAAAAGCGTTTATTAGCAAAGCCCCATTTTTTCAGTAGCCATGAAGGATATAATTTCCCCGTATTTGAGAGCGGATCCGTATAAGCAAAGCTTTTCCCTTTCAAACCCAAAAACGAATGAATGTTGTTATTCTTTTGGGTTATAATAAAAGCATTATAAGTTGTTTTGCCATCAATAACCGGAGCTACAAGCAAATAAACAAGATTTTTTTTCTTTATTTCTATGTAAGCCCCTGAGCAGATAAAAGCAAAGTCAACACTCCCGTCTTTTAACAACTCGTTTACCTCCTCATAGGTTTTTTTTTGCTTTACCAATATCGGCCTGTTTATTTTACGGGAAATATAATGTACCAAATCACTATAATATTTGTAAGTTACCTTAGGAGAAGTCATCGATGCAATGGCAACATATACAGGCTCCGAATCAGGCTTTGAGGGAGGACTTCCGGATTTTTGCTCTTTGAAATCAACCGTAACAGTCTTGTTGTCATAGTAAGAACAAGAACTAAAAATTATCACAAACAACAGGGGTAATAAAATTAAATTCTTACGCATTCTTTTAGGGTTAGAAGAGGTTAACTGAATATCACTCTGCAAATATAGTCAATAAAGCCATGGCATTGTTAAATGATTAACTAAAGTTTTATACATGAATGAAGGAGTGAAATTTAATACTAATAACCTTAGCTCTAATAAGCCCCGTTTTTAATATGGGGCTTAAAAGCGATGTAGAAAATTTTACTAAATTTGAAGATTAAACGTCAATCAAAATTACGGTAGATCGGATATAAAAATCCGGATAACAAACGCTACTTACTGCCTGAAACATAACATGCAAGTAGAAAATGAAGCCGACAGATAAACATAAAATACAATTAAGAACTTCAATAGACAAGATTTACCCATTGGGTAATGAATGTTGGTCTGAAATAGAACCTTTCATTTACATAAAAGAGCTTATCAAAGATGAATATTTTTCTAAGGAAGGCCAATCAATAAGAGATTTAGGACTTATCAGTAACGGGATTTTAAGAATATTCTATCTGAATGATAAAGGGGAAGAATGGAATAAGCTTTTTTTGCAAAAAAATGATTTTGTGGCTGCGGGCATTTCACTTGAAAAAAAATCTATTACGAATATTCAAGCATTATCGAAAACCTTCATCTTATGTATCCCGTATGCAGAACTAATAAGAATATCGACCAGACACAACGAAATTAACCTGTTCATACAAAAATTGACTGTTGCGTATTTGGAGCAAAAGCAAGTTAGAGAGATTAGTCTGTTATCAGAAGAAGCAATGAGCAACTATCTGTTGTTCAGGAAAACATTCCCGGATTTAGAGAATAAAATTTCACAATATCACATTGCGAGTTATCTCGGTATTACGCCAACTCAACTTAGCAGATTAAGGAAGAAAATGAATAAGTATCAACATATGTAAATGACTTTTGGAAAAACAAGAAGTAATTTTGCTGTTAATTATTAATCATAAATAGAAATAAGATGGATAATACAGCAATTTTATTAATTGAATTTCAAAAGACCTGGACGGAAAAAGGTATTTTCCATAAAACCATCAGGAAAGAATATATATCTAAGAATGTTCTGAGTAATACGAAAAAGGTTGTTGCGGCAGCAAGAAAGCAAGGAGTAAAGGTGATGCAGGCACCCTTAATTTTAGATAAAACAGACAAAGAGCGATATAAAAAAACACCTTTCCCCGCAAGGTTACTAAAACGCTTTACAAAAGGCACCTGGAAAGCCGAATTTACAGACGGAGTTTTTGAAACCACAGATATTGTAATTCAGGGCAGGTATGGTTTTGATGCTTGTAAGGGTAGCGACCTGGAATACCTTCTAAATGAAAATGGAATTAACAACATATATGTATGTGGTTTTACGACAGACCATTGCGTGAAAGAAACAATGGATAGTTTAATTGGCAAAGGCTTTCATTGTGTTTTAGTTTCTGATTGCACGGCAACAAAGAACAACAGACTTCAAAAGAAGATTGAAAAAGAGTTTGAAATAATATCAGGGAAACAATTGATAAAAGCTATTGAAAAAACAGGCACTATGTTGTTTTCTATGGGTAATATTCAAGAAAGAACAAATAAGCTCCAAAAATAATTTTCAAACTTCCGAAGAAACCAAACTTTTTTAGGATCATCTTCTTAGTTTGTAATGTCAGTTCATTCAGGTAGATGAGAAAATGAATAGTAACCAGAGTTCGAAATAAAAATATTCTAAAACAGAACCAGCTGGCTATTTGAATTTACGGTTTCATACTTATTTCTGTACTTTTCCCAGCTGTTATCTGGCAAAGAGTGCCCCTCCATTACTTTGTAAAATTCTTTGCAGAATTCGTCTGCCAGATAGAAAATTTCAACTAATTTTGTCCATTACACACGAAATGTATCATTTCCTAAATGCTTTCAGATCAAAGGATATACCAATGCTATCGCTTACAATAAAGTTCTCCTCACTGGTAGCCGCCAGTTTGGAGTAGCTGGTAATTCCCCATCGTAACCGGTTGATATAGAATTTTTCAGATTTAATTTCCAGCGCTTTACCTTTTCTGATGATTTGCGCATCAAATTCAATGCATCCAGCCACGCCCATCAACTCCAGATCTCCAACAATATGGTATGTATTTCCTCTTAGGCTTGTCACATTATCCAACAAAAAACGGGATAGGGGATATTTCTTTGTGTTAAAGAAAACATTCGATTTCAGAATATTTTGAAGCGTTCTGCGCATAAGATCATAGGTAATATCCTGATCTACGATACTGTCCATTTGAAAAACCACATTGGCTC
>CAYYOW010000032.1:0-21995 GCA_964473395.1 uncultured Lentimicrobiaceae bacterium | reverse complement strand
CACTCTACGCGCAAAAAGGGATGTGGAACATTTTCTTTGCACTTTTTTCCTTTGCTTTGGCTTTTGCATTCCTGGCCGCCCCGTCCGGAGTGACAGCAAATATGAACATGAGTGATATCATCACAAATTCGAAACCTGTCTCCCTCTTTGTCGGTTATTTACTTTCCCTTGCTTTCTTTGGCTTGTATCAGGCCATATTTATGGCCAATGCAGGGGGAGCCTGGGATAACGCCAAAAAAATAGTTGAAGTGGACTTGCAGGAAAAAGGAACCGCGTTGCACGATGCCACCATAGTAGGAGATACCGTTGGCGATCCGTACAAAGACACCTCTTCTGTTTCGTTAAACCCTGTAATTAAATTTAGTACGCTGTTTGGACTGCTTGCTATGGAAATATCCATTTCCGAACATTTTCGCCATGTGGCGCCTTATTTCGGACTTGCTTTCCTTGTAATAGCACTCTATTTTGTTTACCGGACATTTTATAAAATGAGAATTAACGGATAATCATTTTTTCAATTGTTAAAAAAAGGAGTCTCTATAGAGTCTCCTTTTTTTATTGTCTAATATAACCTGAGCTCGCCACAAGTCATGTGTGAAAACACTGGGAGTAGATGACTTATGCCTTGGCAGGCGAACTTGCACAAGTTGTTTATAAATTATTGAAAATGAAAGAAAATATGATGTTAAATAATAAACAGACAGTAGAATTAATCTTACTTTTGCAACACTGAAAACAGCAATCGAAAGTTTTCATAAGATTTTGTTTTTTAATTATTTACAGCTAATTTAAAAATATCATAATGGTTCAAAATAAATTCTTAACCCGCCACAACGGCCCCCAGAACGAGGATGTAAAACACATGCTGACAAAAATGGGGCTTTCTTCGGTTGATCAGCTTATTGACGAGACCATCCCGGCCAATATTCGTCTGAAAAAGGACCTCAACCTTGGGGAAGGCATGGATGAATATAGCTATCTGCAACACATCAGACAAATTGCAACCCAAAATAAAATTTTCAAGACTTACATCGGCCTGGGTTATTACAATACCATTGTGCCGGCTGTCATTCTGCGCAATGTGTTTGAAAATCCCGGATGGTACACCTCCTACACCCCTTATCAGGCTGAGATTAGCCAGGGGCGCCTCGAAGCGCTTCTAAACTTCCAGACCATCGTTTCTGATTTGACAGGACTTCCTCTGGCCAACTCTTCCCTGCTGGACGAAGGAACTGCTGCTGCAGAAGCCATGCAGATGTTCTACAACGCTCGTCCCAGAGTACTGGCCAAAGCCGGGGCCAACGTTTTTTTGGTTTCCAAAGAGCTCTTTCCGCAGACTATCGAAGTACTGAAAACCCGTGCAGAGTCACGCGGCATCGAGCTTCATATTTCCCCGGAAAATGAATTTGAGTTCTCCGGCAATGTCTTCGGATGTATGATTCAATATCCTGACCGAAAGGGGCAAGTCAATGATTATACCCAGATGGTCAAACAACTCAAAGAAAAAAATATTCCGCTTGCAGTGGCTGCCGATCTGCTGAGTCTTACCTTGTTAAAGCCACCCGGCGAATGGGGTGCAGATGTGGTATTTGGCTCCTCACAGCGTTTTGGTGTACCTCTGGGTTATGGCGGACCGCATGCTGCTTATTTTGCTACAACTAAAACTTACAAAAGGCAGATGCCCGGACGTATTATCGGTGTCTCCAAAGATATCAACGGGAAAATAGCGCTGCGTATGGCACTTCAGACCCGCGAGCAGCACATCAAACGTGAGAAAGCTACCTCCAACATCTGCACGGCGCAGGCTTTGTTAGCTATTATGGCCGGATTCTATGGCATTTATCATGGTAAAGATGGTCTTATCGAAATAGCTTCCCGAATCCATTCACTCGCGGTAGATCTTTCTGAAAGCCTAAAGAAATACGGTTTTAAAAACCAAAACAGTACCTTTTTCGATACACTGTATCTCCAAATTCCCCACAACGTTAACATCGATATAATACGTGCCAAAGCGTTGGAAAATGAGATAAACTTTCTCTATGCTGATGAAAAACATATTGGTATCAGCTTAGACGAAACCACCAATAACAAAGATATTGAAAAAATTATTGAAGTTTTGGCTGATGCAGTTGGCCACAACAAACAGATGGTAACTTTCCATGAGCCGAAACAAAACAAGCTTGTTGCAATTCCTGAAAAGCTACTGCGCACCAACGATTTTATGACACATCCGGTATTCAGTAAATACCGTTCCGAAACACAAATGATGCGTTATCTGAAATCGCTGGAAAACAAAGACCTGGCACTTAACCGGAGTATGATTCCGCTGGGCTCCTGTACCATGAAACTGAATGCCGTCTCGGAGATGATACCGGTGAGCTGGCCTGAGTTTACAGATATTCATCCTTTTGTCCCAGGAGAACAAACGGCCGGCTATCAACATATTATTAAGGAGATGGAAGAGATATTGTGTGAAGTAACAGGATTCAAAGCCATGTCGTTTATGCCTAACTCCGGAGCTGCCGGCGAGTATTCCGGTTTGATGGTTATTCGTGCATACCTGCACAACAATGGTGAGCAACAGCGTAACATCTGCCTTATTCCGGCTTCAGCACACGGCACCAATCCAGCCAGCGCAGTGATGGCCGGGTTTAAAGTGGTGGTAGTAAAAACCGACGAAAACGGAAACATCGACATTGACGACCTGCGCCAAAAATCGGAAGAATATAAGGACAGCCTTGGGGCACTCATGGTTACCTACCCTTCCACACATGGTGTTTTTGAAGAAGGTATCCGTGAGGTTATAGAAATTATCCATTCCCATGGAGGACAGGTTTACATGGACGGAGCCAATATGAACGCTCAGGTAGGACTTACTCATCCCGGCTTTATCGGTGCTGATGTTTGTCACCTGAATCTGCACAAAACCTTTGGTATTCCTCATGGTGGCGGTGGCCCCGGAGTTGGCCCCATTGGCGTAGCCGCTCATTTGAAACTATTCCTGCCCAAACATATTTTTGTTGAAACAGGTGGCGAAAAAGGGATTACGGCAGTTTCGTCTGCCCCTTACGGCAGCGCACTTGTCCTGCTGATCTCTTACGGCTACCTGAAGATGCTGGGAAAAACAGGATTGAAGGAAGCCACAAAAATGGCTATTCTCAACGCCAACTATCTGAAAGATGAACTCAAGAAGGCTTATCCAATTTTGTACATTGGCAAAAACGGCCGTGTGGGACACGAGATGATTCTCGACTGTAATGCATTCAGCAAAACAGCTAGTATTGAGGTGATTGATATTGCCAAGAGACTAATGGACTACGGTTTTCATGCTCCTACCGTAGCATTTCCGGTACACGGAACTCTTATGGTAGAGCCTACTGAAAGCGAACCGTTAGAAGCGCTGGATCGTTTCGTGGAAGCCATGAAAGCCATTCGCGAAGAAATCCGCGATATTGAAGAAGAAAAAGCCGAACGCAAAAACAATGTGGTCTCCAACGCACCTCACACTGTCGAAATGGTGGTTACCAGTGACTACAGTCTACCTTACAGCCGTGAAAAAGCCATCTTCCCTCTGGATTGGATTCGTAATGACAAATATTTTCCACCCATTGGGAAAATAGATGACACCTTTGGTGACAGGAACCTTTGTCCCTGCCTGCCCGTAAGCGAATACGAAGGACAGGTAGTGAAAACGGGAGAATTGTAAACCCCGAACTCACGTAAATGAAAAAGCCCCTACCGGATATTTCGGCAGGGGCTTTGCTTTTTCCAAATAAACGCTGCTAAACCATGGTAATTCGGGTACCCCCGTTATCCACACCGAGTAAATCAGTTTCGGTGATAATGGTATCTTTTCCCGTACTTTCTACAAAGTTAACAGCGGCACGTACTTTCGGCCCCATACTTCCTTCGCCAAACTGTCCTTCAGCAAGATAGCGTTTTGCTTCTGTAAGGCTCATTCGGTCAATAGCCTTTTGCTGAGGAGTATTGAAATTAATAAATACTTTGGGGATGTCAGTGAGAATAAACAGCTTGTCGGCTCTAATGCCCACGGCCAACCTTGAGGAGGCAAGGTCTTTGTCGATAACCGCATCAATACCCTGCAGTTTGTTTTCTTTCACATAGAAACAGGGAATTCCGCCACCGCCCACGGCAATTACGATATGCCCTTCACGGGCAATTTTTTCTATTGTTTTCTGGTTGAAAATCATCATGGGATTGGGGGAAGCAACCACTTTGCGCCAACCGCGGCCACGGGCATCTTCTTTGAAAACGGCTTTGGAAGTTTTCATAATAGCTTCCGCTTCAGTTTTGGTATAGTAAGGCCCTACCGGCTTGATAGGGTTTGCAAATGCCGGATCGTTTTTGTCAACCAGCACCTGGGTAATCAATGTGATAATATCGCGGTCTTTGTCTTCTTTCATAAGAACGTTACGAAGTTGCTGCTCCAGAATATAGCCAATAAACCCCTGAGAATAAGCGCCACACACATCCATGGGCATTTCGGGGATTCCGTAAACCTGCTTGCCGGCAGCATTGGCCAGCATAATGTTTCCAACCTGCGGACCGTTACCATGCGTAAGCACAAAGTTATATTTCCTTTTCATGAGCTTCAGTAATTTCTTACCGGCATCATAAGCATTGGCTTCCTGCTCGTCGATAGTTCCTTTCTGGCCGGCTCTTAACAAAGCGTTTCCCCCAAAAGCAACAACAGCTAATTTCTTCATATTAAAACTATTTTTAAAAAACCCTTAAAAAAAGGGATGCAAAAATAACAAAATCCTATAGTTATCTTTATACAACCTCTTTACTTTAGATTTGATTAAAATTAGAGTGCATTGTATGATTTTTTGCTAGAATTCACTACATTGCGACGACAAAAAACCAACTTCATGCCTAATCGCATTGAAAGTATGAAAAAGTGGATACGTCCCACAGGTTTTGTGCTGGGACTCGTTATCTTTTTTGCCATTCTTTTGTTTGTTAATCTCGTTCCAAAGAAGCCGGCAGCAACAGCTACACTTGCCGTAGCCATGCTCATGGCCGTATGGTGGGTTTTCGAAGTAGCTCCGCTGGGCATTACAGCCCTGCTTCCCGTATTTTTATATCCTTTGCTCGGCATTATGAATGGCAAAACGGTTTCTTCCGTTTATTTCAATGACATTATCTTCCTCTTTGTGGGTGGTTTTATTGTGGCCATTGCCATGCAACGGTGGAACCTGCATCGGCGCATTGCCATACGTATTCTTATGTTTACCGGAACCAGCCCGTTAAAAATACTACTTGGTTTTATGCTGGCCACTGCTTTTTTGTCCATGTGGATTTCCAATACGGCAACCACCATGATGATGATACCTATTTTACTTTCCATTATTGAAGAGTTAAGCGAAACAATGGATAAAAAATCAGCAGACAAGTTTACTGTAGGGCTGTTGCTTGGCGTTGCTTACAGCGCTTCTATCGGGGGTATCTCCACACTTGTAGGCACCCCTCCTAACCCCATGTTTACCAAAGTGTTTGCCATTATGTTTCCCAAAGGACCGGAAATTAGTTTTGCCTCCTGGTTTTTCTTTGCCTTTCCGTTGGCTGTTATTCTTTTTCTGGTTGTTTGGATTTATTTGTATTTGCTTTACAAACCGTCAAGGGGGTCAATGGATGCCATTGACCAACGCAGCTTTCGTGAACAATACTATTTACTGGGAAAGCTGGCGGTTGAAGAATGGATCGTTTTGGCTGATTTTATGATTATGGCTATTCTTTGGATGACCCGTTCGAATATTGGGGTGGGCAATTTTACCATCCACGGATGGTCAGGCCTATTCGCACATCCACATTATTTTAACGATGGAACCATCGCTATTTTTATGGCCGTATTACTCTATTTTATCCCATCCATATCGCAAAAAGGAACTACGATAATGAACTGGGAGTTCTCCAAAAGAATTCCATGGAACATTGTTTTACTTTTTGGTGGCGGCTTTGCACTGGCCGTGGGTTTTAAGAATTCAGGGCTTTCGGCCTGGTTTGGTGATTCTTTGAGTTTCATCGGGGGTACCCATCCCCTGGTTGTGATTCTTGCTGTTTCTTTTATCATGGTAATGCTGACCGAGCTGACCTCCAACACTGCCACAACACAAATTTTGTTACCTATCCTTGCGGGGTTAGCAGTATCGTTGAAAATAGATCCTCTTTTCCTTATGATTCCGGCAACCATATCCGCTTCCATGGCCTTTATGCTTCCTGTAGCTACCCCGCCCAACGCCATTGTTTTCAGCTCCAACAAAATTTCGGTAGCACAGATGGCCAAAACAGGTTTTGTTCTGAACATCATTGCCACCATTTTAATTGCGCTGTTTACATACTATTATGCACCCCATATCTTTAATATCCACATGGATAGTTTCCCGGCCTGGGCACAGTAAACAATTCCTCTTTGTGTTGGCTTACAATTCAATAAACGACTTTATCGAATGTAAATAATCTGTTAGTACCGGGATGCCAAGTAGGGGCATTTCACTGTTGGGAAACATCTGAAAACCACAATCCGGATATCTCCTCACAATTTCCTGTGTGTCAAAGTCTTTGTGGCATTTGTTAAGGAAAATATTTTTAATCGAAATATTGAATTTAGCCAGATTATCCACAATCAGCTCCGATTCTGAAAAAGAGAGCTTGTCTGTGTTCAGCACCAGATTCAGGAAGGTTTTGTTAGTATCCTCGAAAACAGCTTTTACCTCTTTATATTCTTTGATTTGCTGATTCAATTTGTTACGGATCTTGTCTGTCTCAATCTCCTTTTTTCCAAGTTTAACTTTTGTAATAATCTTTCGTTTCTCGATGATTTTGTTCCTTAAATCCATCAAATTATCCAGCCAAAGGAGAGAAAGATGTGGAAGCGTAAGGAACTTCAAGGTAAGTGCCGTGGGGGGCATATCGAAAATGATGTAATCCACGCCTTTGGCCTCTTTACGGATATTTTTGTAAGCCATGAGCAGGGCGTATTCAACTATTCCGGGTGAGTATTTTATAATATCAAGATAATTTTCGAGATTGAAAGCGGTAAGATAAGAGTAGCTGCGTTTTACCTGAAACTGAATATCGGAAAGATATTTCTTTACCCAAACTTCAATTTCAACCTCTTTTACCGAAAGGTTTTCACTTATTTTCACAGCCCTTTCTGCGAATTTTTTCTCGAAGATATCGCTTTGATTGTGTGCCGGATCTAACGAAACCAACTGTACTTTTTTCCCCCTTTCGGCCAAATATAAAGCTGTTAAAGCAGAAGATGTGGACTTACCTACACCTCCTTTCCCAAGAAAAAAGATATTTTTTGTTGCTTTATTCATTGTTTATATCACATCAAATGTTGACAATAATTCTGAAATGGGACTTTGTGCCATATCCACCTTGTTGAGCATCAGGGCAAAATGTTTCTCCATTTCAGGAAGCAGGTCTAGTGTAATCTGCATGGGAGGCGCAGGAAATCCAATGAATGAACCTAACACAAGCAAACCAAAGATATTCTCCATTTCGCCCAATTCATACTCAAGGGTCTCAACAGCAGCATTCTGAGAAGCTTCTTTATAAAAAAGCCAACCCTGCTTTACTCTTTCCAATAGTTTTTTAAGCGAATCTTCGGCTCCCATAGATCACTCCTTTTCTGAATTAGGTTTTATCCTGAAAATTTTCATCTCAAACCGAACCTTCTTCGCAGAAGGGTAATAATAATAGGCCGCATATAGGGCGAAAAGAGCAATGAGTATGTTTGCAGGTTCCGACATGTTTATCAGTAAAGAAATAACAAGAAAGTAGGGAGTCAGCAGCGCGGTGCTCAACAATACCCTTTCAAAGCGAATAAAAGCATCCGGCTGGATTTGCTTTTGATCTCTAATTTTATAAACAAAATAGCTCCTGTAAAATACCGGCAGAGCGATACCAAAAATTCCCGCAAGTGCAATCACGACCATACTCACCGTTTTTGTCGGTAATTGTGCACTACTTGAGAGCTTAAAATGATATTTTAACAAATAGGCTATCCCGACAAGGACGATAGAAAAAAATAGTTGCCGGAAATAGGTCCTCTTTAGAATTTTTGACGTCTTGACGGGATCCATAGGCTAAAAAATTAACACTGTCCATAAAAGTTTTCACAAAGGAAATACTTTTATGGACAGTGTCAACATTAAGAATTTGTACTTCTTTTATTATCAGGCTGCATTTTTCATTTCCTCTTCTACTATTTTTGGTGAATAAGGAGTTTTTAAAAATATAATGACTCCCTCAATAGTTACCCAAATCATGCTGATAATAATGATGACATTCAGAACCTGAAGTAAAAGGTTGTGTTTGTTTACAAAATTCAGCTGGTTGTCAACGGCTGCCCAAAGAGAAACCACCAGCATAAAGGCAGCAGGAAGAGCGGTAATAAGCCAGCCCCGCTTGCTTCGTGCTTTCAAATAGATGGTAATCACGATGAGTGCCAGAGCTGCCAGCGTCTGGTTTACAGCACCAAACAAAGGCCACAAAGCGAGGGCTCCTTTTCCGTTGGCTCCTGTTGAAAAAATCAGAAACAGGGCAGCAACAACAACAAATCCGGTAGAGATATATTTATTTCTGAAAGTTTTCGGGAAAGTCTCAGTAAGCAGATATCTCTGAACACGGGTAGCAGTATCCATAGTAGTTCCGGCAAAAGATGCCACAAATACGCCCATGATAGTCATGGCAATGGTTTTCGGAATGCCCAAAGCTTCAATCATATTGGCCGACCCTTCTACAAAAGCGCCTACTTTGGAACTTAATCCGCCCGCGGCGGCCCAAGAAGAGTAGTGGTGTGTCCACGCAGTAACTCCCGTTAAAACATGTCCGTTTTGAATAAACCCCATACCAATTCCGGCAGTAGTTGCAATAATCACCAAAGTAGCGAGTGCTCCTTCCATAAGCATGGAGCCATATCCTACAAAAAGGGAGTCAGATTCTCTTCTAATCTGTTTGGCTGAAGTACCGGATGAAACAAGGGAGTGAAAACCTGAGATGGCTCCACAGGCGATGGTGATAAACAGGAATGGCCACATGGAGGGTGATCCTGTAGGATGAAGCCTGACAGCAGGAGCCACAACATGCAAGTGTCCTGATACTCCGGCAAAAATAACCCCGAGCACAAGCAGGGAGAGTGCAACTATCAGTTCGTGAGAATTAATGTAATCGCGTGGCTGCAACAATGTGGTTACCGGCAGAACAGATGCTATAAAAGCGTAAATCAACAAAATAATAGACCATATTGCAATGGGGGAAAGCCCAAATACCACCGGCATTTGCAAAGGAACATAAGCCCCAAGAACTATGGTTAAGTACATGACTACCACTGCGATAATAGACCACACCAACAAGTTTGCCCCCTTCTTATAAACCAGATAGCCCAAATAAACAGCAATGGGTATTTCGAGCCACACAGGTATTACAGACTGAGGATACATTTTAAAAAGGATAGCGATAACCAAACCGAAAATAGCCACAACAATCCACAGCTCTAAGAATACTATAAAAAAGAAAAAGTATTTTGTCCGGGTGTTGATATACTTTCCGGTGTATTCCGAAATAGATTTCCCTTCATTTCTCATGGAGATAATGAGAGTCCCTAAATCGTGAGCTGCTCCCATAACAATGGAGCCTACAAAGACCCATATCAGCGCAGGGAGCCATCCCCAGATAACAGCAATAGCGGGGCCTACAATAGGGCCGGTACCTGCAATAGAAGCAAAGTGGTGTCCGAAGATTACCTCTTTTTTGGTAGGGACATAATCCACCCCATCCTCGAACTCAACAGAAGGAACTTTGTTGTTGTCGTTAAGTTTAAATATTTTATTCCCAATAAATTTACCATAAAACTGGTACATAACAAGATAACCTGCAAATACCAGTACCATTATTAATATTGATTCCATTTCTAATAATTTTTAGTTTGTTAAAGTATTAAAACTTGTACAGGGCGCTCAGTGATATCTGATTTCCCTGGATATTCGAGTCTGTTTTACCGTAGGTAAGGCTACTGTGTAACCATTCGATGCCGATAGCTGCTTTGCGCAGATTATATTTCAACATGAAGTCGTACAGATCATGGCCGGTTCTCGGATTTGAGAAAGCAGCCAAAGCATCTTTATGGTTTACTTTTTCGGAACCATAGAATGCATAAACTCCAAATTTTTTGGCAAAGACGTATCCTATCTGTAACCATCCGCCGGTGGAATGAAGATCGAGAGCTGTATCCTGTACCTGAGTGATAGCACCAAACTGTTGCCCTATATTTTTTCCGGTATAAAGATTACCTTGAAAAAGAAAACCACCTGAGTGATATTTAGCCCCTACTTCGGCAGCAAGGCCGGTGAGTTTAAGGCTTTTGTTATTGATATTTACCGGTGCCAGATTCTTTTTGTCGGCATGACCCACTACGTAAGCACTCCATTTTTTGGCAATAAAATTGAATTTCAACTCAGTTTGCGGAGAACCAAAGTTGCCTCCGTTCAGGAAGTCGGTATTAGAACCTGGTCCGTTCCATGAACCTGCAAAAACAGCAAAGTCCATACGAATCTTAACGGGACTCTCCTTACCATTAAGTCCCCAATACGTATAGATACCAGGAAACCGCCAGCCTACAAAACCCGCACTTCCATAGCCCAGAGGGAAGGCAATGTGCGACAACGAAACAGGGACATTTCCAAACATAGGAGTCCAGGCCTGTCCAAAACGAATTCTGATGTTGTCATGAATTAAATCCATATAGGCCAACCGAAGTCTCAGCATAGGCATTTGTGCAGCAAACAAGGAAGATCCAACATGACCTCCGAAAAAGTCCACCTCCATAACGCCACCGAATTTCCATTTCTGAGTCTTTTTTTTATGACCGTTAAACACCAGTGTAAGACGGGTATTTCTTACATCGAAACCATTAAACCATTTGTTGGTGTTGTACACCGGGGGGTTAGCCCACTCCGCATTTTGTCCGTTTCCAAACTTAAATGCCTGATCCTGCATAAAAGTTGTGAAACTGATAAATCCTTTTAATTTAATAGTTTCCGTGCCGCCCGGGATAACGTTTTGGGCGAGCAGTCCCGCAGCAATAAACAATGCTGCAAACAGTGCAGTAAATCTTCTCATGATTAACTCGTTTTAATTAATAAATCAGTTTATATAAGGTATCCTTTAACCTTCACTTTGTGTACAAAAAAATAAATATACTGATAATTAGCTTTAATTTAGGCAAATGCCAGGCTATTTTCAGTGCGGATTCTCCTGTTTGCTGAAGGCGGTCTTTATAAGGCTGTCTTGCTTCTGTCTACTGCCCTTTCCCGCAGGGATGATAGCTACAAAAGTACTAGTCTGCTTAAATAAAAGTTGTTAATCCTTTCTTCTCTTATAAATTTTAATGAATAATTACGGCTCAAACCTAAAACATTTTTTTTATAATTTACATTATTTTTCAAACATTTACAGATTGCATAGTTAATTTATAACAAATCTAATTTAGCGAATTATCATAAAACTGCTTAAGCCATATAGAACACATTAATAATTTCGTAGCTATACACGGCAAAAGAAAGAGCTTGTTTTTTTATATCTTTGCTACAGATGTTTACAATTTAACCCCATGAGATTATCTTTTTGGAATTTAATGATGCTGATAGCCTATGCTCTGGTATGTATTATCATTGGGCTGGTTAGTACACGTGGTAACAAAGACGAAGATTATCTGATTGCCGGGAGGAAAATAGGGTTGTTCGGATTTGTATCAACCGTGGTGGCAAGTTATATCGGAGGCGCCGCCATTGTAGCTTACTCAGCTTATGTATATAAATTTGGAATTTCAGCCATTGCTGTATTTGTGGGAACAGCAGCAGGCTTTCTAATTTTTATCCCCTATGCACTCAAACTCCGCAAGTTCAGTACGGAAAAACAGTTCCTGACTCTTTCCGACTGGTTTTACTTTAAATATGACAAGAAAACGGGTGTAGTTTCGGCTTTGATTTTGTTTGTCGTTTATTTCGGCATGTTGCTGAACCAGTTTATCGCCGGCAGCAGTATTCTGTCGAATATTAGTGGTTGGAGTTACGAAACCGCACTTATGGCTTCCGCCGCAGTCATTACCATTTACCTTTTTGCAGGAGGATTTAAATCGGTGGTGAAAACAGATGTTTTTCAGTATATCATCATGTTTATCTTGTTTATCCTGCTGGCTTATGTTTTGGTTAAAGGCAATCATCATTTTTCCAAAGAGATGACAGACTTCTCTGACATGAGTGTTTCAATGACCATTGCTTTTATCTTTTTCGGTATTCTTATCATCTTTCAGTCAGCTGAATACTGGCAGCGGGTTTACGCCGCTAAAAGTAACAAAGTAGTAAAGAAAGGATTCATTGCCTCGGCGATCCTGGTACTCATCACCGGTTTTGCCATTACCATTGTGGGGCTTTCGGCCCATTATCAGGTTCCGGGTATTGCCCCACGCAACGCTTTTGCCGAAGGACTGAAAATACTTGTACCGGAAAAATTTATCGGTGCCGGGCTGGTATTGCTGTTTGCTGCAATTATGAGCTCAGCCGATACCATTATTTTTGTCCTGGCTTCCAGCATGGCAAAAGATTATATTTCTCATTTTTCTAAAAAAGAAGTTACCCAACACAACCTGAAAATGCAAACTAAAATTTTTATTGTCCTTTTTTCATTTCTGGGGTTTGCTTTTGCTTTTTATTTCCGAAGTATTATTAATGTCATTCTGTTTATTACCGGTGTGGGATTTACAATTATTCCGGCTGCCCTTGCTTCGTTTCACTTTAAAATTTCAAATACAGCAGCCCTTGCCAGCTTTATTTCGGGGGTCGGCTACGTAAGTATTTTACTTGCCACGGGTAATCTTATGCCGGAATTAAGTATTGCCTCTATTTTAGTAGCAACATTGTTCCTTATTGTTTTTCAGCTGTTTAGCCGCAGGAAAGCGATAACGATACGGGATAACTAAAGAGCCCTTTGCTTTAAGCTATTGATATTTTTTACTTTTGAAACATGTTAATTTCCCAATCACAGCGTAAAGCATATCTTTTTGCTTTGTTGGCCGTACTCATTTGGTCAACCATCAGCTCTGCTTTTAAGATAACCCTGCGTTATCTCGATGTTGAAAACCTACTGTTTTGGGCGGTGGTAAGTGGTATTGTTGTTTTGGGTATAATGAACCGCGCAGGGAAAAGCCCGTTACGTTTTCGCTCGCTTTCGCGAAAAGCATGGTTGATGTCAGCACTCATGGGTTTCATCAATCCATTTCTCTATTACCTTGTTTTACTCAAAGCATATAACCTTCTCGAAGCTCAGGAAGCCGGCACTCTCAATTACATCTGGCCTATCGTGTTGGTATTATTTTCTATTCTGTTTCTCGGACAGAAAATTAAGGCACATGCCATGGTGGCAATCTTCGTCAGCTTCTTTGGGATACTAATTATCAGCACCGGTGGGCATCCGTTTTCACTAAGGTTCTCACATCCGCTGGGCGTGGTGCTGGCAGTGGGTAGCGCTTTTTTTTGGGCAGCTTACTGGATTATGAATATGAAAGATCCGAGGGAAGAGACCGGTAAAATCCTGTTGAACATGCTTTTTGGACTTGTTTTCCTGATAATCTATTTTGCAGTTCGCGGACACTGGCCGGTTATCCCATCCTTGTCAGGGTTTATTGGGAGCCTTTACATCGGGACATTTGAGATGAGCCTCACTTTTGTCATTTGGCTGAAAGCCCTGAATTATTCTGCCGATACAGCTAAAGTGAGCAACCTGATTTATCTCTCCCCTTTTCTCGGTCTGTTCTGGATAAGCCATACCGTGGGCGAAAATATTCATAATTATACCCTGGTTGGCCTTGCTTTCATCGTCGGGGGCATCTTGCTGCAACAATGGCAGAGAAAATAATGTCGGTTATTTTTTGTAAACATCGCCGGAGCCGGAAGCACTAACTTTCAAAATAGTCGGGTTACCGGTGTAGCCCAAATCGCCGGAGCCGGCAAGAGTCGCTTCCAGCACGTTAATAGCATGGATAGTCATGTCGCCGGAACCGGTATTACTTACCTTGACACTGACAGCTGACAGCCCACCGGCTTCTAAATCACCAGAACCTAAAACTCTGGCAATCAGCTGTGCCGTTCGGCCTTTAAGTTTCACATCACCTGAGCCTAACACGTTTAGAGAACAAGTCTCCAGTTGCAGCCCATAGGCTTCTACATCGCCCGAACCGGTTACATCAATTCCAAGGGTTCCACGAATACCGCTTACCTCAATATCACCCGAACCTCTCACTTTGATGTGAACATTTTTTGCTACCAAAACAGCTTTCGCATCACCAGAACCGGACAGAATAAATTGCAGATTCTGCACAGGAAAAGGCGAATTGCAATAAAAATCGCCAGAGCCGGACATCGCAACCTTTTGCAAGGCCTTCATAGTAATGTGTACTTCCAGCGTTTTGGCATGCCAGATATTTCTGGTAACTGAAATAATCAATGTGTTGTTTCTGACTTCGGTCTTAATGTAGTTCAACAGGTTGCCATCGGCACGGACCACCACCGAATAGCTATTGCCTTGTTTCACAAATACATCTACGGAACCAGTGGAGGAGATAGCATTAAAGCCACTGAGGGCTCTCGTTTGCTCTTCAATAACACCGTTACCACGAATCTGAGCCTGAAGTGAACCTGTAAAAAGCAGAATAAAAATGAACGACAGTAGTCGTGCTGAGAAAGTATTTGTCTTTTTCATAACTATTTTAATTTATGTATGTAGTTATGACGTAAAGATACAGTAAAGGTTACAGGTTGTTCGCTTATCTATTGGAAGATTTTGTAAACTATAGTTTTCATTCGGGCAAAAGAGCTATCTTCGAAAACCTTTGGGCTTTTTCAATACAAAAGTCCGGGTGATGTTAAATCCGATTAGGACATCTCCCTTAAGCCAGTTTCCGACACTTCCAGGTATAAAATTTTGCCCTATAATTCCCTGAGAATTAGAAACATACAGCTGAAATACATGTCCACCGGTTTCTATATTAAAGCCAACAGAAAAGCTATTGTGGAGGTTGGCAGCCGTTTTTTTCGATAACACATAAAAATATTCTGCATCTATACTGGTATGTTTAGACAGTAAGAAACGTCCCCCGGCACCCAAAGCCCAGATATTGTTATCGTCCAGCGGCGTTTCCACCAGGTTACGGTGAACAAGGCTGGGCGAAAGCTGCAAAGAGATTCTCTGGTTAAACTTACGGGCGATTAAGATCTGATTCAGGTAGGTCAAACGATTTGTAAAATAATAATTAATGGTTTTATCCGGTTGTTTCAACGAATTAATACCCACAGATCCAAAATAGCTTACGGAAACAGGCATCACCCTCTTGCCGGTGCTCTGCCGCAATATTTTTATCTTCATGTTTCCATCATAGGTTTTCCCGTACGCACTTCTTCCGACACCTATCATAAGCCAGTTGGTTAGACCGTATTCAAATCCCAGCCTAATGGTTGCCTGGTCCAGGCCAAAAAGCTCGTAAGCGCCCTGATTTACATAGCCGAAATGATGTTGTATGACAAATATAAGATTCCCCTTACCCGGATTTACTGTGGATTGCCCCAACACTATACGTGTTATTTTGAAGGTAGCTTCCGTATAAACAGTTTGAGGTGTTTCATCAAACAAATTCATTAAATTATCCTGCGCATAAAGTTGTGCTGTAAACAGAAGGGTCAGAATAATAGAAATTCCTATTTTTTTCATGTGCTTTAATTTTTTTATTTATTTGGGAATAAAGAAAATAGCCCACCTAAGACTGGTTCCCATTAAACCACCTTATTCTTACATAGAAAATTTAATCATTTCACCGCAAGGGTCATCCGGCTATCTGTATTCATGTCCATTTCAAAACAATTATTTCAAAGGTCTTAGAAGAATGTCGGTAGTTATTTCCATATTTTCAGCAATTTTACCAGCTACAACATCAGGGATAGAAATACCGTAATTCTTGATTTTCAGAGGGAATTTGGCCTGGGCTAAGATTCCTTTTTTCGAGATGGTGAAAGTTCCCTTTGCTTTTACGTTCTGTGTGACCCCATGGATGGTCATCTGTCCTTCAATCACAGCGGGATAGATACCTGGTTTAGAGAAATCAATATCTTTCAGGTTAATAATTTTCCCCTTAAAGAAAGCATTGGGAAATTTATCACTTTCCACATAATCTTCGTTGAAGTGCTCCTGCATAAGGGCTTTCTCAAAAATGAAAGAGCGCATCAAAATTTTCACTACAAAAAAACCTGATTTAGTGTCCAGGGCACAGTTAACCTGATGATTTTGAGCTTCTATCTTCTCCAGAGGCGCATCCGAATAAAAACTCACACTGCCAGTTTTGGAGAGGTAACGCTGAGCAAAAGATGTGTTGACTGTCAGCAGGATAAAAACAAAAAGAATAATTTTTTTCATGATTTAATAATTTTTTACTTGTGAATTATTGAACAATCTTCGAGAACAACATCCGTGCTGTTATATCCGGAGCAAAAGCCTTTGATATAGACGGTGTCGCGGATGGACAATTTCGATGCTTCTTTCTGGTAATCGGGTAGCATAGTACAGCGAACACCTTCATTTCCAAACATCCCTTTTTGAAAAGCAAAGACCACAACCACAAGCGAATCGGAATGTTCGATTCCCGAAGGGATACCGTGTATTTCAATAACCTTTCCTGCTTCAGCAGCTCTGGGGTTTGCCTTAAAATTTTGATATGTCTGCCGTGCGCTTTCGACAATTACCGGCTTTGCTTTTTCAAAATCGCGATGGGGTTTGTTGTAAACAAAGAACCAGACATAAGCCGCTGCCAAAACGGTAGCCAGAAACAGTACACCGGTAATTTTGATAACTTTTTTCATCTTTTTGGAACGTATTTTATTAAGCGTTTTAGTTATTCGGGGTTCCATCTTTAACCCACTTTTCTATTTTGGCAATGTCACAACTATTCAGTTTTGCACCACCTTTGGGCATGGGAGAATAGCCAGCATCGTAGCGAACACTCCCCAGAAGCTTCCCATTCTTTGCCATAGCTACCACCTGGTTATAATTTTCCAGAGAAATGTTTCCATAAGGCGTTGCCCCGCTATGGCAGCTGGTGCATTGTGCGTTGATAACCGGCCACACATCATTGGAATATGTAACTTGTGAGGTATTACAAGTGCCGGAAGGGTACAAGGTCTGATAGTTGTCGTTATAACAGGAGGAGAGAGTTAGAATCCCCAGAAACACTACCAGTAATAGTCCTTTTTTAATTATTTGGTGTTCCATTGTTTATCCAGATTTTAAAGGTTGCTAATGTACAGCCTGATAATTTATAGGAATTTTTCGGCATGGGCGAGTAAC
This sequence comes from uncultured Lentimicrobiaceae bacterium, assembly GCA_964473395.1. Lineage (GTDB taxonomy): Bacteria > Bacteroidota > Bacteroidia > Bacteroidales > F082 > Sulfidibacterium. The sequence continues at coordinate 4,577 of CAYYOW010000032.1, read as the reverse complement.
CGGTTACATAGTTAATACTTCCCCAAAGTTTACCGTTTTTTGCCACAGCAACGAGGTCGTTATAATTTCTCAGATAAATACCTCCACCCGGGCTGGTGCCATTGTGACATCCGAGGCAGTATGTTTCCACGGTAGGAAAAATGTTATTTTTGAAACTAACATTGGTTGTATCACAGGCAGCATCACAATAATTATTATTCGCACCTTGCAATATCCAGTTTTTCAAAAGATCTTTTTGGTCTATACTGAGAGCAGCTCGTGGTGGTGGAGGCATAATACCATCCAGAACCCCTTGCACAGCATTGCCTGATTTATCACTACCACTGGTTGAAAGGATGGTATAAAGCTTACTACTGTTAGGGCTCCCGGCCACCACACCGCCCGTATTTGTAATGGAGGTGTAATCCGTCAGCTGGATACCCTCTGCCCGTGTTGCGGCATCGTGGCAACCGGTAATGGCGCAATTAGATTGAACAAGTGGGAGAATTTTGTTTTGAAAGTAAACCGTATCAGGCGCGCAGGCAATAGTAGGAATGCCACCACTACCCGTAAGAGTTGTATCTCGTGCCCAGATGGCAATCGTTTCGATTTCGCAGTTGCTCAGCTTGTTGCCGCCCACTGGCATGGGGATAAAACCGGCATCATGGCGAATGGAACCCAGCAGAGAGCCATTACTGATAAGAAGGGATAATTGGCTAAAGTTGGTTAAATCAATGCCACCCGATAAATTGGAACTATTGTGACAACCATAACAATATTTTTGGAAAATCGGCTTAACACTGGCTGCAAAAGTAACTTGTGTAGTGTCGCAAAGCGTATCTGCACAGGCATTGTTCAATGCTCCCTGGCTTATCCAGGTTAGCAGGGATGCTTGCTGAGTGCTGCTCCACGGTGAGGCAGGCTGAGGTGGCATTACGTCGTCCCCGCTTTTGCTTAACACACGGTAAATCTTGCTTTCAGCTGGATTTTGCAGATTAATACCTCCGGTTTTCATTACAGCAGCGTAATCGGTCAGAACGAGACCTTCTTTGCCAGTAACAGCATCGTGACAACCAGTTAAGGCACAGGTGGAATTGAGCAGAGGTTGAATATCGTTTTGGAAATAAACCGTATCTGCTGAACAGTTATTACTCACTTTCGGTGTGTTATCGTAATATACTCCCGGCTTATGGGTACAACTCCCCATCCACAACAACGCCCATATAATAATAAAAGCTGTTGCGAACTGAATCTTTCTGCTTTTCATAAAATTTCTTTAAAATCTATATATTTAAATAAGATAATAACTGCAAACCTAACAAAAGATTGTTCAAAATGAAATTCCCGGAGAAATGCAGCCGCTTTCAATCAGCTATAAATACATGGTTCTGACTTTACTACAACAGTAAAATAATTGGGCAATTTTTTATACTCCCCCTTTTATCACAGATTTGGTTTTCCATCGGCCTGTTTTATAATAAGTAAAAGCAAGCATAAGCCCCACAAACCAGGCAACGGGAATGCCCCACCAGATACCGATAGCGCCAAATTTTAAAGAGAGGAACCAGGAAACCGGAATTCGTACAAACCATAACGAAATAATAGAGATAAACATGGGAACCATGGTATCGCCGGCTCCGCGCATAACACCGTTTATGGAAAACATGGTAGCAAAAACCATGTAGAAAAGCGGGACGATAAGCAGGTAGTGCTTTCCAATTTCAACAACTCCCGCATCTTTGGTAAAAATCTGCATGAGCGGTTCGGCAAACAGCAGGGCCAGAACAGAAATAACGACAGCTACTATATTTGCCATCAACAGGGTAGCAACAAGACCTTTATGAATGCGTTCCATTTTACCGGCTCCGATATTTTGTCCCACAAAAGTAGCAAGTGCAGCTGAAAAGTTCATGGCAGGCATAGCGGCAAACGAATCGATACGGATAGCAACGCTGTATGCGGCAATAGTAGATGTTCCGAACATATTTACAATACGGAATAGGGCCATAAAACCCAATGCTACAAAGGTTTGCTGGAATCCAGTTGGTAAGCCTATTTTTAAACTTTTTCTAAAAATGATTTTGTCGAATCGCATACGCAGGGGATGAAAATCAAGGAACTTATGGTAACGATTCATATAAAAGATGATAGCGAAAAAGGCCGCAGCCTGCGAGATAACGGTGGCAGCAGCAACACCTTTTATGCCCCAGTGGAAAATCAGGACAAAAATCAAATCCAAAGCGATGTTCATCAGCGTGGAACCGCCGAGAAAATAAAAGGGTGTTTTGGAGTCACCCAGCCCACGCATGATAGCACTGGTGCCCTGAAATCCGAAAAAGAAAATGAACCCAAGCGCATAGACTTTAAAATATTGAACAGCTTCGGGGAGAACATCAGCGGGGAGATCGATAAGCTGGAAGATATCTTTGGCAAAAAGGATGCCCAGCGTGGTTATTGCAATGGCGGCAAAAAACATGAAAATGTAAAGCGTATCAATGGCACGTTTAACCTGCTCCATCTTTTTCGCACCAAAATATTGAGAGATAATGACGGTAGAGCCAATGGCAATGCCCACAACAAAAGAGATAAGGGCAAAGATAAAAGGGAAATTAGCACCAACAGCTGCAAGTGCTTCTTTTCCGATAGCCCTCCCCACCACAATGCTGTCCACTACATTGTAAAGCTGTTGGAAGACATTTCCCGCCAGCATGGGTAACGCAAAATGTAATATCAGCTTCCCCTCTTTGCCTGTCGTTAAGTCATTCAAATTTTATGGGTGCTTCAAAGAAATCCTCATTTTTTACGACTCTTAGTATTAGGATCAGTTTTCAGCAGATTCTTAGGGTTAATTTTTTCAACATCATGTTTAAAATCATTGATGTTCGATGCAACATCTTTCAAATCACTGGCAAGGCCCTCTTCATCTACTGCCTTTTTAAACTCTTTCATCCCTTTTCCTAAGCCTTTTGCTAATTCAGGAATTTTTTTTCCACCAAAAAGCAAAAGAACAGCCACAAAAATCAAAATGACTTCCGGTGTACCGATAAAACCACAATATTGTACCATAACAAAATATTTTTGGACAAAAGTAAACATTTCGAAGTTAATTTGGTTCGATTCTTGAAAAGGATTTTCTAAGATTATATACGGATACATCATTATGTACAGCGAAAAACTGTAATTTTGCAAACGAAACCGTCAGGCTGTTCTATCGTCTCGCCTCAGGCGAGGAGGAAAGTCGGGACAACACAGGGTACCATACTTCCTAACGGGAAGGGCCTTTCGTCCTCGTTTCGCCTAAGGCGAGACGAGGCGGAAGGAACAGCGAGTGCCACAGAAAATAACCGCTTATGTCGGAGCCAGAGGGCAGGCAAGCCTGCCTTCGCTATAGCTTTCGGCAGGCAAGGGTGAAAACGTGGGGTAAGAGCCTACGCGACAGGCTGGTGACAGTCTGCCGGGGTAAACCTTATGGGTTGCAAGGCCAAATATTCCGGCACACTCGTCTTGCCTAAGGCGAGACGAGATAAGGACGACCCGTCCGATGCCGGTGGGTAGGCCGCTGGAATTACAGGGTGACCTGTAATCAAGATAAATGATAGAAGCCCACCCGACAGCTATCGGGAAAGGGAACAGAATCCCGCTTACAGGCCTGACGGTTTTTTTATTGAACAGTTCATACTCTACTGAAAAAATATTAAATTTGCTGAGAAGTAAGCTTAAATCAGAAAAACTTTCATGTTTCGTGTTTTTCTTTTGATATCGCATACAAGGATTTTCGTTATTCCATTACTGCTTTTTATTTCAGTATGACTTTCATATTGAAGTAATTTATTAATTTTAGGTAAAAATAACTTAACATGAATATTTTTAGTGATAACTTGTGGAAAAATCAGATTAAGTCTGAAGAGTGGTTTGATTTTGAGAAGCAGTTTCTTTTGCCCCTGAGTCTGATGGGAATATTTTTCTCCACCGTTTCCATACTCCTTAACATAATAATGGGATTCAACAGGATTCTAATTGCGGTACCGCTTGCAGGTGTTATCATTTTTACTATTGTTTACATTATGGCAAAAAGAGATTATCATATTACTTTTGCCAAATGGTTATTTATTTTCTCAACACTATTTTTGATCAACCTTGTCTGGCGTTACAACTACGGTGACCGCGGACCCTGGTTCTTTCTTCTAATTTTATTGTATAGTTATTTGATATTTATGCTAAATGGGAAACAATTACTTTTCCTAAGTATAATTCTCATTATCAATATTTTGGTTTTATTCTTTTATGAATACACCCATCCGAACGCACTCGGACAATATCCCTCTGACAACGTAAGAATGCTGGATTTTTATTCAGCCGTACTTTTGTTTGGTGCGACGGCATATGTCTTAATGTCTATTGCCAAAATGTCTTATCTTACGCAATACAAAAAGGCAAAAACAGCTGACAAACTCAAATCATCTTTCCTTGCCAACATGTCGCACGAAATTCGCACGCCACTAAATGCTATTGTAGGCTTTAGCAACCTGCTGGCCGATGGCACCATTAAAGAAAAGGAACGAGAGGAATATATTTCGATTATTAACAACAGCAATGAA
>CAYYOW010000031.1:0-22165 GCA_964473395.1 uncultured Lentimicrobiaceae bacterium | reverse complement strand
GGAATACAGCCGTGATACAAAAGGTTAGCATTAAAAGTCAGGTACATGCTGCCATGAAGGAACAGAAACTCAATATGATTTTGCAGGCGCAGGCTGTTTTTGATGCTGTTGCCCAGCTTTTCCATCACCTCCTGTTCATCCGCCGAAAGTGTATAGGGATCTGCCGGATCAATGGTGGGAAAGTTCTTATCCAGTAAAGTGTACGTCTTCCCGTTTATGCGGATAGTTCCTTTTTCATAGTCTATTTTATCCAGAAGTAAGCGATCTTCCATTTGGTAATGCGGGTTACGCTTCACAACCTGCCCTTCCAGCTTAAACTGGATAATCGTAATGGCTTTGTGCATTTGCTTTGATATCCCTCCATCTTTTCCATCTGTTTCAGCTCTGGAGCCAAAGAGAGTACACGCATCGTTCCCATAAGCCTTCATGGCAAAGGTAGCCAGCGGCAGCAGGTTGATACCATAAGCATCTTCCAGTGTACCCAGATTATGGTAGCGCAAGGAAATCCGTATCATATTGGCAATCAGCGCATAATTTCCTGATGCTGCACCCATCCAAAGGATATCATGGTTTCCCCACTGGATGTCCACCGAGTGATAATTCAACAGGCGATCCATTACCTTTTCAGCGTAAGGTCCCCGGTCATAAATATCGCCTATAATATGCAAGCGGTCGATGAGCAGCTGCTGTATAAACTTACAGATAGCCACAATAAAAGATTCGGCACGGTTAATCTCAATAATAGTATTGATAATACCTTCAAAATACTCCTCTTTGTCTTCCCCGCCTTCGTTGAGAAGTTCCACAATAATATATGAAAACGAAGGAGGCATAGCTTTTCGAACTTTCGAGCGGGTATATTTAGAAGCTGCTGCCCGGGCAACTTTTGTCAGACGCTGCAAAATAATGCCAAACCATTCGTCCGGATCCTCTTCTTCTTTTAAAACAAGATCCAGCTTTTCTTCAGGATAATAAATTAGTGTGGCGAGGAGGCGTTTGTCCTTTTCACGTAAGGTTTTCCCAAAGACATCTTCAATCTTCTTGCGTACCACACCAGAGGCATTAGCCAGCACATGGCTGAATGTATCATACTCACCATGTATGTCGCTCAGGAAATGTTCCGTCCCCTTGGGAAGGTTCAGAATAGCCTCAAGATTAATGATTTCCGTACTTGCATCCTGGATATTATTAAAGCGGTCAGCCAGTAGCCTAAGATATTTTAACTCCTTTTCCAGCACGCCATTCGGAAAGGCATTTTCGTCATATTTCTGCATACACAACTTTTAAATTGTCAACTGCAAAGTTAGAAAACCTGTGAAACCTGATTGTATCCTGCAATTTTAAATAATGTGAAACAGATAAGGTAATGATAAAAGGAAAGTGTGTAAAAAGGGATCCTGTGCTTATTTATTTATTGGAAATCACCCCTAAAAGGGATGGTGTTCGCAACCAACGGCGTTTCTTTTCCCTCCATCTTACAGTGAGGACAAACTTTTGATTTTTCCATACTTTTATACCCACATTCCGGACACTCGTAAAGTGTAATAAAACGAGAAACTCTAACTTTTTCGGGAAAGAAAAGCCTAAACGATTTCTTTTGTGGTAAGGCAAAAGCCATCTGAAACGGGCTGATGTCGAATTTTTTTACAAAAAAGAATACTAAAGAAAATAGCAGAAGTAAAATATAAATAAGTAAGACATAAAAAATCATTTCTCTACTCATTAGTTCGATTATTTATAAAACAAAACATGTACCATAAAGAGTATATTACAGAATAACAAATACTTGCATAACACACTTGAGAAACCAACAGCCGGACTTATCCTAAATCGGAGAATGAGTTCTAACAGGCTATCCTAAAAATCGTTTTGAAAACAGCAGTAACAACGGCTGTTTTTTTTAGTTTTGCACTCCTAATGAGAAAAACATTAAGCCTTTTCGGTTATTTTATTCTGGGGATTGTCTTGCTGTTGTCGGCTTCGTGTGGGCATCAGAAAGATACAAAGCAAAGGAAGAAAACAGCCGCCGATTCAACCCAATTTGTGGTTCCTTACATTTCGCGGGACAGCTTGATTATCGCCATTAAAGCCCGTGAGCTGGATAAGACTTTTCGGCGCCTGCGAAAACTGACCGGCTTTAATGGGGTGGTCCTTTATGCCGAAAAGGGCAGGATCATTCTTGAAAAAGCTTATGGTTACCGCAATGTGCGACGCCACAGAGACCCATTACAGACAGGCGATGCTTTTCAGCTGGCTTCGGGTTCAAAAATGTTTTCAGCAATGGCTATTATGATGTTAAAAGATCAGGGAAAAGTGGACTACGACACGGATATCCGGAAATATCTCCCAAGATTCCCTTATGAAGGCATTACACTGCGATTGCTTATGAACCACCGGTCGGGGCTGCCGCGTTACATGAGCCTTGCGCAAAAGGAGTGGAAAAATAAAAGAGTTCCCATGAGCAATATTGCCATGCTGAAATTACTGGAGGAATATAAACCGGATATTTATTTCCATCCTAATACGGGTTTTCACTATTGCAACACCAATTATGCCCTGCTGGCCAATGTTGTGGAGGCGGTAACGGGTGAACATTTTGAAGATTTTATCCGGAAGAATATTTTTGAGCCGCTGGGTATGGACTCTTCCTTTGTTTATAACATGCGCCATGATTCGGAGGTACCATTGTATATAAACCGTGGGGTACCCGGATATTACCGCCGAGGCTGGCGATGGCGTAAAATGCCCGACGATTATCTGGATGCGGTGCTTGGCGACAAAAATGTCTATTGCTCCGTGGGCGACCTTTATAAGTTTGACCGTTCATGGGATGAGTTCACGCTACTGCCCGATTCTGTTTTACGGGAAGCTTTTGTTCCCGGAAGCCCGCACTACTGGCGGCGACGCGACAATTACGGTTTCGGATGGCGTATCCGCGGTGGTATGGACAGCACCGTGTATCATTTCGGCTGGTGGAAAGGTTTCCGCTCTTTTAACATCCGCGACATGAAACATCACAAAACCCTGATTGTACTCACGAATACCGACCGCGGCCCGGGATCGGCTAATTTCTGGAGAATTATTAAATCGGATACATTACCGCTGGGAGATGCGGTGCCGTTGTCTGGCCATTTCCGGAAATAAGTTATTCATATTCTTTCACCCGCACTTCCCCTTTCAAAATCATAATGCCATAGCGGGCAAGTGCTTCAAAATCGTTTACCGATGGGTAAAGGGCTATGGGAGCAATACCACCAATACGGCGTTTTACGTTTTCGAGAAAAGTATCACTGTCAAAAATCATCCCGGTAAGGATAATGGCATCCACTTTACCTTCAAGAGTGGCATAATGCGAAGCAATCTCTTTGGCTACGGCATAAGCCAGCGCATTGGAAATAAAGGTGGCTTTTTCGTCACCTTCGGCAAGCAGCCTGTTGATTTTTTCAATATTGTCGGTACCGAGATAGGCATAATAACCGCCTTTGGCTGTGACCATCTCCATAATCTCTGCTTCGGTATGTCCGCTGTTGAAACAATAGTGTACAAGCTGCCCCACAGGAAGTGTTCCGGTTCGGCGTACCGAGAAAGGACCACCACCATCAAAAGCCTGGTTTACATCCACCACAAGGCCATGTTGATGCGCACCAATGGAAATGCCACCGCTACCAATATGGCAGATAATCAGGTTTAGATCATGGTAACTTTTGTTGATAGTTTTGGCATATTTACAGGCTACATGTTTGTGGTTGAGAGCATGGAAAATAGATTTCCTTTCAAACAGGGGATGGCCGGTAACACGTGCCACATCAGAGAGTTCGTCCACCACCACGGGGTTGGCCATGTAAGCTTTTTTACCCCATTCTTTGGCAATGGCTTGTGCAATCAGTCCCCCGAGGTTGGTTTCGTGCATTCCCATGACACCCACGGTCAGGTCGTGCACCATGGCTTTGTTGATTTCGTAAACTCCCTGTGAAACCGGCTTGACCATACCACTACGCCCCATAATAATCTCAATATTATTAAGCTCAAGATCGTTACGACTCAGCTCATCCAGAATACATTTTTTCCGGAATTCGGTTTGTTCGGGAATAGACTTAAATTGTAAGAGATCCGCATCGGTATGCCGGATAGTTTTTAGAAAAACGGGATCATTATTCCGGAAAATGGCCACTTTTGTCTCGTGAACTTCCGGATAAATAATCAGAATACATTTTGTAAGCATGGTGTTCATTTTTTTCAGTGGTTAAAAGTACTAAAAGAAATCATTTCAAACCACATCATATCTATCAGAAGCCATTCCTTTTTCCAGGTGCGTATAAAATAAGGACAACGAAGAGAATGACATTTCCTTAGAGCCACTACATATTTCTACGATACTGCCCTCCTACCCCAAACAATGTATTTGTAATCTGTCCGATGGAGGCATACTTGGCCACTTCCATCAGGTGTTCAAAAATATTTTCGTTATGGATAACCGCTTTTCGCAGAACCTCCAATTCAGCTTTGGTCTCTTTCTCCCAGGTTTTCTGTAACTGCTCCAGCATATCTATTTGGTATTTTTTCTCCTGTTCTGTGGCACGGATAACTTCTCCCGGAATAACCGTGTGTGAACCTTTCTCTGTCAGGAAAGTATTCACGCCTACGATGGGTAGTTTGCCACTGTGTTTCATGGTTTCATAATAAAGCGACTCTTCCTGGATTTTGCTACGCTGGTACATAGTTTCCATAGCGCCCAACACGCCACCACGTTCTGTAATCCGGTCAAATTCCGACAGAATAGCCTCTTCGATGAGGTCGGTAAGCTCTTCAATAATAAAAGAACCCTGCAGTGGATTTTGATTTTTGGCCAGACCCAACTCGTGGTTTATGATGAGCTGGATAGCAATAGCACGCCGTACAGATTCTTCGGTGGGCGTGGTTATAGCTTCATCGTAGGCATTGGTATGAAGCGAGTTACAATTATCATAAATAGCATACAACGCTTGTAAAGTGGTACGGATATCGTTGAAATCAATTTCCTGAGCATGCAATGAGCGACCGGAAGTCTGAATGTGATATTTCAGTTTCTGTGCTCTTTCGTTAGCGCCGTATTTCAGCTTCATGGCTTTGGCCCAAATCAGCCGGGCCACACGGCCAATAACGGCATATTCCGGGTCTTCACCATTGGAGAAAAAGAAAGAGAGATTGGGAGCAAACTTGTTGATGTCCATGCCACGGGCTTTGTAATATTCCACGTATGTGAAGCCGTTGGCCAGCGTAAAAGCCAGCTGTGAAATAGGATTGGCACCGGCTTCTGCAATGTGGTATCCCGAAATGGAAACACTGTAAAAATTACGAACGTTGTGGTTGATAAAATACTCCTGAATGTCGCCCATGAGTTTCAGGGAGAAATCGGTGGAGAAAATACAGGTGTTCTGTGCCTGGTCTTCTTTCAGGATGTCAGCCTGGACAGTTCCTCTGACTTTGCTGATGGTACTTACTTTGATGCGTTCGTAAATATCTTCGGGCAACACCATGTCGCCGGTAACGCCGAGCAGCATAAGTCCCAGTCCATCATTACCTTCTGGAAGCTCACCCTGATATCGCGGTCGTTTGGTTCCTCTTTCTTTGTAAATTTTGTCAACAATCTGTTCCACCTGTTTTTCCAGCCCGTTTTCACGGATATACAACTCACACTGCTGGTCGATGGCGGCGTTCATAAAATAGGCAACCATGGTGGGAGCCGGTCCGTTGATGGTCATGGATACGGAGGTCATGGGGTCTGCGAGGTTAAAGCCTGAATAAAGCTTTTTGGCATCGTCAAGACAGGCAATGGAGACACCGGAGTTCCCGATTTTTCCGTAAATGTCAGGCCTTTTATCGGGATCCTGACCGTAAAGCGTTACAGAGTCGAAAGCTGTGGAGAGCCTTTTGGCTTCCATACCATTAGAAACATAATGAAATCTGCGATTTGTACGCTCGGGGCCACCCTCGCCGGCAAACATGCGGGTGGGGTCTTCCCCTTCGCGTTTGAAAGGAAAAACACCGGCGGCAAAAGGAAATTCGCCGGGAACATTTTCTCTTAACACCCATCGCAAAATCTCACCCCAGCTGGTGAACCGCGGCATGCTTACTTTGGAAATTTTGGTGTGCGAAAGTGATTCGGTATGGGTAGAAATCTTAAGTGCTCTGTCTCTGACTTTAAAAATAAAATATTCGCTGGTGTATTTTTCTTTTTTCTCGTCCCAGAGTTCCAGAAGACGTACATTCTTCGGATCTATCTCCAGCAACAACCTATCGTAAGCCGACCTAAGCCGGTTTGCACTTTCTTTCTCTCCCGTATTTTCCATTTCGTCTATCGACTGTTTCAGGCTGAAAAGCCGCTGAGCAATATCAGCCTGCTGTCTGGCCCAACGATTGTAACCGCGTACCGTATCGGAAATTTCCGACAAATACCGTACTCTGTTAGGCGGAATAATATGGATTTTTTCCGTATTTAATTCGGTAGGTTTTACCACAGAATGAAAATTAGCTTTGGTTTTCTCACTGATTTTCAATAAAATATGACTATATAACTCGTTTACCCCCGGATCGTTAAATTGGGAAGCGATGGTTCCAAAAACGGGCATTTCGTCCAGATTTTCTTCAAAACGCTGATGGTTACGCTGGTATTGTTTTTTCACATCACGCAAAGCATCCATAGCACCCCGTTTATCGAATTTATTCAGTGAAATCAAATCAGCATAATCCAGCATATCAATTTTTTCCAGCTGGCTGGCAGCGCCATATTCCGGCGTCATCATGTAAAGTGAAATATCGCTGTGATCCACAATGGCCGTGTCGGACTGTCCGATACCGGAAGTTTCCAAAATGACCACATCAAAACCGGCAGCCTGGGCAATGGTTTCGGCATCTTTCACATATTTCGAAATGGAAAGATTGGACTGACGAGTGGCCAGCGAACGCATATAAACTCGCGGATTGTCGATGGAGTTCATCCGGATACGGTCGCCCAACAGAGCACCGCCCGATTTACGTTTGGACGGGTCAACGGAGATGATGGCGAGTGTTTTGTCAGGAAAATCGTTTAAAAACCTGCGAACAATCTCATCCACCAGGGAAGATTTCCCGGAGCCACCCGTCCCGGTAATACCCAAGACGGGAGAGTGATGTTTCTCGCCCTCTTTGCGGCAGGCCTCCAGCAGTTCAGCTACTTCATCACGGTTGTTTTCGGCAGCTGAAATCAACCGGGCAATGGCCACGTCATCCCGCTTTTTAATATCTTCGAGGGAAACATTGATATCTTTTCCGGTGGGAAAATCGGATTTTTCCATAAGGTCGTTAATCATGCCCTGCAATCCCATGCGCATGCCATCGTCAGGTGAGTAAATGCGGGCGATGCCGTAGGCCTGAAGTTCCTTTACCTCATCAGGAAGGATGACGCCTCCGCCACCACCGAAAATTTTGACATGACCACAACCTTTTTCTTTCAACATGTCGTGCATATACTTGAAAAACTCCATGTGTCCACCCTGGTAAGAGGTAATGGCAATGGCTTGTACATCCTCCTGAATAGCAGTATTTACAATGTCGTGTACCGAACGGTTGTGGCCGAGATGAATCACTTCGGCTCCGGTAGCCTGGATTATCCTGCGCATCACGTTGATGGCAGCATCGTGTCCATCAAAGAGGGAAGCGGCGGTAACAATTCTGATATGATTGACGGGCTGATATACTTTTGGGAGCTGCATGTCTATAATTTTATGAGTCTCGCAAAAATAGGAATTGTTTATGATTATTCTTCACAAACGGGGAGAAAATAGATAGCAGACCAAATTATTCATCACTGAATAAATAACTTTAAAAAGTCCATCATGAAAAGCCTATCTCCTCTATTTAGATAAATTTAGTACGCATGCGTAATATTTATATCGATTCTTAATTAAAAATAGTGTAAAATTGTACTCCCATTTCTGAGATAAAAATTATTTAAAATTAAAATACAATTGTCATGGTTAAACAGATTGTTTTTTTAATTGTACTGCTCATAACGCTGGGCGTTTTTACATACAGTATTCAGCGGTATTTTCGGTATTTTAAATTTACCAAAAAGAAGCCGCTTGGCCAGCTGTGGACACGGTTGTGGAAGACCATTAAAATTGCCGGGTTTCAGACAAAAATTTTCCGCCGGCCGGTTATCGGCCTCGTACACGCCTCAGTATTCTGGGGTTTTATGATTATCATTTTCGGTAGTATCGAAATGGTTTTTGATGGACTTTTCGGAACAGAAAAAATATTAGGCTTTCTGGGCTGGTTCTACAATTTCCTAATGGGAAGCGGAGACATCTTTGCCCTCATCATTGCCATTGCCATGATCATTTTTATTGCCCGCCGCGTAATTTTCCATGTGAAACGGTTTTCGGGTGTGGAGATGAAACCTGTATCCGAATATGATGCGCTGCTGGCACTGGCTATCATCTTTTTCCTAATGATTTCACTCATGGGAATGAATACCTTTTACTACCTGTGGGCACAACAAACCGGTGAAGTTATGGTGGGTGTCTATCCTGTTGCACAACATTTGTGGGCTCCGATGTTTGCCAATGTCACACCGGAACAAGCCTGGTTCTGGTATCAGTTTAGCTGGTGGTTTCATATTGTGCTGATTTTCATTTTTGCCAATATCCTGCCTTATTCCAAGCACTTCCATGTATTTTTGTCCATTCCCGATGTATTTATCAGCCGCCTGGTGCCATTTGGCTATATCGAAAATATGCCCAACATCACCAAAGAGGTGAAGATGATGCTTGACCCCAATGCTTCTTTTGAGGAACCTGAAGAAGAGGGCGAACCGGAGCGTTTCGGCGCCCTGGATGTGGACGATCTGGAATGGACCAGCTATTTTAATTCACTGGCTTGTACCGAATGTGGGCGCTGTACTTCAGTTTGTCCGGCCAACATTACCGGAAAGCTACTCTCGCCGCGTAAGATCATGATGGACACACGTGCCCGCATGAAGGAAAAAGGCCCGGGACTTTTGAAAGAAGGCAAAGCTTATGATGACGGTAAGCATCTGGTCTTTGATTATCTTACCGAAGAGGAGTTGTGGGCTTGTACCATGTGTAATGCCTGTGCCCAGGAATGTCCCGTTGAGATAAACCAGCCTTCCATCATTCTCGAAGCCCGTCGTTATCTTGTGATGGAAGAGTCCAAAGCACCTTCGGGGCTGAATACGGTCTTTGCAAATATTGAAAATAACGGTGCTCCCTGGCAATTTTCACAAGATGACCGCCTGCTTTGGGCCGAAGGACTTGATGTGCCGGTGATGGCTGATAAGTTTGCCAACAACCAAAAGCCGGAGTATTTGCTCTGGGTGGGTTCTGCCGGCGCTTTTGACGACCGTTACAAGAAAGTAATGCAAGCCTTTGTGAAGATTTTGAATTATCTGAAAGTCGATTTTGCTGTTTTGGGTACCGAAGAGTCGGACAGCGGTGATGTGGTTCGTCGTGCCGGAAACGAAATGCTTTTCCAAATGCAGGCTTTGACCAACATTGAGGTGATGAACGGCTATGAAGTGAAGAAAATCGTTACCTGCGACCCGCATGATTTCAACACGTTGAAAAACGAATATTCCGACCTTGGTGGAAATTATGAGGTGATGCATCACACACAGTTTCTCAAAGACTTCCTTGACGAAGGAAAGATCCAAATTGACAGCGACAAGTTTGCCGGCAGTACCATTACTTATCACGACCCCTGTTATCTTGGTCGTGCCAACGGCGAATATGATGCCCCTCGTGATGTGTTGAAAGCCATTCCTTCGGTGAAAGTGGAGATGGAGAAGAACCGCAGTTTCGCCATGTGTTGTGGAGCCGGTGGCGGACAGATGTTCAAAGAGGCCGAAAAAGGTGAAAAAGAGGTCTTTATAGACCGTACGGAACAAGCCCTGGAAACAGGAGCCAACATAATTTGCACGGCCTGCCCCTTCTGTATGACCATGCTTACCGATGGTATCAAATACAAAAACAAGGAAGAAGAAGTGAAAAACTACGACATTGCCGAACTGGTGAGTATCAGTCTGGGGTTATAATACAAAGTTGAGGCAATTGCCTGGTTGGATGATTTCAAAGCTGGTGTTTCCATATTTTATTACAAAATCGTTGGGAATAGAGTTTATCGGCTTCTCTTTTCCCGAACCGGCCTGTTGATGCTAAAATTGTCGCTGAGTAGCTGGTAATCAATTAAGTTACCATTGGCATCATAGGTTTTTACCACAACCATATCATTGTCAGTAAGGGCATTCATGGCGTAAACACCCTTCTGTAGTACATTCACAAATCCTTTATCGTGCATTCCGGCCATCTTCCTTCTCTTTTTTTGTAAAGCAAAAACAGCAGCAAGCTGGGCAAATGGCTTCTCGATGGTGTGACGTAGAAAATTGTTCCGTTTAGGTTTTTCGACAACTACCGGTAAGGAAAGCGCAATGATTTCTTCTTGTGTTCTGGTATTTGGAAAAAGAAGCGGAGCATAATCTTTTTCCGTTTTCAGCGGCATATAGATCTCAGCAGAAGCCAGCATTTCCACAGGTTTCAACGTTATCGCCGGTACACTTTTCCGGACAGTATTAGTTCGAATTACGGTGATGGATTTACTTTCCGGAATGAGTTGCGGAAAAATTTTCTTAACGGCTATCGCAGTGGTTTTTAACGGGATACTCTCCACGGCAAGTTGCCTGCTTTCCGTTTTTTGTCCCGGCGCAGAGAGAAAAAACCGGACACCAAGGAAAAGCAATAGCACCGCCGCGACAGCTATTCCGGCATAACGCATCACAGGAATTACCCGGCGTTTATGGAGATGCTCTTTACGGTCAAAAACAATGGATTCATCCGGAGCCACTTTCGCCAATCCAAATTGCCGGTATTCCTCCTGCAAATGCAAATTCTGTTGCAGGAAGGTTTCTACAGCCTGCTGTTCATCAACAGCCAGCTCGTCATCCTGCGAAAGGACAAAATATTCAGTATAATTACCTTCTGTAATACCACCAAAAGCCACTATTTTCGGCCTTTTTAAGGCTTGTTTCCCTGAAAATTCCAAAGAGTCCTTCGGTAGGACGGGAGACCCTTTAAAGCTTTCAAACTCATTTTTCAATACCGGATTTTGGTCAAGAAAAAGCAACAGCATCTGCTCCTCTTCCGTGGAGAGATGTCCATCATAATAATCAACGATGAAGCAGCCGTAATTTTCCTTGTTAATTTTCATTTCCTTATATCACGTATTCCGGTTTACCGATAAACTTCTTCAAAAACACCCGCGCCCTGAAAATATAGACTTTCACCTGGCTCTCGCTCAGACCGGTAACCTCACCTATTTCGCGGTACGAGTAGCCTTCATAATCACACAACAATATCACCGAACGTTGTATTTCAGGCAGTTGTTCAACAGCTTTATTCAGGATTTCCTTTAAGTCAGAATAGCCATGCTCAATAGCGTCCGGTTTATGCTTCCCCGCTTCCAGTGTTTCCATCCGGCTGAATTTCCGGATATGATCAATCATGGCACGATAAGCTGTAGTAAAAAGCCACGACTTTCCCTTTTTCGCATCCACATCCTTATGGCGTTCCCACAACCGCATGAATGCCTCCTGCACCAGATCGCGCGCCAGCTCACTCTCTTTCGTGTTTTTTAAAAGAAAGCGGTAAAGCCCATCCGATACGTTATCCACACAACGGTTGTATTCACTTGTGTTCATGCAACGGGTAAATATGCTATCATTAATCTATGACGAAGATAGGGGATAATTTGTTACAGGGAAGTTTGAAGTACTTTAGGCACTTCCCACTTTAGGCACTTAAAGTACTTCCTCAGTCATTCAGCCGCAGCACCACGAGAAATGCCTGCTGC
This sequence comes from uncultured Lentimicrobiaceae bacterium, assembly GCA_964473395.1. GTDB lineage: Bacteria > Bacteroidota > Bacteroidia > Bacteroidales > F082 > Sulfidibacterium. The sequence continues at coordinate 10,285 of CAYYOW010000031.1, read as the reverse complement.
GGGACTTCCACGTTGCCCACCTGGCGCATACGTTTTTTCCCTTTTTTCTGTTTTTCCAACAACTTCCGCTTACGCGTGATGTCGCCTCCATAACATTTGGCAGTAACATCTTTTCGGACAGCTTTAATGGTTTCGCGGGCAATGATTTTAGCACCAACGGCTGCCTGGACAGCAATATCAAACTGCTGCCGCGGAATCAGGTCTTTCAGTTTGACACAAATTCTGCGCCCGAGACCATAAGCATTGTCCTGATGAATTAGCGTGGAGAGTGCATCCACCGGGTCGCCGTTGAGCAGAATATCCAGTTTCACCAGTTTGGCAGGGCGGTAACCGGAGATATGGTAATCGAATGAGGCATAGCCTTTTGAAATACTTTTCAACTTATCGTAAAAGTCGAATACAATCTCTCCAAGTGGCATATCCACGGTCAGTTCCACACGGCTGGTGGTCAGATAAACCTGGTTTTTCAACTCCCCTCTTTTGTCAAGACAAAGTTTAATAAGCGGGCCAATATATTCTGTACGTGTTATAATTTGCGCCTTGATAAAAGGTTCTTCGATGTGGTCGATATACGTTTGTTCGGGAAGCCCGGAGGGGTTGTGTACTTCAATGGTTTCCTTTTTGTTAGTCACCACCCGGTATGATACGTTGGGCATAGTGGTTATTACGCTCATATCAAATTCGCGGTCGAGTCGTTCCTGGATAATTTCCATATGAAGCAATCCCAGAAATCCACAGCGGAAACCAAATCCCAGCGCCAGGGACGACTCAGGCTCAAACGTCAGGGAAGCATCATTGAGCTGTAATTTTTCAATGGCTGTCCGTAGCTCTTCGTAGTCATCTGCATCGGTAGGATAAATACCGGCAAAAACCATGGGCTTTACATCTTCAAACCCGCCAATAATCGTAGTGCAGGGATTTTCCACATGGGTAACCGTATCACCTACTTTTACCTCTTTGGAGGTTTTAATTCCGGAGATGATGTAGCCCACATCGCCGGTGTGTAGCATCTTCCGGGGTTCTTGTTTCAGCCGCAGCACACCAACTTCGTCTGCATTATACTCTTTGCCGGTGTTGACAAATTTGACATGGTCACCTTTTTTAATTTCGCCATTGAAAATCCGGAAGTAAGCAATGATTCCACGGAAAGGATTAAAAACGGAGTCGAAAATCAGAGCCTGCAATGGGGCTTTGGGATCTCCTTTGGGAGGCGGTACGTTGCTGACAATAGTCTCCAGAATTTTGTCCACGCCATAGCCGGTTTTTCCGCTGGCTTCGAGAATATCTTCATAATCGCATCCCAGCATGTCCACAATCTGATCTTTCACCTCGTCGGGCATGGCATTGTCCAAATCCATCTTGTTCAGGATTGGAATAATTTCCAAATCATGTTCGATGGCAAGATAAAGATTAGAGATAGTCTGTGCCTGAATGCCTTGCGTAGCATCCACCACAAGCAGGGCTCCTTCGCAAGCCGCAATGGAGCGCGAAACTTCATAAGAAAAGTCCACATGACCGGGAGTATCAATCAGATTCAGAACATATTTTTTATTGTCCTGTTCATAGTCCATTTGGATGGCATGACTTTTTATGGTGATGCCCCGCTCCCGTTCCAAATCCATATCGTCCAATACCTGAGCCTGGGCATCACGTTTTGACACCGTGCCGGTGAATTCCAGCAGCCTGTCAGCTAACGTGCTCTTACCGTGGTCGATATGGGCGATAATACAAAAATTTCTTATGTTTTCCATGGAGGGCAAAAGTACGAAAATATACAACCCATTACAGGCACATGCGGATACTCATATCTTTGCACCAGTGTTTGTGATAGTAGATTCTAAAATCTGAATTCAACCAGATCGTTTCCTTCCTGAATGGGATAGTGGCCTTTATAAACATTTCCGAGGAGCCCGTCGATGGCAATTTTATCTCCAACATGGAAAGTATCCTTATTTAGCTGACAGAATTTTTTGTCTTCATGCACAATTAGTCCGGTGCAGTTTACCACTGAGGTTTTACTCAGCCGCACTGCCGTTACAGCGGCGTGTGAGGTAGCACCGCCTTTTGCGGTAAGCAGAGCATCTGTCTCGAAAATCATACCAATGTCATCGGGAACCGTGTCCGGGCGCAGCAGGACAACCGCCTCATCCGGATATTTTTGATGAATAAAAAGGATGTCAGCCATGTCAATGGCCACTCGCCCGTTGAGTGCGCCTCCACCTATGCCAATTCCCCTTCCGGAAAGTTTCATTTTGTCAACAGTGGTTTTAAAACGTTTGATGCTTTGGAAAGGAGACATATCCATGTCGCGGATTTGCAAAATATAGAGATCTTCCGGGTTTTCCGACTCGAAAGTAAACTCTATCTCCTGCGGATTATAACCCAGATTCTCTGTCAGATCTTCCGCAATGCCATGGAGTCTTTTATATAACAGAGGATATTTCTCCTCCAGCGAAATCATATCTTCCCTGTTTCCCTGCTTTTGTGATTTGCTTACAGGATAAGGCTTTACAAGGCCGGCCACAATATCTTCTCCCTGACTTTGGAAAGTAAAATCGCCGTAGAGATGCACGCCTTGACGGACACTTTTAGGATTTTGCGTAAAAACAACGCCACTACCAGAGCTGCTCTTTTTATTACCAAAAATCATCTGCTGAATAATCACGGCAGTACCCCATTCATCGGCAATCTGCAAATGCTCGCGATAGACTATGGCACGTTTGGAAGACCATGACTCAAAAACAAGATTTACTGTTGTCATCAGCTGCTCAAAGACATTTTCCTCAAAATGAATTCCCGACTTCTCCAGCTTTTGCTTGTATGCGTATGCAATATCGCGCATGATAGCCGGCGTGAAATTTCCCTTCTGATCAATCTTTGTTTTTTCTTTGAAGTCGTTCATAATTTCATCAAACTCATCGCGGGTAAGCCCGAAAGCCATACCCCAGCTTTGCAACAACCGGCGGTATGAATCCCATGCCGACCATTCAAAACCGGGATGCTTGCTTAGGTTTTCTGTAATCCTGTCATTCATTCCAACATTCAGAATTGTGTCCATAGCTCCCGGCATGGAAATGGCTGTTCCGGAACGAACGGACAACAGCAAAGGATTTTTAGGATTTCCAAATTGTTTACCGGCCACCTTCTCTACTTTTTTGAGATGCTGCAGGAGCATATCGTTCATCTCTTTGCGCAGTTCGGCATGGCCTACAATAGCAGTATGACGGCGAAAAACCTCAGTAGTAATCACAAAACCGGGAGGAACAGGAAACCCGGCCATGCGCAAAATTTTTAAATGGTAAGCCTTGGATCCGAGAAATACCTGGTTGTCGAGATACGGGTTGGCATGTGCCAGCCTGGCAATAATCAAATCCGAGTTGTAGGACATCACCTCTTTTATCATGTCGGGAGGCAGGTTGTCAGCCATATCGCGTAACGATTCCAGAATTTTCAACACAAAGTTGTCCAACGGCTGCATTAAAAATGCTTCTGCAATCGCATCGCGGTAGAACTCTTCGGATACTTTATTTATAAGTTCATGTCTCTTTTTCTTACTCTTTTTATTTTCTTTATCAAACAGCTGAGGGATGATAATGTTCAGAGGGAATTCATAAGTCTTCAGGAAATATTTTATCAGTGTTTTCTTCACATTGTCGGCCACAAACTGGAAAATATTAATGTACTGGTCGAAAGAAAAACTCTGGGATACCAAACTGTATTTCAGCATGAGCAGGTTTGAGTTGAAACTTTGGTTGGTAATGCCGTCCAGGTCAAGGCCTTCTTTGAAATAGTTGAGAATAACGTATATGTTGCGTAATGTTTTTCCTGAAATATAGTTCAGGTTAATATTTTGCACCACCTTCTCCATGAGGCGAGTGGCCACTTTCTCCAACCGAAAGGTAAGACCAAGAGCCTCAAATTTTGGTTCACGGTACACGCCGTACATCGATGGTATACCAATGGCTATATGGCGTTTATGGTAAATATTTTCCCAGCTTTGGCTTGGTTTGGGATTGAAAATTATCTCTTTCAAATGGTTCATAAAGCTGTAAATCAACTTTAACGAACTTTCAATATCCTCTTTTTCAAGGGCCACCCTTAGTTTCTCGACCTCCGGATCAGGAATATACGAATAACGTTTCAGCAAGCTGATAATATCCACCGTTTCAAAGGAATACTTCTCTTTGAGGAAAGCATATAAAGTCCGGATATCGCGCAGACGTTCCTTATCTTCGTCATTTTTGTCCTGAATTTGGGAAAGTAGTGCATCAAAGTCCTGTTCTTCAAGAGACAACACTTCGCGGGGTGAACGTCCGCTAAGGCTGCAAAGCCTCTTAACCATTTTGTGCACCGGTGCATACCAGCGGCTTTTCTTGTCGATAGTATTGTAAACATTCTGCGGTAGTGCATCCTTCAGGTTTTCCAGGTTACCATCGTACCAATATTGAAAGATACGGTAGGTCAGGTCAATCAGTGTGTTGTTGCTTTCCGTATGCACCTGCTTACGCAAAAAGTGGATGAGTTTGTCTTCGCGATGCGAAATTTCATCCATGGTGGTGGTCACTTTCCGGATTTCACCTTCGGCACCTATTTCATTAAAATAAACCGGAAATATCCTTGTCAGTTGTTTTACCTTTTTATAAAACGGGGCAATATTTGAATTGAGGATTTTGGTGATTTCGCGCTGGAAAAGATCAGTATCGCTGATAAAAATACCGCCCAACTTCAAGTTGACAATCAATGCCGAAAGCAGGTTTTCCATTTCCGATTGCGAGTATTCTATCAGTTCAAGCCAAATCCGGATGTTTTTGATGTGATTTTCGTTGACGTGCAATTGCCAGTTTTCATTCACATATACCATTCCGGGGGTCTCAAAACCAAAATGGATCAGTTTGTTTTCCAAATGGGTAATGAGTAACCGTTCATCGCTGTGGTCGATGTCAATTACTTTTTTTCCCACCGTAAGCAAAATATCAAGAACTGCAGAAGTATGCTTGGCTTTAAGATCTTCAAGACGCTGAAACAGCTGATTGATAAAATCCATAACATCTTCTTGTTCGATTTCTTTCATGGTCTGAACCAGCATTTTGTTAAGCCGCCAAATAAGTCTTTCTTTCTGGTCGTGCATGCCTTGCAGCCGGAGTAGGTAGAAAATGAAGTAAAATTTCTCAATAAAACTGGGAAAAAGCTCAATGGTATTTGAAAATCGTTCGCCTACCTGGTCAAAATCAGGAATAATATCCACCATCTCCTGCCACTCCTCTATGTTTTTTAGCTCGGTTCGCAATTTTCCAAAATAGGGTTTTCCAATTTCCTTTATCAAGATGGACTTTTGAATTTTCAGGGCATCCTTCTTCTGTTCAATCCACTCTTCCACACGGCTGTCGTCTTCCCAGAAGCTGATGATGGCTTCGTAGATATTGCGCGTCAATTGCAGAGCCTTCTGCCTGAAACGGTCGTCTGTTGCCATTTCTTTCATGTACCGTTTAAAATAACGCGAAGCCTCAATGTAGCTTTCCTTATTTCCCTCAAAGCTTTCGTACAGCGTATTACAACAGCTCATCAGGGTATCCTGAAAATCATTATTCTCTTTATATACCCTGCTTGTAAATTCGAGTAAGGTACGGAGAATGAATATTTTGAGAGAAATGGTTAGCTGTTTGTCATTGAGTAGGTTTCCAAGTAGTTTTATAGGAATCATGAATGCATTTTCCGGCTTCTCCAGTCCTATATAAAACCAATAATCGGTAATGAGAATCTTTCGTAGTTCCTCAATAACAAATTTTTTATTACTAAAGGGATGTTGGTACTCAATAATGCAATCGTTTGCACGTTTATGAATTCCGTAATACTTTTTTGACAAATCTATAAACGCCTGGTACTCAGTGGGTATTTTTATATTGCGATAACGCGTTTCCGCCAGATTGGCTTCGAGGGCTTTTGAGATGAATTTTTTTTCCATAGCAAGAAAATGTGTGGTAACTTTTCACTCCTTTTATTGGTATTTTTGCATCCTCAATGGACATTTTGACAAATGTAAAGCTTATTATTAAAACTCATTAACGAATTAAATTAAAAAAAAACTAAAGCCATGACAAAAATTAAAATTGGTATCAACGGATTTGGGCGTATCGGAAGAAATGTCTTCAAGATTGCCTTTGAAAGAGACAATATGGAAGTTATCGGTATCAACGATATCACCGATACAAAAACCTTAGCCCATCTGCTGAAATACGATTCAACACAGGGAAAGTTTAACGGAACTGTTCAGCATGACGAAGGGGCTTTGATTATTAACGGAATAACTATCCCGATTACTGCCGAACGCTCACCGATAGAAATAAAATGGGCACAAACTCCCGATGTTGTCATCGAATCTACCGGAATTTTCCGTCAGAAGGAAAGCAATAAAGGTGGCTATGGTGATCATTTGAAAAATGGCGCAAAAAAAGTTATTCTCACCGTTCCGGCCAAAGATGAAATTGACAACATGATTGTTCTTGGTGTAAACGATAACGACCTTCGCGATGAGGACGAATGTGTTTCCAACGCAAGCTGTACTACTAACTGCCTTGCACCCATCGCCAAAGTTCTGAACGACAGGTTTGGCATTGAAAATGCATTGATGACAACTATTCACTCCTATACTAATGACCAGCGAATTTTGGATGCTCCTCATTCTGATTTAAGAAGAGCCCGTTCAGCTGCCGTTTCTCAGATACCAACCACCACCGGTGCTGCCAAAGCCGTTGGAAAAGTTATTCCCGACCTGGCCGGAAAGCTGGATGGAATTGCTGTCAGGATTCCCACACCAACAGGTTCGCTGGTTGACCTGGTGGCTAACTTAAAAACGGAAGCTTCCAAAGACGAAATTAATGCAGCCATGAAAGAAGCAGCTGAAGGCCCCATGAAAGGTATTCTGGAGTATTGTGAAGATCCGATTGTTTCGGTTGATGTGATTCACAATAACCATTCTTCTATTTATGATGCAGAATCGTTGATGGTTCAGGGAAAAACGATTAAGGTGTTGTCATGGTACGATAACGAGTGGGGATACTCCTCACGTGTTGTCGATCTGATTGACAAAATGTTGGGTTAATGATTATTAAGCCTCCGTCAAATTATGCAATATAACAGCGGCAGGGAATAAAAAGAAAATTCTTTTGCCACTTTTAGAAGTAAGATTTTTCATAGGTAATTTAGGTTAATAAATTTGAATGACAAAGGGGGGCTCGCCCCCCTTTGTCTTTTCATTATACACAAAAATCTTATTGTAACGGCATTTTAATAGCCGGATAATTGCTTACCGTAACATCTGGAATTTGCGAGCCGTACTTTTTATTAATAGCATCAATAAAATAATTGGCTACCAATGCGTTACCCTGTGGGGTAAGGTGAATACCATCAAGTCCAAATAAGTTACCTGTAATAAACTTGGTAGTAAAATGTATACCGTCCATGGTAATTCCATTCTTATCAATACCTTTCATAATGGCATTGAAGTCCACAAAGGCAAGATTGTATTGCTTGGCCAGGTTAAGCATAAGCGCATTGTAGTTATCGGTTGCGCTTTTTACATTCTGTATTTCACTTTCCGTAAGAATATATTGGTCGGGAACCGGTTTTTGTGTACCCCATCCGACACATTTCAGCGAGTCTGTCGGCAATTCCAGGGTCACCAGCTCGTCACTTTTTATTTGTCTTATTTTCAGCTGTGACAGGTTAGCAGGAACAGGCATTGATGGATCCGAAATAACCATAGGATTGGCCCCAACCTTAAAAGCAATCCGGTAAGGTAACCCCAATGCTCCCATTGCTTTATTGTATTGTGCATAAGCAGCATTCAACTGGTCGGCCTGAGCCTGACTGGATAGGACGATGGCATTATATGGAATCGTATTAAAAAAGGGAATGGAAGTGATATCCGGAATATCGGCAATAACACCTCCTCCGGCCATAGAAGCAAGATATTTGACTTCGGTATCCATACTGGCTTTAAAACCGACACCCAAAGCTCCGTCCATGGGGGTAATGACATCTCCAACACCACCCGAAGCAGCATAGCCAAGAACATCGTTGTTACCTATCCACAAACTAAAAAAAGTAGGCTTCACTTTTGCAGCGTAAGTCTCTAGTATATCGGTAGTGCTGTATGCTATTCTGGTGAAAAACAGGTTTGTTTTAGCGAGATTCGAATTAAACAAATCGGTAACTTTTATTCCGGGAATTCCCAGGTTGTTATAAGGTCCACCTGCAGCTACCGAGGTTGATAAATAGAAATAAAGAGTTGCCTGTGAAGCATTCGGATTGGCAGAAACCGGTGCAAGGCTAGTGTTTCCCAAACAGTCAGTGGAATGGCCCAAAATATATTTTGTTCTTAACACAGGTGTTCCCTGCGAGCCTTCGGAAGCTCCTACTCCGTTTTCCGTTGGCATATAAGGTATTTTAAACCTTCCCTTCATTCCCACAGTTATCAATTGATGTGCTAAAATGTTGGCCCAACCATACTTTTGTCCTGAGAAATATAAGGCACCATCAGCATAACCAGCTGTAAGAGAATTGCCTACAGCAACATAACTAGTAAAATTGGCACTACCGGTGCCGGGAGGTGTAATTTCCGTATTAGGGTTACAGGAAGCCAGAAAAAGAAGACCTATGAAAAATGGAATGTAGATATATTTTATTGTTTTTTTCATTTTTTTTATTTTTAAAAATTAGATTAATTAATCATAGCATTATTAAAAGATCAGGGGAGACATACTAATATTATCAGTAGTTGGCGTGCAAGCCTGCTGCTAAGGAAAAGGCTCTCCGTTTTTTCGCCTCTTTGATTTTGAAAGACAGAACAGCATCATTTTGTAAAATTATATTTTTTTACGGTTTATTTGAAAAAAAGTTTGTTTTTTTTTAACAATGAAACTCCATTTGAAGCGCATGGTTGCCATAGCACCCTCTTTCTGTGGTGGTTCGCTCTGATAATACTGGGAATACGAGTAGCCTTCCTGTTTTTCTCAAAAAAGAAATCCTTCCTTCCTGATTAAAAAGATAAATTATCACTGTTTATTTAATATAAGCCACTGGAAGACAGGCGGCCTGTACCCTTATATCTCTCCTTTCAGCACTTTCCATGTTAGTTCCGGCTGAAATCCTTTTTGGGCAGCGTACTGCACAAGCTTATTTTGGCGAATAAATTCATCTTTGGCTTTCACCTCTTTGGAAGATAAAACAGCTTTCAGTATTTTGATGTATTCTTCATCCTCAATTTCACTGAGGCCTATTTGTATAAAGAGATCGGGAATTTGTTTTTGCTTTAACGCATAATAAATTTTGTTCCTTCCCCATTTGTTGTGTCGCAACTTTCCCAGGACAAAAGCTTTAACAAAACGCTCTTCATTGATAAAATTTTCCGCTTTAAGTATTTTGATAATCTCTTCCAACGTCTCTTCGGTAGCTTTCCACTGAAACAATTTTGTTTTTACATCGAAAATGCAACGCTCCTGATAAGCGCAATAGTTACGGGCTTTTTCCAGTAAATATTCGGGTGGCGGAGTCATGATTTTTGTTTTCTGATTTGTGTAGTCGAAAGTACAAAAAATTCCAGAAAGGATAAAGTTCCTACTTTAACGATAACGGTTTTATTTTTCAGAGACAAATTTTATTCCCAGGTTTCAAACCGGTATCCCATTTTTGAATAATGTTCCAGAAACCGTGGCAAGGCATAAAGCATATTCTTTTCAGCTTTCAGGCTATCGTGAAAAACAATAATACTGCCCCGGCTGGTTTTACTTATGGCAATGTTGAGGCAATCTTTCTTTGAAATATCCGCATCAAAATCATACGTTACTGCCGACCACATCACCAGCTGGTAATGCTTTTTCAGATATTTCATTTGCGAAGGCCGTATTTTACCAAAAGGGGGCCTGAAATAAGAGGACCTTACCAGTTTATTACAAGCGTCAATATCTTTAAAATAAACATCGTCCGGCGTACGCCATCCGTTGATGTGATGATAGCTGTGATTACCAATTAAATGACCGGCATCCAAAACCTCATGAAAAGTTTTTGGATACTTATGCACGTTATTACCCACACAAAAAAAGCAGGCCCTGGCATCAAATTGCGAAAGAATATTCAGTACTTTTGGCGTAATCTCCGGATGGGGGCCATCATCGAAAGTGAGATAGATTACATCATCCGTAACCGGCACATTCCAAAGAAGTTCCGGAAACAGACGATGGACAAATGCTGGTGTTTGAAATTTCATTTGAACACAAAGATACGGCCT
>CAYYOW010000030.1:0-22784 GCA_964473395.1 uncultured Lentimicrobiaceae bacterium | reverse complement strand
CTTCCATCTTCGCCGGCATATCCGACCAAAGTTCTATGGTAAACGGGTTGGTCAGACAGGCATATACATCTTCAGCTTCCGCATTAATACTTACATAGTGTTTAAAGTCCTTCATGGAGATGTCTTTTGATATAAGCAGAGTAATCTTTTATAACAGGCTGATAATCCGTATTATACAGGTCTGAAGTGATCAGAAAATCGGCAGTGGAACGGTTGTTGGCCGCGGGTATATTGTACATCACCGCAATGCGTAGCAGGGCTTTCACGTCCACATCGTGAGGTTGTGGTTCCATGGGATCCCACAGAAAAATAACCATGTCAATTTTCCCCTCGGCAATCATGGCGCCCAGTTGCTGGTCGCCGCCCAGCGGCCCCGATTTCAGCAGCTGAATATCATTTATCTTTTTCCCGTCAAGATGTTTTTCCAATGCCTCCTTTACCAGCCGTCCGGTGGTTCCTGTGCAAACCAGCTTTTTATCCATTAATCGTTTGTAATTATACTCCACCCATTCCATCAAATCCTGTTTACGGTTGTCGTGGGCTACAAGAGCTACTGTCTTAATCATGGTTTTAATTTTAAATAATTGATAGCCAGACAAACAACTATTTGCCCGTTTCTTTACAAAGGAAATCATTTTTTGGGTTTTCGTGGCAGAGACGGAGTTATTTTTTTTGTGAAGTTTCAGAAAAGTAGACACAATCTATTGGTATTCGATAGTATTTAAAAAATATTTTTACCTTTGGGTAATCCCGAAAAAACGCATTATGTACGAAAATTTAAAGCAATTTGTTACACAATTTGCCAACCTGAGTCAGGAAGAGTGGGATGCTGTAAAGCCTCTTATCGAGATCAGAAATCTCAAAAAAAATGAATATTTTGTTAGAGAAGGAGAGATAGCCCGCTATATTTCATTTACACAAAAAGGCTATCTGCGCGTGTTGTACAACCATGATGGAGATGAAATTACCCGTGATATTTCGCCATTGCATACTTTTGTTACGGCGCTTCCGAGCTACGTCTCACAAACGCCTTCTTTTGAAATTATTCAGGCCATAACCGACTGCGAGCTGTTTGTTATTTATCGCGAACACCTCGAAGATTTATACGACCGGTACAACAACTGGCAGCGTGTGGGGCGGCGGGTTATGGAGGAGATGTTTGTGCAGACACAAAGCCGGATTTACGCATTCATCACTCAGCCTGCCGAAGCGCGTTACAAAGCCATGATGAAGCAGTTTCCTGACATTTTCCAGCATGTTCCGTTACAATACATTGCCTCTTACCTCGGTATCACTTCCCAGTCGCTGAGCCGCTTGCGGCGAAGTGTACAATTTGACGGATGAGTTTCCCTTTTGGCAAATTTTTCCCTCCTGCATCATTTTTTACCAAATGTTAAAAAAAATATGCTGTTTGTTTCCAAACTTTGTACTTTGAAAAAACAAAGACCATGGAACGTTTTATCAGCACACACAAATCGGGAGTATTCGACCTGATAATTATCGGGGGCGGCATTACAGGGGCTTCGCTGGCTTACGAAGCCGAAACAAGAGGTTTAAAAGTTGCTTTGTTTGAAAAAAACGACTTTGGTGCAGCTACCTCTTCCGCTACTTCAAAACTTATCCACGGTGGACTGCGTTACCTGAAAAATCTTGAATTCGGTTTGGTGCGCGAGTCGTTGCGGGAGCGAAGAATTCTGAGTAATATTGCTCCCAACTTCGTATATCCTATTCCCTTTATGATGCCCACATATAAAGCATTCAAGAGTCGTAAATGGATGATGCTAACCGCTATGGCGGTGTACGACATGCTTTCTTACGACAAAGGCCATACCTGGGATCCGACCAAAAGCCTGCCGCATTTTAAATCCTGGTCGCGAAGCCGGACGCTGGCGCTGGAACATTGCGTAAAACCACAAGGGCTGACAGGCTCAACCGTTTATTACGATTGTCAGAATATTTTTCCCGAAAGGCTGACCCTTGCTTTTTTGAAATCTGCTGAAACTTATGGTGCCCGGCTCTCCAATTATGCGCAGGTGGTTTCCTTTATCAGGGAAGGGAACCGCGTAAAAGGAGTTTTGGTAAAGGATTTGACAACGGGAGAGGAGGGAAGTTTTACGGCTCCGGTAACGGTAAATTGTGCCGGCCCCTGGGCCGACATTGTTATAAAATCAGCTACTACCGGCAACACAAAACATAACATCCGGCGCTCCGAAGGTATCCATATTGTTACCCGGAAAGTTTGTGAAGACCATGCTGTTACAGTGATGACAAAACAAAACAGGCACATTATGGTGATACCCTGGCGCGGCCATAGCCTCATCGGTACTACTGACAAAGAGTATTTTGGTAACCCGGATGATTACAAAGTGTCCAAAACAAGCATCCTGGGGTTGCTCGAAGATGTTAACGAAAACTTCAATGGAGCGAATTTAAAATATGAGGATGTCCTGTTTTTTTACGGAGGTCTGCGGCCGCTGGCTGATAACGATACGGAAAATTCCTACGAGTCTTCCCGGAAATATGAAATCTTTGATAATGCCGATGAGGGTTTGGATGGATTGTTCACTGTTGAGGGTGGAAAATATACCACCAGCCGGCAACTGGCGGTGGATGTGTTGAAAAAGATGCAAAGAAAGTTTGATAAGAAATTCCCTAAAGAAAACAGTGACAGCCGCCCTCTTTACGGCAGCGATATTAAGAATATGGAAACATTTCTGAGTAAACTAGGGGCAGACTACCACGACTTTTCAAAGATAACCGTCGAATATCTTGGTAAAAATTACGGAACAGAGTGTCATACCGTTTTCCAACTGGCACGTAAAAACACTAAATTAGCGGAAGTTTTGAATGACGATGGCGAGATATTGGCGGAGGTGGCTTATGCGCTGCAAAAAGAACAGGCTTTGTCCCTCTCCGATATCCTTTTCAGAAGAACCGGTATCGGCACGTTGGGAAATCCGGGAGATGCCGTCATAAAAAAGGTAGCCGCACTGGCAGCAGGCCATTTAAACTGGGATGAGAAAAGACGCAAATCAGAAATTCAAAAAGTGCAAAAACGTTTTATGCTGCCCGCGGAATAATCAACGAATGAAAAAATTAAGATTTAACATAATGAGCTATGGAGACAACCTACCGGTCCATTTTTAAATGGGGAGACAAACGCGAAGAAAAACTCGAAAAAGGAGTTATAGCGCTGGTGAAAGAGCAGTTTAATTACACCGACGAGGATTTCGAAAAGAGAGTTCTTTATGGTGATCAGCAGGTTAAGCTGGATAAGAAGACCGCTATTCCGGAAAGTTCACGGCAGAAATTCATGGAAATTTCAGGTAGCGAGAATATCCGGTGGGACGATTATTCCCGTGCTTCACACGCTTTCGGTAAATTTTATGGCGATTTGTTGTATTTGCGAAAAGGGGAAATCGCCACACCCCCCGATTTGGTCATTTCGCCCCGCACGGAAAAAGAGATTGAACAAATTCTGGTGCTCTGTCAGCAGGAAAATATTGCCATAACGCCCGTAGGCGGCCTTTCGTCGGTAACACGGGGTGTGGAAACACCCCGTGGTGGCATCAGCCTGGATTTGACAGCATATTTCAATAACATTCTTGAAGTAAACGAAGTTAACACCAGTGTCCGGGTGCAGCCGGGAGTTTACGGACCGGCTTTGGAAAAGCATTTGAACGGCCGTGGTTACACCTGCGGACATTTTCCCCAGTCTTTTGAGTATTCCACCGTTGGTGGGTGGGTGGCTGCCCGTGGTGCCGGACAAGCCTCCACCGGTTATGGTAAGATTGAGGACATGGTACTTGCCCTCCGGGTCATTACGCCTACGGGAATCATCGAAACCAAAGATTTCCCTGCTACTGCCGAAGCCTGGGACCTGAACAAAATTTTTATCGGCTCAGAAGGAGTATTAGGCGTTATTACCTCTGTTACGCTGAAAATAAGAAAGTACCGGCCTGAAAACAGCGCTTTTGCCTCTTTTGTTTTCAAGGATTTTAAATCGGCTACCCAAAGCATGCGCAAAATCATGCAGGCAGGGTTTGGCTTCCCGCATCTTTTCCGCCTTTCAGACCCTGTGGAAACCGCCACGGCTTTTAAAATTAAAGGGTTTGATAACTCTTTTCCCGACAAATTTTTGAAAATGAAAGGATTCCGGCCGGGAGAAAGATGTCTGATGTTTGTCAGCATCGAAGGCGATAAAGAATACACACACCTGGTGAAGAAAAAAATAAAAAAGATTGCCCGGAAATCAGGTGGGTTTTATTCCGGTGAAAAGCCGGTGAAAGAATGGCTGAAACAGCGTTACGATAGTGCATATTTGCGTGATCCTCTTATGGATGTGGGTGTTATGACGGATACGGTGGAGACTTCCGTCAATTGGGATAATTTATTAAATTTGTGGACACAGGTGAGAAATTATCTGGAGAGCAGGGAGAAGACCCATGTTATGGCGCATATTTCTCACGTTTACGAAAACGGGGCAAACCTCTATTTTACATTTCTGAGTCCCATGAAACAGGGTGATGAAATGGCAGATTATCTCAATTATCACCGTGGATTAATCGACGCTATTCATAATAACGGCGGTTCTCTCTCGCATCATCATGGCATCGGGCGGGCGTTGGCTCCCTGGATGGAGAAAGAGATGGGAAAAACGGCCATGGGCCTTCTTCAGGCCATCAAAGATAATCTGGATCCGAAAGGAATTATGAATCCCGGCAATACGCTGGGACTTAGGTAAATGCTAAAAACTTCATCCTATGATAAACAGCGAAACGGAAAATCAAAAGCTTTATATTCTGGTCATTGACGTGGGAACACAGTCCATCCGGGCATCACTTATTGATACGGCAGGAGACATTTGCGAAATTGAGAAAACACCCATCGAAGCTTACTATTCCACACAACCCGGATATGCAGAACAAGACCCGGAATATTTCTGGGAAACACTTTGTAAAACAACCCGGTCATTGTTTAAAAACAGCCGGATTCCTGTTGCCAAAATCAAGGGAATGTCCGTTACGACACAACGCGGCACACTGGTGAACATAGATAAAAACGGAAAACCGTTGCGTCCGGCCATTATCTGGCTTGACCAGCGAAAGGCAAGAGTGGAAAACTGGCCCAAAGGTATCACCAAAACCGCTCTGCAACTGGCGGGAGTTTACGAATCGGTAGCTTATGCCATCAAGGAGAGCGAAGCCAACTGGATCCGGCAAAACCAGCCGGAGATTTGGGAAAAGACCGATAAGTTTCTGTTGCTATCCGGCTTCCTGACTTCCCGGTTGTCCGGGAATTATACAGAATCTACCGGCAACATGGTTGGTTTCCTTCCCTTCGATTACAAAAAGCATCGCTATTCTAAACTCCGGGAGGTGAATTCAAAAATGTTTCCCGTCGAAAGGGAAAAACTGGCAAAATTGGTTTATCCTTCTGATAAAATCGGTGAGGTAACCCAGGAAGCTTCGACTCAAACCGGCATTCCCACCGGACTTCCCATTATTGCTGCTGCCTCGGATAAAGCGTGCGAAGTGCTGGGCTCGGGAGCCATCTCTCCGAATGTCGCCTGCCTGAGTTACGGAACCACGGCCACCATTCAAACGGTGAACGACCATTATCTCGAAGTGGTGCGTATGTTTCCTGCTTATCCCAGTGCCATTCCCCATTATTTCAATACCGAAGTGATGATTTACCGCGGCTTTTGGATGATTAAATGGTTTAAAAATGAATTTGGCTATCGCGAAGTGGAACGTGCCAAAGAATTGGATATTGAGCCTGAAACGTTGTTCGATGAGATGATTACGGATATTCCGCCGGGGTCCATGGGCTTGACGTTACAGCCTTACTGGTCGCCGGGAGTGAAGTTGCCGGGCATTGAAGCCAAGGGAGCCGTCATCGGCTTTGGCGATGTGCATACACGTGCGCATTTGTACCGTTCTATTCTCGAAGGTATTGCCTATGCGCTGAAAGATGGCGCTTTGCGGACAGAGAAAAAGACCGGTGTGAAGATTGAGAAAATCCGGGTTTCAGGAGGCGGCTCACAGAGTAAAAATGCTTTGCAGCTTACCGCCGATATTTTTAATATGAAAGTGGAAAAACCTCACACCTTTGAAACTTCCGCTCTTGGTGCTGCCATTAATGCAGCGGTAGGATTAAAAATTTATCCCGATTTTGAAACGGCCATCGAAAAAATGTGCCGGATTGGTGAAACCTACGAACCCATTCCCGAAAATGTACGTATTTACGACCAGCTGTACAAACGTGTTTACAGCAAAATGTACAAGAAGTTAAAACCGCTATACAATGATATCCGGGATATTATCAATTACCCCAAAAAATAGTGCCAAAAGTTTGGGGCGCGCTAAAGTGCCTAAAGCTTTTATGGTTTTCTTATTCTAAGTTTTTAGAACTTTAAGTATTCAAACTTCAGATATTTTCCAACTTTTAATTATGATGGCTTACAATTTCCAACATTTAACTTTAAGAGCTTTAGGTGTTTTTTAATTAGAACACTAATTTTGTATGATTAAATTGAAGGATTAGGCTTTTGTAATTTAAAGGAGTAAACTAATAAATGAACATTATAAAAGAGAAGCTGTAAATTATCTTTATTTTGATCTCTCGCTATAGCTCTTCTGGCGCTTTACTATGCCGTTGTTTTAAATTTAAATCAAAAATCTATTCGAGACACACTGATTTAATTGGCTTTACGATGGTTTCCGTTTCTTGTTTATGGCTGTGGGCTAAAACTAAGATCGTTATTCACAAAATACATTCCGTATCAATATCATGTTTCCCTTTAACCGGCCTTGTAGTAAATATCCTTATGTTAATAATAAAAAAGAGTAATTGTGTATTTTGTATAAAATATATATTAGATTTGCTTTTAACTTTTACGAAAATCATTAGCATATTTTATTTTACCTTACTTTTATATGAGAATACTTTCAAATATAATGGCTCCATACAGTCATTATACAAGATTTGGACGCCCCCCTTAGCTTAATATTTAATAAGGCTATTAATGAGTTTCTCTTTATTCAAAACATTAAATCAAGATACATGAAAAAAAATTACCTATTACTTTTAAGCTTCTTCATCTTTCTGGCAATCAGTGGCCTTAAGGCACAAACGGTGGTGAAAACCGTTGATGGAGTTCCTCAGTTTATTAAATTTAATAACAAAAAAAGCGCTGCTTTTAGCAATCAGGCAAAAGCTATTTTACATGAATACCTGCCTGTGACAAAAGATGACCGCTTTGTTAAAATTGCTTCCCATACCGATAATATTGGTTATGTAAATGACAAGTATCAGCAATACTTTAAAAATATTAAAGTTGAATATGCTGTTTACAACGTTCATGCAAAAAATAATGCTATCAAATCCATGAATGGTGAATTCTTAAAAATAAAAAAGTTAAACACCACTCCCGGAATATCTGAAAAAGATGCTTTGAAGAAAGCATTACAATATGTAGGTGCTGATAAATACATGTGGGAAGATAAGGGTAATGAAGCTTTTGCGCGGAAAACGGAAAAAAGCAAGACTTTTTATCCAAAAGGAGAGCTGGTTATTGTTAAAAATTTCAAAGCTACCGGCAAACTTACTCATGGCCTTCCCGTGTTGGCCTACAAATTCAACATTTATGCTCAGAAACCCTTGAGCCGGGCCTGGATTTATGTGGATGCCCACACCGGAAAAATTGTGCATACCAATGATATTATTAAAGATTTTAACCGTGAATCGTCTCTTTTCGGGAGCAGGGCAACGGAAAACTTTTCTAGTCCCACCACCTCCTTTTACAGTCCGGAGGTCACGGCCAACGCTGCTACCCGGTATAGTGGAAGCCGTAGCATAGAAACACAACTAAGCGGAAGCTCTTATGTTTTGCATGATATAACACGGGGTAATGGAATCTTTACTTATAACATGCTTACCGGCACCAACTATAGTGCGGCAGTTGAATTTACAGACAATGACAACAACTGGACAGCAGCTGAATATGATAATGTAGCAAAAGACAATGCTGCATTGGATGCACATTGGGGTGCAGAGATGACCTACGACTATTGGTCTCAAAAACACGGCCGTAACAGTTACGATGGAAACGGAACATCTATCAAGTCGTACGTACATTACGATGTAGCCTATGACAATGCATATTGGAACGGCTCGGTAATGACATACGGAGATGGCAGTGATACCTATTTTGATGCGCTTACAGCCTTGGATGTGTGCGGACATGAAATTGGCCACGCTGTTTGTTCAAGTACGGCTAATTTAACCTATTCCAATGAATCGGGAGCTATGAACGAAGGGCTGTCCGATATTTGGGGGGCTTCCATTGAATATTTTGCAGCTCCGGAAAAACAAACGTGGTTAATTGGTGAAGACATTGAAAGACAAGTGGGTCACGTAGCCCTGCGCTCTATGAGTGATCCCAAATCGGAAGGACAGCCCGACACCTATAAAGGAACTAATTGGTATACCGGCACTGCTGATAATGGCGGAGTACATACTAATAGCGGTGTCTTGAACCACTGGTATTATTTATTGTCAGTAGGCGGAACCGGAACCAACGACCTGGGAAACGCTTACAGTGTTACCGGAATAAATATTAATGTGGCTTCCGACATCGTTTGGAGAATGGAAAGTGTTTACATGACAGCCAATTCTACCTATGCTGATGCCAGAAGCTATTCAATCCAGGCTGCTACCGATTTGTATGGCAGTACTTCCAATCAGGTGCAGCAAACCACCAATGCATGGTATGCTGTTGGTGTGGGCAACGCCTATGGTGTACTTAGCTATTGCAGCTCCGGGGGAAGTAATGCCTCTTACGAATGGATTGCCAATGTTGGCATTGGTAGCTTTAGTAACCCCTCGGGTTCTGCTGGTTATACCGATTTCACAAGTAAAATAGTAAGCCTCACAGCCGGAAATACCTATTCGTTATCTCTGACTCCCGGATTCAGTGGTTCCAGCTATGGCGAATATTTTAAGGTATGGATTGACTTGAACCACGATGGCGACTTTGCTGATGCAGGTGAGTTAGTTTATGATGCCGGAGCACTGAACAGCTCAACGGTAACCGGAACCATAACTATTCCTGCTTCCACAGCTCCTGTAAAAACTCGTATGCGCGTCTCTATGAAGTATAACGGAGCACAAACCGCTTGTGAGACTTTCTCTTATGGCGAAGTGGAAGATTATACTGTTGACATTGCAGCCGGAACAGCTGATACCCAAGCACCCACTGCCCCTGCCAACTTAGCTGCTGCCAGCATTACACAAACTTCACTTAGTTTAAGCTGGACAGCATCTACAGATAATGTAGGGGTAAAAGAATACAGGGTTTACAAAAATAATGCCTTGTTGGGAACCGTGACCGGAACAAGTATTAATGTGACAGGACTTACAGCTGCAACCAGTTATAGCTTTTACGTAGAAGCAACCGACGTAGCCGGAAATATTTCTGCCGCCAGTAATACGATTAACGTTACAACGGCTGCTAACAGTACTGCTCCTACAGGATATTGTAGTTCAAACGGAAACGATGCCAGCTACGAATGGATTGATCTTGTTCAGTTAGGAAGTATCAACCACAGCAGCGGAAGTGATGGCGGATATGCAGACAACACTGCCTTATCCACCAACTTAACACTTGGCTCCGGTAATACTATTTACCTGAGTTCCGGTTTCTCCGGCACAAGCTACACAGAGTACTGGGCTGTTTACATTGATTACAACCGGGATGGTGATTTTACAGATACCGGTGAGGAGGTTGCATCGGGTTCGTCCAGCAGCTCAGCTACCTTATCTGCTGCTTTTACTGTACCCGCAACTGCATCCACAGGCCTTACCCGTATGCGCGTTTCAATGAAATACAATTCGGCCCAGACACCTTGCGAAACCTTTAGCTATGGCGAAGTGGAAGACTATACTGTTAACCTGACCACAGTAGCTGTAAACGGGATAGCTAATTTCGGAGACCCATCGGCTGCCACTCTGGGGAATGTCCGTACATCTTATTATATTTATCCCAATCCTGGTGCTGATTATATCCAAATTAATATGAGCTCCGATACCAAAGTGAGCCTGACCATTTATAACATAAGCGGACAGAAAGTAAAAGCATTTAATTTGACAGGAAATCAAAAAATTAATATTGCCAATCTTCCTGCAGGAATGTACACTATTACTATCAATGACGGAAGAAAAATGGATGTGAAACGTTTTATTAAACGTTAAACTATCTCTCTTTTAACAAGAAAACTCCGGGTGATCCTATTTCATCCGGAGTTTTTAGTGCAAAGAAGCCAATAGCACAGCTTCTTTGCACTAAAAACCTCTTGTAATAGTCCGTACTTCGTGATTCTTAGTAAGAGAATCTGCCCACTATTGGCTTCATGTGAGGGAAATCTTATACCGAGCTCAGGTTATTAGTTTTGAAGCAAATCAAAGTTTGTGTAATAAAATTATACAAAGCGAATAACCTAACTTTAGGCCTGCCTGCTACGCCGTTTCACTTTGGTAGGCGTGGATGCGTAGCCGCTTCGGCGAAGGCAAGCACTTCAAATTTTAGTTCCTTTTAGGCGCTACTCTTTCTTCTCCTCCAGTTCCATCCAGCGAAGGGTTTTTTCATCAATCAGGTTTATCAACTCCGAAATATGGGAAGCCGTCTTTTCCAGTTCCTGATAATCCAGTTTCCCTGAGTTCATATCGGCCTCTAAGGATGCTTTTTCTTTTTCCAGCTTTTCAATTTCCTTTTCCAGTACTTTGTATTCGCGCTTTTCGTTGAAGGAGAGTTTTCGTTTTTTTTGCCGGGATGCAGGTGAGGATGACTTTTTCTCCTGCGCTTTCAACTGCTTGTTTTCTTTTTCCTCTTTTTCTTTGACCATTTTGTAGGCGGTATAATCTCCGTAAAAGTCTTTAATCTTTCCTTCGCCTTTAAACACAAACAGATGGTCGGTGAGCCGGTCCAGAAAATAACGGTCGTGGGAGACCAATATCAGACAACCTTTAAAACCGGAAAGAAACTCTTCTAACTTATTCAATGTCAGAATATCCAAGTCGTTGGTGGGTTCATCCAGGATCAGAAAATTAGGATTCTTTATCAAAACGGTCAGCAAGTACAAACGTTTCAATTCGCCACCGCTAAGCTTAGAAACAAGCGTCTGTTGTGCTTTCGGAGGAAATAAAAAGTAGTTCAGAAACTGTGAAGCCGTTAGGCTTTTTCCTTTGTCTAACGGGATGACTTCGGCAATGTCTTTCACCACTTCCAGGACAGTTTTGTCTGGCGGTACTTTCAGCCCTTCCTGGGTGTAATAACCTGTAACAAGGGTTTCTCCCCGGACAATTTCCCCGCTGTCCGGTTGTTCTCTTTCCATGAGAAGATTTAAAAACGTGGTTTTTCCCACCCCGTTTTTCCCCAGCAGGCCGATACGTTCACCTTTTTTAAAGATATAACTGAAATCATCCACTATTTTAAGGTAGCCGTATTGCTTATCCACATGTTTCAGCTCCATGATTTTTCCTCCGAGGCGCGAGGTACGTGTTTCCAGCTTCAGCTCCCGTTCTACAACGCCGCTTTCGGCTTTTGCCTTGGTTTCGTAAAAAGCATCGATGCGTGATTTCGATTTGTGGGTACGTGCTTTGGGCATCCGGCGCATCCATTCCAGCTCCTTCTTCATGAGCTTACCGGCTTTGTCGATCTCTGCTCTGGCGGCATCGATGCGGAGTGTTCTTTTCTCAAGAAAC
The DNA here is from genome assembly GCA_964473395.1 of uncultured Lentimicrobiaceae bacterium. Classification (GTDB taxonomy): domain Bacteria; phylum Bacteroidota; class Bacteroidia; order Bacteroidales; family F082; genus Sulfidibacterium. Next base: position 11,021 of record CAYYOW010000030.1, on the reverse strand, counting down.
CAGGCGTAGTTTCCGTTGTACAGAAAAATATGACCGTGGGAGAGCTCAAGGATATGATTACAAATCCGGTCAAGAAAGTAGCGGTCGTGGGTAACCATAAACAGGGTAACATCCGAAGCAGACAGATATTTCTCTAACCATTCAATCATGTCGATGTCCAGATGGTTGGTAGGCTCATCCAGCAACAGCAGTTCCGGCTGGTCGAGTAGTGTCAGAGCCAGAGCCAGCCGTTTGTTTTGCCCGCCTGAAAGGGTTTCTGTTTTCTGTTGAAGGTCGGTAATCTCGAAACGACTCAACATTTCCGCCAGGCGCCGGTCGTAATCCCAGGCTTCGAATTTATCCATCAGGTTGGTGGTTTCCATCAACTTGTTCCTGTTTTCCGCTGTGTCGTTGTCGGCCTGCTTTCTCAAAGCCATTTCATAATTCCGAATGATATTTTGGACTTCCGAATCGTGGGTTTTAAGCAGCTCTTCGATGGTAATACCCTGTTCAAACAGTGGTTGTTGTTCGAGATAACCTGTCCGGAACCCATCGCGGAAGATAAAACTTCCGCTGTCAGCCATATCTTTACCTGTCAGAATTTTGAACAACGTGGATTTTCCCGTTCCGTTGTCGGCAATCAGTGCCATTTTATCACCTTTATGCAAACCAAAGGAGATATTTTCAAAAAGTACTTTGTCACCGTAAGTTTTAGAAAGTTTGTCAACGGAAAGGAGATTCATGGAAACAGGTTGTTTTAATAGAAAATACGGCGACAACACCGATGTAAAAATTTTTCGGCAAAAGTAATGGTTTCCGGGTGATGGCTGTCAGGGAGAATATAAAAAGTCATAATCCTGATCTAATAATCTCCCGGGGTGAAGTAATAGCCTTTCATTCCGGAAGTTTTTTTAATGGAATGATGACAGACAGACAATATTCCTTAAATTTGAAGCAGTGAAGAAAAATAGATTGAGGTTTTATGAAAACGAAAAATCATGAAAATATTACCTGTTGAAAAAATCCGCGAAGCCGATGCTTACACCATCGCCAACGAACCAATTGCTGATATTGAGCTTATGGAACGTGCAGCCGGACAGCTTTTACGGTGGTTAACCAAAAGAGTGGACAGCAGTCACCGCTTTTTTGTGTTTGCCGGTCTGGGTAACAACGGTGGTGATGGTATGGCTTTGTCGCGCCTGTTGATGGATGCTGGATATGAGGTAAACGTTTATGTTGTCCGATACTCGGACAAAACTTCTGACAGTTTTCAGAAAAATTACGACCGTTTTGAAGCGATGGGCAAAAAAATGTTACACAATTTGAAAGAGAACGATCCATTCCCCGAAATTTTGGAGGAGGATGTGGTGGTAGATGCTCTTTTCGGCTCGGGTTTAACGAGACCGGTGAAAGATTTTCCGGGTAATGTTATCAGTATGATGAATACGACTCCGGCATTGAAAATCGCCATCGATATTCCTTCTGGTTTATTTGCAGACACCTCTTCAAAGGAAGCAGATGGTGAAATTTTCCGGGCAGACTATACGCTGAGTTTCCAGTTTCCAAAACTGGCTTTTCTGGTACCTGAAAATGATATTTTTGTAGGTAGTTGGCATCTGCTTGACATTGGCCTGCATCCTGATTTTATCAAAAGCGTTCCGGTCAAAAACTTTTATTCCACCCGGCAGGATGTAGTTACGACATTGAAACCACGCAAAAAATTCTCTCACAAGGGTACTTATGGCCATGCGCTACTCATTGCCGGAAGCTATGGGAAAATGGGCGCCGCCATTCTCGCTGCCCATGCGGCATTGCGTTCGGGTGTTGGCCTGTTGCACGTACACATTCCCAAAGTGGGTTACTCCATTATACAAACAGCTCTTCCGGAAGCCATGCTGAGCATCGACCGATATGAGAATTATTTTTCTGACATCCCCGAACTTTCCATGTATAATGCCATTGGCATTGGTCCCGGACTGGGAACACAGCATCAGTCGCAAATGGCACTGAAACTTTTGATTCAGCAGTATCCCCGACCTATGGTGATGGATGCCGATGCTTTAAACATTATGGCTGAAAACAAGACCTGGCTGGCTTTTCTTCCCGCTTATTCCATTTTTACGCCTCATCCTAAAGAGTTTGAACGGCTGGCCGGAAAATGGAAAGATGATTTTGAGCGACTCAAAAAACAACGGGAATTTGCTGAAAAATTCCAGCTGGTGGTGGTCCTCAAAGGTGCGTACACCAGTATTTGTACGCCACGAGGGGATTGTTATTTCAACTCAACCGGCAATCCGGGAATGGCTACTGCCGGTAGTGGTGATGTGCTTACGGGTATCCTGACATCCTTGCTGGCACAAGGTTATGCCTCGGTAGAGGCAGCGATTCTCGGTGTTTATCTGCACGGATTGGCAGGCGATATTGCTACCAAAAAACAGGGCGAAGAAGCTATGATAGCTGGTGATATCATAGCAAATCTCGGAAGGGCGTTTAAAAAGCTGTATTAATCAAAAAAAGCGATTCTTTCGAGTCGCTTTTTTTGATAGGATAAAAAGTTATAACTGTTTAAATTTCTTCTGTTTCCACAATTTTAGCCAGCAGGTCGGCGTAAGGAACCATTAGATATTTTTTTGATTCGAAATCAAATTCGGTACCGGAAAACTTTTTGTAGAAAACCGTGTCGCCAACTACAATCCCGGGATTTTCAATATTCCCTATAGCTACCACTTTAGCATATTGCGGTTTCTCTTTGGCGGTATCGGGGATAATAATTCCCGAAGCGGTTTTTTGTACTTCTTTTACTTCGGTAATGTCCAATAAAACATTCTCGTTTAATGGCTGTAACTCTTTCATCTTTTTCTGTTTTTATGATTAATATTTATTTTTCTAATGAATTCCTAGTAAAGTATTGATACGGTTTTTGTCGAATCCGACGATAATTTCGCCGTTAATATCCGTTTGTGGTACGCCCTGTTGCCCGCTTCGGGCTACCATGGCCTCAGCAGCTTTCTGGTCTTTCGATACATCGATATCGCGGAAGCGGATACCGTTCTTTTTCAGATAGGTCTTCAGCGTGTTGCACCAACTGCATGTAGGAGTGGAATAAACGGTAACGCGCTTCTGTATCTTTTCTTCACCATCGGTAGCCGAAGCAGAGTAAAGGCTTTCCTCAAACAGTCCTTTGTAATAATCTTCCCCGTTGCATCCTTTGACAATCTTGGTGAATTTTTTTCCTTCAAAAACCAACAGTGAGGGCGCAGAGGTAACCGAATAATTTGGGTGAATGTCGCGGACAGAAGTGACATCGGCAGCCGCCACATTGACATTTTTCACCTTTCCCACGGCTCTTTCAATATTTTTGTAGCTACACTCGCTGGTTTCAGAACCTTTTTTGTAAAGCAATATGTAATTTTTTTTATTGCTATCCAATGTTCGCAACATTTCATCGTGCGAATCAATCTCTCTTAGTGCCATATTCATCTTTCTCTTTTTGTCTTGCTGCTATATCAATTAGTATGCCATTTCCTCAAATCTTTCCTGTGGTATGACTATTTTACAGTTATGACAAATTTGTCACTTCGTGGCGTCAGTAAATAAAAGGGAGCACCTTTTTTGTTCGATTCATATACTCCTGATATGTATCTCCAAACTGTATTACAAGCCCTTTCTCTTCGTATTGCATCTTGAAAAGCAGCGTGACGATAAGCAAGATAAGGATGCCAAAGCGGAAGAGCGTGAAATAATCGCTTACCAGAGGGATGAACGCAACGACCTGTGCCAGATACATAGGGTGACGGATAATCCTGTAGGGGCCGCTTGTAATTAGTACAGCACCAGGTTTTGGCGTGGGCGTGATATTCACATTGTGTACTCCGGCTACATATATGGCATGTAAGCCAAGAAAAACACCGGCGCTCTCCAACAAAATACCATCCCAGCTCTTAGCAATGACGGATGCGCTGAGAATAAGAAGTGCAAGACTTCCCAACTGAATTGAGGCCAGTAGGTAAGGGTATATTTTTTGTTTAAACATAAATGAGTTTTAATTTGAAAAAAGCCGGCTCCGGGACTCGAAAACAACTTCATTAAGTGCAAGCAGAGAAAAAGTTATTTTCCAGAGTCGGCAGACAAAAATAGGTATAAAGTTGCAGAAAATCTTTGCTTATCGTCCCGAAGAGCCAATTGTCGCTTTATCATTTTGTAAGATCCGGAATTTTTGGATTGGGATGCAAATCCAGACCCGCTAAAGTTACAAATGCATGTGTATTGAGGTTTTTTTATGGGAACATAAGGACATTCAAAGCAAGAAAAATGTAATTTTGTTATTTAAAATATGATGGCTATGAGTGATTATTTGGTGGATATTCCGGAACAATTTTATTCGGATTCGGACGGTAAACCTTTTGAAAAGTGTGTGGTTTGCGGTAAGAATTTGTTGGAGGATGGAACGCATTACGTTATTGAGAAAGCGTTGAAAAATTATGAGAACTACGAATTCAGCTCCACAGTCTTTGAATATGCTATGTGTCTTGATTGTTATAAGGAGATGCAAAAGGGGATGTCGGAAGAGTCCATGCAAAACCTGCAAGAGTATTATCAGGATATAATGGCTGAACGTGGTAACGAACCCATGATGATTAATTTGCAGACTTTTGATTTGAAGCAGTGGTTGTCGAAATGCTTTTTTAAAGAGAAACCTGTGAGAGAGATGAAAGAGTATCAGCTTATTGGACAGTTTAACGGGAATCACCTGGTGATGAATACGCCACCCATGGCCATTGGCGAGGATGTGATGGAAGAGATGGCGGAACTGCTGTCGGAGAAGACCCGTGGTGAAATGGATCGTTTCAGAGAACAGTTTCTCGGCCCATCGCCGGACATAGAAGAGCTAATTTACGGACGGAAACTTTTGTTGATTTAAAAAACAGGACATGCACACAGGAAAAACCCGACAGCGGGTTATTGCCAGTTTGTGATTACACCTAAAATTGAGAAGTTTGAAAAGGTTTTTAAAGATGTGATGAAGAAGCGGTGATAAGGACAAGACCGGTTAACAACAGAAAGGAGGATAATTAATGTTTGAAAAATTCTTATTATTAGCTCTTTTTGGTATTGCTATGGCTCATTTTGAAGGGGTGGTGGTGGTTTATCTTCGCAAGGCTCTTGGAATTGTTGACACGGAATCAAATAAATCATCCATAGAAAAATTACCAAAACGTTATATCTTTATTGAGAAAACGAGAGAGGTAGCCACGATATTGATGCTCGTAATTATTGCTTTTTTGGTTGGACAATCATGGTTTGAAAAGATAATTGTCTTTCTTTGGACATTTGCTTTTTGGGACTTGTTTTATTATCTCTCTCTTTATCTTTTGATTAAATGGCCACCCACTTTTACCACAATTGATGTTCTTTTTCTTATTCCCCGTCCCTGGATTGCCCCGGTATGGTTTCCTATTGGAATATCAACAATTACCATTGTAATTATTGCTACCTTATATCTTTCTCCTCTTCTGTAAGAGGTGGAAAATTAAGAAGATATGGAAATAGCTTATCGCAGAAGCTTGTAGCTAATGCCCACTTCAAATGTACTTCCGGTTTGGTATTTTCTATAAACGTACTCCGTATCCCTAAATGTGTAAGTCTCTTTGTAAACCGCATTGAGCAGATTCTTTGCTTTAAACGAAAGGATAAAATTTCTTTTAAGCTTTTTTTTCAAATTAAAATTCAGGGAATTAAAAGGTTGTCCGTAAATATCCGGTGTCCCCCCTTTAACGTTGATTATTAACTTTGGGCCGGTAACATTATAAATGAAGTTAGCTTCCCAGCCAGACTTTTGATGTTCGTAGGAGAGCATGGCATTGATGATATAAGGCGATTGGCCGTTCATGGGACGTGTAGCTTTGGCAGACGGGTTGGTGGCCCGTATGGCATCCAGCTCCAGCGTATCGATGGCAACAGCAGAATATACATAGGTAAAATTCATACTCAGCTTAAGATGTTTGGTAAAATTCCAAAAATCAAGTTGTTTTCTGAAGTCAAGTTCGGCACCGTAAACTTTGGCTTTGTTCACATTTTCCCACGAAAGCTCTGTATTTTGGGCTTTAGGGTTGTCCACCAGCTCGATAGGATTAGTAAAGCTTTTATAAAAAGCGCTTACCGAGAGCAGTTCGTCGGGTGATATATAATATTCCCATCTGAGGTCAAAATTATCAATCGTTGTGCGTTGCAGGTTGCTGTTTCCCACATAAACTTCGCCTCCTGCAAAATCCTGTGAAGCATAGGGCGCCAATTCGCGAAAGTTGGGACGTGCTAAAGTCCGGCTGCCGTTTAGCCTCAGGTTCATATTTTTTTGTAGATACCAAGTCAGGTTCAGTGCCGGCAGAAAGTCGTTGTTGTTGAGTTGGCCTGGCAGTAACGTCGTGTCGTTGCTGGCTGTATAAATGTAAGTATGTTCGTAACGCAATCCGGTGCTTATGCGAAGTTTTTTCCACAATACAACATCTATCATAGCATATCCGGCCTGTACATTCTGTGTTCCCGTATAGCTGTTTCGTAGGTCATCACCGGGATTGCCCTGAATGTACAGCCCGAAGTTAGTGCCTGTTTGTGGATTGTATTCGGGATAATCCAACCCGATATTTGTGTTCGAAATATAATCTGAAACGTTGCCATTGTAAACATACTGAGAAAATTGAAATTGATAATCAAATCGTTGCTCGTGAAAGGTGCGGTTTTTATAAATGACACTTCCTCCGAACTTAATGGTAGGTGCATCTTCATTTTTTCCTGCTTTGAGCTTGAAATTTACCTTAAAGTTATAGTTGTTTTCGTTAAGATAACGATAGTAACGAGTTGGTACACTGTAAATGGAAGGCTGGATGGCATATTGGTATATGCCTTTAAGAGTAGGGAAGTAACTGTTGGTAAAAAATCTGCGGTCGGGTTCGTTTTGGTATGAATATGTATAGGAACCCAACCAGTTAATGTGTAGGTTTGCAGCATTCTTAAAAAAGTGTTCTCCTTTAAGTTGTGCATTATTGAGCGACCGTTCTGTCCAGCTGAGCACCCGTGTTTCCAGAAACAGATTGGGATCATCTGAGAATTGTCTCCCAAAGAGCTGGCGGGCATTGGAAGTGCCACTTTGGTTTTTAAACAATGTAAATCCTATTTTTTGAGTGGGGGAGAGTTTGTAATATAAGCCGCCCAGGACGCCCCACAGGTATTCTGTATTCCCATTATCATCCCTATAATTGTGGTCCTGAATAAGCGTCTTATCGGTAGAACCGCCAAGATGATAGAGGTTCTTGATGCCATTATGGTAAAAAGTGTTTTCCTTTTTATAAGAGATACCAAAGAGATATCCCAATTGGTGACCACTTATATCCACCTGGTTGCCAAGGGCGAAAAAGAGACTCCCGTTGGGGCCAGCCGTATGATGCACTGGAGCCATAATTTTGTTAAACGATTCGGTGATAGAGGTGAGTCTGCTTTTGTCGGATGGATATTGTGGCAATTTCCCTTTTGCGCCTGCAGGGATGCTACGAAATCCGTTGTCGAAGCCAAGAAAATCGGTGGTGCTGCCCTGATAAGAGAGAAAATTACTGTTAAAGTTGGCGTTGGTATTGTAAGCCAGACTTGCTCCGGATTCCAGTGTAAAGCGTTCCGGAAAATCACGGGTTTCAATATTGACCATGCCACCGGTAAAATCGCCTGGCAGCTCAGGACTAAATGTTTTGTAAACTACGATGTTCTCAATGAGCGAGCTGGGAAAGATGTCCATTTGTACAGTATATTTGTTGGGGTCCAGTCCTGGAATATCGGCTCCGTTGAGCGTGGTCTTGCTATAACGGTCGTTGAGGCCACGGACATAAACATATTTTCCATCCACAATGCTCACGCCGGTTACCCTTTTTAACGAACTGGCTGCATCGCTGTCGCCGGAACGGCTAATTTGCTCTGCAGAAAGTCCTTCTATAACTGTAGAGGATCTTTTTTCCAGCGTTAGCATAGCCGCTTCTGTTCGTTTTACAGCTTTGGCTTTCACTTCAATCTCTTTAAGCCCCACACTCATAGGCTGTAAGGGGATGTTTACCACTGTAACACTGTTTACTCTCACATTTACGTTGGTGACTGTTTGCGGGGTGAACGAAACATATTGGAAAACCAGTGTATAGGTTCCCTTTTTTAGATTTTCCAAAGTATAGTTTCCGTCCAAATCGCTGGTAGTTCCGCTGGTGGTTCCTTTAATGAGAACCGTGGTGCCAATAAGAGGTTCTCCGGTTTTTGCATCTGTAATTTTTCCACGAACTTTTCCTTTTTGTGCTATCGTGGAAAGTGAAGAAAGAAAGAGCAACAGAAGAATAAAGTGTTTCATGTTTTTCATCTTATTGGTTTTTGTTAGTGGACATTACATCATACAAAACTGAATGAAGATAATCCGAAGAAGAATCTCCATCCAGTAATGCTATCGTTATGTTACTGTTTATACTCTTTTTATTTTGCCAGATAATGTTGTGAAAACAATGTCCAGCCTGCAATCCAGTTGTCATTCGGGTCAACAGCTCCTCGGTAATCTACTTTATCGAACCATGAAGAAGAGGGATAAGCAGAGAGGTTATCGGAAACGTGTTTTGTGGGAACTATATTCCATTTGTTGTTTGAAATGGATAAACCGGGGTCTGCAACGATGTTTCCTGCGCTGGCAAAGTAGGTGGATAGCGAGTCGTTGGCAGCCTTAATCTGTGCAGCCGAAACGCCATTATAAGCTTTTACAAAAAGAGGTGTGGTTTCGGAAATTTGATAGAAAACATTGTTCAGGATATGTAGGTCGCCTTTCTGAAAACGTGTCCAGCTGCATTCGGTAGAAAGATATTCGATGTCGATGCCGTGATGTTGGTTGTAAAAAATGGAGTTGGCATAAGTGCCGCCTGCATTATCACGGAAAGTAACGGTTCTTTTTCCGGCGGCATCGCCTTGCCCTATGTAAGTTACATTGTAAATGGTAGGTGTTGCCAGGGGTGTTCCGGTTTCCGGATCTGTTCCCCCATCATGTTCTCCGATACGGTCGCCGCGTTGAAAACCCTGAATAGCGATCCAGAACTGACCAAATCCGCGAAATCCCTGGTCATAGTCGAAGGAGTCGTCTCCATTGAAAACTGACAGAAAGTGTTTTACGCGTGGGTCGCCACCAAAGAATTCGATACCATCGTCTTTGTTGGCAATCACTTCGATATAATCGATAACAGTACTGCTTCCCACAGCGCCCAGTGTAAGACCGTTAATTTCGTTCCCGGCACCAATATCGGTACCACCGTGACGGATCGAAACATATTTCAGCACACCTGAATTATCGGCATCGTCATCGCCGCCATATACACCACGAGGCTCGGTTTCGGGGATTCCTTCAATTTGTTGTTCCTTTGGAACTGAGTTTAGTCGGGCTTTCCCTAAAAGAATAACACCACCCCAAAGACCGTCATCCATATCGCCGACAGAACCATTCAGGTCATCTGCTTCGGCAGTGAAAATGATGGGCTTTTCTTTGGTGCCTTCTGCCAGGATTTTACCACCGCGGGCTATGATTAAGGCAGAAGCGTTAACACCTTGTCCGGGTTTGCCTTTAATCACGGTTCCGGGCTCAATGGTGAGGGTCTGTCCTCCGTTAACAAAGCAGAAGCCATCGAGCAGGTAAGTGTTGTTGGCTGTCCAGGTTTGTGTTCCAATGCCGTTTCCATCGTCTTTTATAGTAATTACTTTGTGTTCGGCAGCATTCAGTTTACCTGATTTATCCTGAGATACATCCATGGCAACTCCGCCGGCATTGTATATGCTGTTTGTGGAAGCAGGTTTTACGGAAAGGTTCTCACTTCCATCGGGATAATCACTGAGTACCAGGTTGATGGTTGCTGTTCTTGTGCCGGCAGTATGATTTACCGAGTAGGAAATTAGTGTGGCTTTTCCGCCTGAAAGAGTTACGGTAAAACTGCTTTTATCAAGTGCCCCGGATTTGTCTTTGTTTTTGTAAACTGCTTCGCTGAAGGTGATGTCTGCTTTATAAGCTTTTCCGGTGCCGTTGATAGCCATCTCCTTCATTGTCGGGGGAGGCGCAGGCGCCGGCGCGGGAGGGGTCTTTTTGCAGGCGGTGAGTACAAGCATAAGTGCTGCCGCCATCATAATCATTGTTCTCATTGGTTTTGTTGTTTTCATTTGTTTAATTTTAAATTACTTTATAAATTGCTTTTGTTTTGCGTTGCAAATATTAAACACTAATGTTACCTGTATCTTAACCGGGTATTAAACAAATATTAATTTTTCAAGCGGATATTCATTTCTTGTTAATATTAAATTAATATCATATGTAGTAAATTGACAGGCAGGCGCTTGCTGTTCGTGTGGTGCACCGGAAGAATTGTGCCCAAAAGGTTATAAGTTATAAATGTATCAATGTACCAATATCCTGATTATAATTTCTTCTCTTCTTTGTGTTCTGCTACCACTTTTAATGAATCATTGTCTGGAAAAGTATATCAGGAAACCTGGTTTTATTCCCGATAGTTTGTGTTTGTATCTGCCCGTGAAAATCAAATACTTTTTTTACCTTCGCAGGCAGAAAAATGATGGTTTCATGATTTACGTTACCCTTGTCAATCCATTTCCGGTTATTTCCGATGCGCTGGAGGCGCTACTGAAAGATTCCGATGATATTGAAATTATAGGTGTTTTTGAGTCGTTGGAGGATTTAATTAAAAACCCGCCACGACGCCCGGTTCACGTGGCTTTGACCATGGCTTATTCTGTTTCAGAAAAAATTATTGATAACATAAAACTGTTTCTACAGCATTTCCCCAAATCCAAGATGCTGGTTCTCTCCATGTTTAATGATGAGAAATTTATTTTACAAACTATCAAAGCAGGGGCCAAAGGGCATCTCGGCAGCGATGCCAACCGTTCGGAAATTTTGGAGGCTATTTATACCTTGCGCAACGGCTATGAATTTTACGCCAAAAGTATTACGGATATATTACTGCACAGCTATCTTT
>CAYYOW010000029.1:0-22870 GCA_964473395.1 uncultured Lentimicrobiaceae bacterium | reverse complement strand
AGCTCCATGACAAAGGGTATGGTGCTGGCTTTGAAAATGGTTTTCTTGAAAACCCATGCCATAATACCGGCTAGAAAAATGCCGAAAAGGTAAATCCCAAACAGAAGAGTTCCTTGGTAGGAAGCAAAGAAAGCACCGATAATTAGAATATAAACAGGATAACGGGCGCTGCACGACATGAACGGAATGATGAGCATGGTAACCAGCCGGTCGTTTTTGTTTTCAATGGTTCGTGTGGCCATGATAGCCGGTACATTACATCCAAATCCCATGAGCATGGGCACAAACGATTTGCCGTGAAGTCCGATTTTGTGCATAAGCTTATCCACAATAAAGGCCACCCGTGCCATGTATCCGGAAGCCTCCATGAGTGTGATAAAGAAGAACAGGATGAGAATATTGGGCAAAAAGATGATGACGCCGCCCACACCACCAATGATACCATCCACGATCATGTCGCGAAAAGCATTGGGAGGAAGAATCCGTGTGAAAATCTCCCCCAGCCAGTTAACTCCCATTTGAATCCATTGCATGGGGTAGTCGCCGATATAAAAGGTAGCCTGAAAAGTTAGCCACATGGCAAATAGAAAAATGGGATAACTCAGTAATTTTCCGGTAACCACTGTGTCAATAATCCGGCTTATGGTGATTTTGTCTTTCTCTTTAGCAGGCTTTAGTGTTTCGCGCAGAGCGCCTTCAATGAAACCGTATTTGGCATCGGTAATGATGGTCTCCATAGTTTCATTTCGCTGTTTCTCAATATCTCTGGACAGCTCCTCAGCAAAGGCGAGAATTTTGTCAGCATTAACACAGAATTTCTTTACCCTTATGATCTCCTGAGCGTCGCGTTCCAAAAGTTTCAGCGATAAATAACGGGGAGAAATTTTAGCTGTTAGTGCCTCATTGCCTGATTTGTTGATGAGAACCTGCAATTCCCGGATAGCATTCTCGATGAGATGTCCGTAGTTGATATGGATATGTCGTACGGTAGGCTCTTTTTCTTCGTAAACTTCAATCAATTTGTTAAAAAGTTTACCGATGCCTCTTCCTTTTGAGCCAATCGTATGCACCATCGGGATACCGACCATCTTTGACAGTGCCTCGTAATCGAATTGGTCGCCTTTTGCCAGAAATTCATCCCACATGTTCAGGGCGATCACCACCTTCATATCCATATCGATGAGCTGCGTGGTGAGATAAAGATTTCGCTCCAGATTGGAGGTGTCCACCACGTTCAGGATAATATCGGGAAGCTCATTTATGATGTGATCGCGAACATAAAGCTCTTCGGGCGTATAGCTTGTAATTGAGTACGTTCCGGGTAAGTCAACCAGTTTGAAAGTGTAGCCGCGGTGCATGAAAACAGCCTGTTTTGCATCGATGGTGACACCTCCGTAGTTTCCGACTTTTTCTTTGGAGTGTGAAGCAAAATTGAAAATGGTGGTTTTGCCGCAATTGGGATTACCAACCAGAGCTACGTTGATTACTTTGCTACGTGCCACGCCGGAAACCAGATTCAGCGTCTCTTCCAGTTCAAATGTGCCTCTGAATTTGTTGTCCTTGCTCTCGAAAGTCAGGTCTTTGGTTACCTCTATCAGGTCGGCTTCGCTGCGGCGCAACGAGACTTCGTATCCCATAATGTTGTACTCCACCGGATCCTTCAGCGGGGCATTCTTTATCACAATAACCTGTTTGCCCACCACAAAACCCATCTCAATGATGCGCTTGCGAAAGGCACCCCGGCCGCGTACTTTTGTAATGATTCCTTTCTCTCCCGTTTTTAGCTCTGCCAGGGTCATATCTTCTAAAGATTTTTTTGCAAATTAAGCCTCTTTCTAATAATAAAAAAATACCTTATTCAGGGTATTCACGGCCAACGTTTTAAAACATATCTATCGAATGCATGAATGGTAGCGTGTCAGCATCTTCCTCATAAAGCAGGTGATGCACCTTCGGCATGATATTCGTAACGCGGTAGCCCCAATGAGTGACATAAAGTTTCCGTATTTCATTTACGGCATTTTGCCTGGCGGCGTAAGTATTTCGCTGGTAGAGTAGAATGAAATCTTTCATATCCTGATAAATATCGGTCATATTTTCCGAGAGACTGGCTTTCAACGGCTCATTTTCATTGATATATTGAGGGTCGATAATCCAGAATTCATCATGCTTTCCAAAAATTTCTCGTAGTGCATAAAACAGCGTTTCCCACTCTTCGGGAGTGAAGAACCGTTCGTTAGCCTCCGGATTCTCAACCTCTATGTTGGGAATCAGACTCCCCTTCAGGTAGAGCAACGGCCCGATACGGGAAACAAATTCCAGAATTTCGGTATGTCTCTTCTTTCCCAAATGCTCGAAATAATAACAATACTCGTTGGCTACTGTCAGCATCTCCAAAACAGGCTTTTTTAAAGTGATGTCGGCGGGTGCGTTGCTCATTCTTCAATTATTTTTTGCAAAAGTAGCTTCTTTTTCTTCATAAAGTTCATGTATAGAATTTGTTTTAGAGGGCCAAAAGGAATGACGAATGAAGAATGCATCAGAGCAGGATTGGGTGCTTGAAGGTTCACTTTAGCTTCAATTCGCACACAATATCCTCAATTTGTGCTTCTAACATTTCGTTTACCTTATCAAAATTTTCTCTCTTTTTCAGCTCCCCTTTGAGTCCGAAATAGAATTTTATTTTCGGCTCGGTACCCGAAGGACGTACACTTACTTTAGAACCGTTTTCAGTGAAAAACTGCAACACGTTGGATTTGGGCAGGTCGATGGGCTTCTTGATGTCCGTCACCAAATCATGGTTTATACTACTTTCGTAATCTTTGATACACACCACTTTGGAGCCTCCCAGCGTTTTGGGGGGATGCGTACGGAAATTATCCATAATTTTTTGGATCTCTTCAGCGCCCGCTTTCCCTTTTCTGACAATGGAAACCAGCTTTTCTTTGTAAAACCCGAATTCCAAATACAGCTCTTTCAGCATCTCGTATAAGCTTGTTCCTTTGTCGGCAGCCCAAGCCGCTGTTTCGGCAATCATGGAACAGGAGATAACAGCATCTTTGTCGCGGACAAAATCTCCCACAAGGTAGCCGTAGCTCTCTTCGCCACCACCAATGAAGATTTTTTCGCCTTCGAGACGCTTGATGATGTCGGCAATGTATTTGAAGCCGGTGAGTACATCATAATGTGCAACGTTGTATTTTTCTGCAAGGTCGAAAAGTAACTCTGAAGTTACGATAGTTTTGACAATGAACTCGTTATCGGTAAGCTTGCCGTTCTCCGACCACTTAGTCAGCAGGTAGTTGATGAGCAGCGAAGCAGCCTGGTTTCCATTTAGAAGGATAAAATTGTCACCATTACGAACCGCAATACCCACGCGGTCGCCATCGGGGTCGGTAGCCATGACCAAATCGGCGTTAATGGCTTTGGCTTTCCGGATGGCCAGCTCCAGCGCGGCGGGTTCCTCCGGATTGGGAGAGACCACGGTGGGGAAATTACCATCGGGAACAGCTTGTTGTTCAACAATATGAACGTTGGTAAAGCCGAACTTTTTCAATGAATCGGGAACCAGCTTAATGCCTGTACCGTGCAGTGGTGTGTAAACAATACTGAAATTTTTTTGACGTTCGATAACTTCCGGCGAAAGTGAGAGTGCCTTTACTTTTTCCAAATATATTTTGTCCACCTCTTCGCCAATGGTCTCAATCAGAGCAGGGTTTCCGGTAAAACTGATTTCATCGATACTCCCGATTTTTTCCACTTCGGCTATTACATTCTTATCATGGGGACTAATCAGCTGGCCGCCATCTTGCCAGTAGGCTTTGTATCCGTTGTATTCTTTGGGATTGTGTGAAGCAGTAATCATAATACCTCCCTGGCATTTCAAATGACGAATGGCAAAAGAGAGCTCCGGTGTGGGCCGAAGGTCATCAAAAAGAAAGACCTTAAATCCGTTGGCCGAGAATATGTTGGCAGCCACCTCGGAAAAATAGCGGCTGTTGTTTCGGGAGTCACAGGCAATGGCAACACTGATTTGCTCTTTATCTGGAAAATTAGCTTTCAGATAGTTGCTAAAGCCCTGGGTAGCCATGCCCACAGTGTATTTGTTCATCCGGTTGGAGCCGGCTCCCATGATACCACGCAGCCCCCCGGTGCCAAACTCCAGATCGCGGTAAAAAGCCTCGGTAAGTTCCTTCGGGTTATTTTCCATCATGTTGCGAACGGCTTGTTTGGTTTCTTCGTCGTAAGCGCCGGTAAGCCAGCTGTTGGCTTTGTCTATAACATTTTGATCTATTTCTGTTTTCATGTTAACTGCTTTTTAATTGTTCCAAAACCAGTTTCAGACTTTCTAGCCAATAGGGTACTTCCAACCCGAAATCATTTTTAATTTTGGCTTTGTTTAGCACGCTGTAAAACGGCCGGTTAGCTTTGGCCGGAAAATCTTTTGACTCAATGGCACTTATCCTGCATGAGGTTCCCGACTCGTGCATAATTGCCTGCGCAAAATCGTACCAGCTGATAACGCCTTCGTTACTGTAATGATAGATATTCACACTCTCTTTGATTTTTTTGCTGCAAAGAATATCCAGGATAGCCCGAGCCAAATCGCCGGCATAGGTAGGCGTTCCGATTTGGTCGGCCACCACACCCAGAGTATCGCGTTCTTTCCCGAGCCGGAGCATGGTTTTTACAAAATTGTTTCCAAAAGAGGAATAGAGCCATGATGTTCTGATAATTAGTCCGTGGCCAGCAAATTGCTTCATCGCTTTTTCCCCTTCGAGTTTGGTCAGACCGTAGATGGAGTTGGGCGAGGGTGGGTCGGCTTCGGTGTATGGCCGGTAATTAGTACCGTCAAAAACGTAGTCGGTGGAGATATGTACCAGAAAAGAGTGGTGAGCAGTACAGGCTTTGGATAAGTATTCCACCGCGGTGGAATTAATGAGCCTGGCCAGCTCATGGTCGTCCTCGGCTTTGTCCACTGCCGTGTAGGCTGCACAGTTGATGCAGAAGTCAAACTGCCCGCTTTTCAGAAAATCATCAACCGCTTTTTCATCGGTAAGATCCAGCTCGTCCACATCGGTATAGGTAAAAGCAAAACCGGGATATTGTTTCTCCAGCTGCCTTATCTCAGAGCCCAGCTGTCCGTTGCTTCCGGTAACGAGAATTTCCTTCATAATCAAACGTCTTTATCTTCCCGAATGAGATTTTCAAAATAGGTAATGGTTTTCTTCAGCCCTTCTTCGAGATGAACTTCCGGCTCCCAGTTTAGCTTTTCTTTGGCAAGGCTGATATCCGGTTTGCGTTGCATGGGATCGTCAGCTGGCAGTGGCTGGTAAACAATTTTAGATTTACTTCCGGTCATACCAATCACTTTCTCAGCCAGTTCCAGAATGGTAAATTCACCGGGATTTCCAATGTTAACGGGGCCGATGAAATCATCTTCCGTGGCCATCATTTTCAGCATGCCTTCCACCATGTCATCCACATACTGAAAGCTGCGGGTTTGTTGTCCGTCGCCGTATATGGTTATGTCCTTACCGTGAAGCGCCTGCATGATAAAGTTGGAAACCACCCTGCCGTCGTGCGGATGCATGTTGGGACCATAGGTGTTGAAAATACGGATAATCTTGATTTTTACATTGTTCTGATGATGGTAATTCATAAAGAGGGTTTCAGAAACTCTTTTGCCTTCATCGTAGCACGAACGCGGCCCTATGGGGTTCACATGTCCCCAGTAATCTTCTGTTTGCGGATGAACCTGTGGGTCGCCGTATACCTCACTGGTGGAAGCTTGCAGGATTGTTGCACGAACTCTTTTTGCCAGTCCCAGCATATTAATGGCACCCATAACCGAAGTCTTTACCGTTTTTATGGGATTGTACTGGTAATGGATGGGAGAAGCGGGACAGGCCAGATTGAAAATCTGATCGACTTCCACAAAATAGGGGCTGGTCACATCGTGGCGCACCATCTCAAAATAGCGATTGTCCATGAGGGAGACGATGTTTCTTTTTTGTCCGGTAAAATAGTTGTCGAGCGAGATGACCTCATTTCCCTCATCCAACAGGCGTTTGCAAAGATGCGAGCCGATAAAACCTGCGCCTCCTGTAACAAGAATTCGTTTCATACTAAAGGGTATTTAAAAACTCCCGAACTAACGTACGGGAGTCAATAGATTAAAATTTATTTTTTTACGTTGCTCCGTCCAATGCCGAAGTAGTCGAAGCCTGCCTCCACCATATCTTCAGGATTGTAAATGTTACGGCCGTCAAAGATAACCTTGCCTTTTAACAGTTTGTCTATTATTTTCAGGCTTGGAAATTTAAATTCAGGCCATTCGGTAACCACAAACAATCCATCTGCATCGATGAGGGTTTCATATTGGTCATCAACCAATTGTATGGCATCTCCTAAAATACGTTCGGTTTCTTTCAGAGCAACCGGATCGTAGGCTTTTACGTTGGCACCGGCATCCAGTAGTTTTTTAATGAGTACCAACGATGGCGCTTCGCGCATGTCATCGGTTTGTGGTTTGAAAGCCAGTCCCCACAAGGCAAATGTCTTCCCTTTCAAATCGCCGCCAAAATAGTTCATGGCCTTTCCGAAAAGGACCGCTTTCTGACGCTCGTTGACGTTTTCCACTGCTTTCAGTACTTCCATGTTGTAACCATTTTTGTCGGCTGTCATGATAAGCGCTTTCACATCTTTTGGGAAGCAGGATCCACCATAACCGGTTCCGGGATAGATAAAATAGGGGCCTATCCTGCGATCGGAGCCAATACCTTTTCTAACGGAATTAACGTCAGCACCCACAATCTCACACAGGTTAGCAACGTCATTCATAAAACTGATTTTGGTGGCCAACATAGCATTCGCAGCATATTTCGTCATTTCGGCGGAAACGATATCCATAAAAATAACCGGATGGCCATTCATGGTGAAGGGCTTGTAAAGCCGCTCCATAATTTTTTTGGCTTTTTCCGAGTCAAGACCCACCACAATACGATCGGGTTTCAGGAAGTCATCCACGGCGGCACCTTCTTTCAGAAACTCTGGATTAGAGGCCACATCAAAGGGGATGTCCACCCCTCTTTTGTCCAGCTCTTCCTGGATGGCTGCCCTTACTTTCTCAGCGGTACCCACCGGAACAGTGCTCTTGGTGACCATCAGCAGGTAGTCGTTCATATTTTGGCCCACTTCATGGGCTACCCCCAAAACGTATTTCAAATCGGCACTACCGTCTTCATCCGGAGGTGTTCCCACGGCACCGAAAACAACGTCAACGCCATCCAGGTTTTCCGAAAGCTCTGTGCTGAATTTTAATCGCTCTTTTTCATGGTTTCTTTTAACCAGCTCTTCCAAACCGGGTTCATAAATGGGTAAAATCCCTTTTTTCAGGTTTTCAATTTTTCGTTGATCAATATCAATACAGGTAACATCGATACCTATCTCGGCAAAACAGGATCCGGTCACTAAACCTACATAACCCGTGCCAACCATTGTTATTTTCATGTTGTCATTTTTTATTTAAAAGAGTTCTCAAAGATAAAAAAAATATAAAGCCGCTACCGATTACCGGATGTTGTACAAAAAACTTAACACGGGCGATTGCTTCCATTGAAGTCTGCTCTTTTCCGTAAAAGCCGAGTTGGCACCCTCAATGTTTTTATAAACAGGAAACCGCCGGTGACAATAACGTATCCTGGGCAATAAAATCTGAAATCACATAGTTGAAATCCTGATTTTATAAACCCTGAACATCATCAAATCTACCAATGATGTTCAGGGTTTAATTAAAATTGACAGACTAAACTAGTTTGCCTTATTTCAGCCATTTATCTAACCAACTGAAAAAAGTACGTTGCCATAAAATACTATTTTGTGGTTTCGAGACCCAATGGCTTTCATCGGGAAAATAGAGAAATTTTGCCGGAACATGAAGCAAGATAGCTGCATCAAAAGCCTGCATACCCTGTGTTACGGGAATACGATAATCCAATTGCGAGTGAATCACCAAAATGGGAGTATTCCAGTTTTGCACAAAATTGCTTGGTGAGGCAGTGGCATAAGAGTGCTGAGCCTCTTTGTTGGCTTTGTCCCAGAACGGGCCGCCCAAATCCCAGTTTACGAACCACATCTCATCAGTTTCGAGATACATCGATTTCATATCGAATATGCCATCGTGAGCAATAAATACTTTGAAACGGTGGTTGAGGTTGTGACCGGCAATCCAGTATATGGAATAACCGCCGAAAGAAGCTCCTACGGCTCCCAACCTGTTTTCATCTATAAATGGTTCCTTTTTCAGCGAGTCGATGGCGCTGAAATAGTCTTTCATAGCCTGCCCGCCGTAGTCGCCGCTAATTTCTTCATTCCATTTGGTGCCGAAGCCGGGAAGTCCGCGCCGGTTAGGAGCCACGATAATGTAACCGTTGGCGGCCATCATTTGGAAGTTCCAGCGATACGACCAAAACTGGCTCACGGTACTTTGCGGACCACCCTGGCAGTAAAGCAATGCAGGATATTTTTTAGCGGGGTTAAAATGAGGTGGATAAATCACCCAGGTAAGTTCCTGTTTGCCATCGGTAGTCTTTACCCAGCGTTTTTCTACTTTTCCCATGGTGAGCTGGCTCAGCAGACCTTTGTTGGTGGATGTCACCTGCCGGGGATCACCGTTTTTAGCGTTGACGGCATAAATTTCGATAGGCATCGACATGCTCATGCGTGTGGCATATAGCGTTTTACCTGACGGAATAACACCTGTATAGTCGTGGATGCCTTCAGTGACTTTGGTGATCTTATCCTTTTTGACATCTAACCGGTAGATATCGTCGGAAGCATGCCAGTCGCTGATAAAGTAAACCTGTTTTCCATTGGTACTCCATTCCAGACCATGGGCATTCTGGTCGAAGTTTTTCGAGTAATCGGTTTTTTCACCGGTCTGTAGGTTCATAATGAAAAGGCGGTTTTTGTCCGATTCGTAGCCATCGCGTTTCATACTTTCCCATGCCATATATTTGCCATCGGGCGAAAAGACGGGAGCCACATCGTAGCCCATCATCCCTTTGGTCATATTTTGGGTTGTTTTGTCGGCCAGGCGGTAAAAATAGATATCCGAATTGGTGGAGAGCGTGTAAGCCAGTCCTTTCTTTTTACGACAAGTGTAAGCAATAGTTTTGGAGTCGGGTGTCCAGTTGATTTGTTCCATACCGCCAAAGGGTTTCATCGGACTTTCGTAAGGCTCATTTTTCATAATGTCCGTGATGTTTGTCAACGATTTGCCATCATAATTGGCGACAAAAATATGGCTGTAACTGTCCACCCAGACGTCCCAGTGCCGGTACATGAGGTCGGTGTAAATGCGGCCTGTGGTTTTGGGCAGGTCGGGATAGATATCGCGGGGAGTTTTGTCTAATTTTACTTCTGCTGTAAAGAGGACTTTTTTTCCATCAGGAGAATATTTAAACCCGGTAATGCCTCCTTTGAAGTGACTGATCTGTACCGGGTCACTGCCATTGGGATTCATTTCCCAAAGTTGCATGGAGCCACCACGAGCCGAGAGAAACCCGATCTTTTTCCCATCGGGACTCCATGTGGCATTGTATTCGCTACCGGCAGTATGGGTAAGCTGTTTCAGGTTTTTGCCATCCACACCAATACGATAGAGATCGCGGTTTCCTTTGTTTTGTTTTTTGCTGTAATAAGTTACACCATAAACCAGCGTTTTCCCGTCGGGAGACAACTGCGGATCGCTTAGCCGCCCAAACGACCAAAGAACTTCCGGCGTCATAACGTCGCTTTTCAGTTTTAAATGGGGCTTTTCAATAATGCCGGCCTGCTTCTGGCTGTAAACTGATAAACTCAGAACGAGTGAAAGTAAAATTAATGTATATTTCTTCATGATTATGATTATTTTTAATGAAGAAGCAAAAGTAAAGAAATGTTAGGATTTGTTGACGGAAATAATGGCGAAGCCAAAAAGGGAAGTTTTATCTGGGGCACGAGCGGGCGCTGGCATCATGATCAGAAGAGAGAAATTCTCTCCTCCAGAATAAAAAATTTGATTACGGTTTATTCCAAATAGATCAACATCGGGACACCGGAAAGCTCCAATCGCAAAACTCGGTTTGTTTCATCGTATTTGGTCTTTTTATTATTAAAGATTGAAATAATTTTTGAAACCTTTCCGGGAACGGAAAATTGTTCCTGCTGCTGTTCAAAATGGTGGGAAGCGGTAGGCCGCCAGGCAATGATTATATTATTTCCTGTTTTATAATCTTCTAACAGATAAGCATATACGTTGTTGTCTTCGCGAATGATTTTGACGAAGTGAAAAGATCCGATTTGCTGTTGCAGCAGAGCAAAAGCATGGAAGGAAAGCTTTTTGCGAAAGCCGGTGTTGTACGAACCGGTAAGGCCGGAGCGGTTGTGTAGGAATGATTTGTATGCCACATTGGCAAAATAGTACCAGTAAAACTGACGGGCGCCGAGACGCCAGAGTATCATGGCCATGCGAACACCGTAAATGGCCTGTTCTTTTTCCGTAACACATTCGCTGTGTGTGCAGTTTTCACCTCCTCCGTTGCTGTCAAAACCAAACTCCGTTACATAAACCGGTTTTCCCGGCATGTTTTTATCTCTGAAACGTACCAGATTGCCCATAGACCATACTTCGGAACGCGGGTCTTCAGGATTGACGGCCGTACGTGTTCCGTTTTCCTGAAAAACGTAGGAATAGATATGGGTGTTTAAGCCATCCACATTTTTCGCGGAGGCATCCACGTATTTTGCAATGTAATCATTGTCGTCTTTCTCCGGGTCATAAGCCTGTACAGCACAAGGCAGCACCGGAACTTTTGAAACGGACTTGATGCCGGCGTTCATCCCTTCCAGAATTTGCCGGTAGGTGCGGGCATTGTAATTCCAGGGTTCGTTACCTATTTCAATCATGTTTACCAGATGCTCTTTTGCACTGAAATGGCTGGCGTAAGCTTTTCCAAAGGCAAAGGCCTCCTGGTAAGTGTTCTTCCACAATGAATCCGGGAAACTTCTTTGTGTAAACGCCAGGCTGATGTCGATGTGAAATCCGGATTTAAGCCAGGTTTTGTACTCCCTGTCCCAGTTAAGCCACTTTTTTGCCGGCGTTCCGCCACCGGCGGCCATCTTAGTAAAATCAGGAATCTGTTGCGGGCGAAGCATATCCCAGTCCAGCGGCTCATAGCTCCTCAAATTTTTACTCACAACATCGTACTTCTCCGGTCCTGTTCCAGGCTTCAATAAGTCGGAATAGATGCTGTAGCCCCAGCCCCAGAAAGTGTTGAGCCCAAAGGCTTCGGCAAAGGAATTATGAGAAGGCTTCGCTACAGGTCTTGCTCCCCAGGGGCCGTTTTTGTCATAAACGGCAAACTCCCATAAGGCAGCTTTTTGGTAATTACGCAAAGGCAGTATGAAAACAACTTTTAGATATCTTGCCTTTACCGGGTTTGCCAGCGGCTGATATAGGAAAGGTATGGCTTTGGGATTTAAGCCTGTTACAGGTTTCCACCGGTGTTTGTCGTTGCTCGCCAGCACCTCAATCCGTGTAACGGAAGAGGTGTTTAGCTGCCGGCTGCTTATCCAACCGATATTTCTTGTTTGTCCGTAGTCAAAAAGCACATATTCCGTAGGCTTCTTGTGCAAGGCGGCCAGCTCGTACAGCTGAAATGGTTTCCTACTTTCCAGGCGGATGCTGCTAATTTTCCCTTTTGTTATTATATTAAAATTTACTATCTGGAAATTATTGACCGGGGAATATTTGAACCGGACTGTTCTGTGATTTATTGTTTCCAGAAGAAGAAATAATGTGTCTTTAACGTCTGCTTTCAGGCTTAAAAGCAGGAGGGAGGTGGCCGGAAGCATGTCGATGGAAAGTCTGCCACTTTGGATTTCCTGATGGGTGTTGGTGTTGCCATCAAATGCAGGCGTTGCGGAAGAAAGCTCCGGCGACGTTGAAAAATGATGCTTGTGTAGAAAATAATTCAAATCCTTTCGGGAGATGTATCTGCTGGGCAGCGGGTTATCCGATTGCCAGAAGGTATGCGGATTGTTATCCGTGATAAATTGTTTGTTTTGTCCTGAACTCACTGTAGTTTTTGCCGGATAGGGCAGGATAAGGCCTGCATTCGGCTGCCATTGCTGTGCGCTGAGGGAAACAGAAAAAATAAGGGTGAATAAAATCAGGGAAAAACGCTTTGCCATGAGTACCTTTTTTGTTTTGTAAAAGTAACAAAATGCGCTTTTGCAGGACGTTCGTAAACATCCGGATTACCCCGAAGGGATGCCTTCGGCACAAATCCGGATGAGCAAAGTGTAGCCCAGTGTTAACCGTTGGAAAGAAAAATTTCCCTTTTCACATTTTCGCCCCCTCACTCTTTCGCTCTTTCACTTCCTCACCCCGTCACCCTTTCACTCTCTCGCTCTTCAGCCATTTATACCAGTTTTCCATTCCTTCCCCGGTGGTCGCCGATACTTCAAAGAATTTCAAATGATGGTTGACGTGCATGGCAAATTCTTTGGCTTTTTCCACATCGAAATTGACATAAGGCAAAAGGTCAATTTTATTTATGACACAAATGTCTGCCGACTGAAACATATCGGGATATTTTATGGGCTTGTCATCGCCTTCGGTTACGCTGATAAGAACGATGCGGCTGCTTTCGCCGAGGTCGAAAAGGGCAGGACACACCAGGTTACCCACGTTTTCGATCATGACGACCGAGTTTTCTTCGGGGTTCAGTTTTTTTAATGCTTTGTGAACCATATCGCTGTCCAGATGGCAGCCTTGTCCGGTGTTGATTTGGATGACAGGAGTCCCCAGAGCTTCTATTCGCTGTGCATCCTGAAAAGTCTGCTGGTCGCCCTCGATAACATAAAACGGGATTTCCTCTCTCAGGTCGCTGAGGGTTTTTTCGAGGAAACTGGTTTTTCCGGAGCCCGGTGAGCTAACCAGGTTCAGGGCAAATATTTTCTTCGCTTCGAAAAATCCTCTGTTTTGCATGGCTTTTAAATTATTGCTTTGCAGGATATCCTGTTCCATCTCAACCACGGTTTTAGAATGGGAATGTTCGTGATGATGGTGAGGATGTTCGTGCCCGTGCTCGGGCATCAACGAGAGGTTCTCCGGATTTACTTTTCCCGGTTTGGCTATCAGGATATCTGTTTCTGTGGCGTTGCCACAACCGCATGTCATACACATAATACTGAATTTTTAATTTTTGATTACTGTCATTCTTTTGATTCTTAACTCTTTGCCTGAAAGGATGTCACAAAAAGGATTTTCACATTCCGGACAGGCATCAAAACTACTTTCAGCCACAAAAGTTTTTCCGCACGCAGTGCATTTTGCTTTTGCCGTAGGCCGGTTGATTTTCAGTTTTGTATTTTCCAGGATGGTTTTTCTCACCCCGGCATCCCAGGCAAAATAAAAAGCATCCATTTCCACGCCCGAAAGTATGCCTATATCCAGCTCAATGGATTCCACGGTATCGGCCAGTTGCTTTTCACGCTCTTTTTCCACCGTGTCAACGATACTCATAACTATGGATAACTCGTGCATTTTTCAGAAGTCTTTCAAAATTTTTCTTCAAAATCTCTTTTCATATACTGAATACGCTCGAAACGGGCATCGGTGGTTTGGTAGTCCAGCGATTTTCCGCGAAAGTCGTCCAGTTTTTCAAAGTCATTTTTCTTCATCCAGTTTTCCAATCCTTCCAGTATTTTAGTGATTTGAGGGATGCCGTTTTGGAAAAGGGTGGAGCAAATCTCTACGGCTTTGGCGCCGACAAGTATTTGTTTGATGAGAGCCGTGTCGTAATGAATACCGGTAGAGGCAACCAGATCGCACGGTATTTTATGCCCGCTCAACAAGGCAATCCAACGCAGGGGAAGGCTCATCTCTTCGGGTGAGGAAAAATGCTCGCGGCTGACCACCTTCAACGTGTCAATGTCAATGTCCGGACGGAAATAGCGATTAAACAATACAAGCCCATCCACGCCATTATCTACCAGCCGGTTGATAATTGTGCAGAGGTTAGTAAAGAAAGGTCCCAGCTTTATGGAGACCGGTATGCTGACTTCCCGCTTTACCTTTTTCAGGATTTTTACATAAAGGTCTTCAATTTCTATACTGGTCATGCTGTTGTTGAAAGGGAAAATGGAAATGTTAAGTTCCAGCGCATCGGCGCCGGCGTTCTCAATTTCGCGGGCATATTTCGGCCAGTTGTCGGCACTTTTACAATGAATACTCGAAATGATGGGAACGGAAGCATCAAGGTCTTTGGCTGCTTTTACAAATTGCAGATAATGCTCCAGTATGGCATCTTTTGAAAGGTTTAAGACTTTTTCTCTTGCTTCGGAATACCAGTAATAGGCTTCGTTCTCCTTACTTTGTTTCAGCTTAGCTTCGACACGCAGTGTCATTTGTTCCTCAAAAATAGATTTGAGGACCACGGCGGCAGCACCGTAACTTATACATTGCCGAATGGTTTCCAAATTACCACTTATTCTGGAGCTGCTGATAATCACAGGATTCTTTAGCTTTAATCCCATGTATGTTGTGGATAAGTCCATTATTCTGATTTTAATTATTTGATAAATAGCCTGTTAAAAGTGTTGTTATAACTTCAAGACCCTTGTTAAGATTTTGTTTTGCCTGCTCTGTGAGTCCTTCTTTCATGTCCCATTCGTAGCCGCGAATGTGTAGCAGATGACTTTTGGGTTGTTTACCAAACAGGGTATGACAGAGGTAAAGAACATAGGCCGGAGCCACGGCATGCATGGTGAATTCAAGCTTTGCATTGGAAGGCTTCAACGTGGTGAAGGCAAATTGTTGAATAGCTTCGCAGGAAGCATCGGCAAAAATAACTTCATCATAATGAGAAATTTTCTCCGCGTCTTCAATGTTAAGCTGATAGTTCATGTCCACGTCAATGGCTTCCGGGAAATGCTGCTCAGCCCATTCTTTCACTTTTTTTGCACAATGCACACCCAGGCCGTCATCCTGACGCCCCGGGTTGCCGTAACCGTAAACCAAAATCTTTTTCATCTTTTTAGTCTTTCATTTTATGATCCAAAATATGGCCGTCCGGACCTAAGATAGTCATTTCCAGTGGCATCTGTCCCAGAGCATGGGTGGCGCAACTGAGGCATGGGTCATAAGCCCTGATGGCTACTTCCACGGCATTCATCATTGGCTCTGTGATGGTTTCCTGTCCGTTCATAAACGCACGGGCGGTACTGGCTACCGAACGGTTCATAGGTTCGTTGTTGTTGGTGGTCGAAACAATCAGGTTGGCCATAGTGATAAGGTCATTATCATCAATTTTGTAATGATGAAACAACGTCCCACGAGGTGCTTCGATGACGCCGACACCTTCGTGATGCTTTTTACCTTTCACTACAAGGTCATCGTTTTGCAAGTCAGGATCATGAAGTAGTTCGCGGATAGTTTCTGCGGCATGTAGCACCTCAATCAACCGTGCCCAGTGGTAATGCAAACTCATGTTGTTGGGCTTGCCATGGGTATAGGCTTTGAATTCTTCAAATTCTTTTTGGGCAAGGGGCGATGGGATAAAATCACATGTATTCATCCGTGCCAGTGGCCCCACGCGGTACCATCCTTTTTCTTTTCCGAGATGTTTCAGGTAAGGAAACTTCATGTAACTCCAGTTCCTTACCTCTTCTTCTATGTAGTTATAATACTCGTGATAATCCACATCGTCGAGAATACGTTTCCCCTCTGCATCTACCGCGCGAAGCACGCCGTGATAAATATCAAGAGCGCCATCTTTTCTTACAAGACTCAGGTGATTGGAGGGAAAGCTGGCAAAGTCATCGACTTTGGTGTGGTTCTGCCTGTGATAATTTTTGAAAAACTCCAGTGCCGACAGCGACCACTCTACCATTTTATCTGCGTTCAGCGGGTCGGGGCCATTCAGCAGCTCGTCACGTTCTGCGATACTGAGATTTTTGTTGATACCTCCCGGAATGGCTCCTGTTCCGTGAATTTTCTTTCCGGCGGTAAGCCGGATGACCTCTTGCCCAAACTTCCGCATCATCACCCCTTGCACGGCCAGCTCTTTGTTGGCCATGGCTACGCCGACAATATTTCTCATGGCCGGGTCGCCGTCAATTCCGAACAGGAAGTCGGGAGAACTTAAATGAAAAAAATGTAATACGTGTGACTGGAAAAACTGTCCATAATGCATCAGCCGACGCATTTTTTCGCCAACAGCTGTCAGCCCGTCGCCATCACCAGCGCCCACAATCACATCCAGCGCCTTAGCTGCTGCAATATGGTGACTTACAGGGCATATACCGCAAAGCCGCTGAACCAAAACCGGGGCTTCCCAGTACGGTCGTCCCTGAACAAAACGCTCAAATCCGCGAAATTCTACAATATGTAACCTGGAGTCGATAACCTCGTGGTTGTCGTTTAACTGAATGGTTACTTTTCCATGACCTTCAACTCTTGTTACAGGTTCTATGGTTATTTTCTTTGACATAGTTTTTCCTTTTTAATCAAATTTTACAACTTCGTAAGGCATTTCCATCGGATTATCTGTGATGAGTGCGTAAAGAGCGTTCCAAATGAGGTCGGCACGGGGAGGACATCCCGGAAGGAAATAATCAATTTTTACCACTTCATGGCAGGGATACACCTGGTCAAGCAAAAGCGGGAGTTCCTCATCGTTGGGGATGATGCGCTCGTGGTTTTCCTGTACGGTAGGTCCATCGAGATAAGCTTCGTTCAGGCACTCTTCGATGGGGATACCGTTGCGCATGGCCGGCAATCCACCCATAATGGCACACTCTCCGAGCGAAACCAATATTTTACAGTTCTCCCTGAAATATTTTAAAATTTCCACATTTTCGCTGTTACAGCATCCACCTTCAATGATACCGATATCCACTGGCTTGGTGAATTTCTTGATATCGTCGATGGGCGATTTGTTAAATTCCACCAGCTCTATGAGATCCAATATACGCTCGTCAATGTCGAGAATGGACATATGGCAGCCGAAACATCCGGCCAGTGAGGTAGTTGCTAATATTTTTTTGTTCATCTGTTACGTTTTTAAGATTGATTTTCAATTTCGCTCCCAATGGGTTGTTTATCATATTTACGCGATCCGATGGGCTGATCAAATCCCTTTTCTTTGTAAAGAATGGAACCTACCGGACAGTTTTCCATGGCTTTTTTAGCCAACTCATCAGATATAGAGGCACCAAGTACAGGGTCAAGAACAACTTCCAGATGCTGTCCGCGGTTTTTATAAGCAAAATAGTGTTTTCCTTCCTCGTCGTGGATAGTTTTTATACAGCGTTTGCAAGCAATACAACGGTTTTGTTCTTTAATAATTTTAGGGCTGGAGGCATCTACTTCCTTACGTGGAAAGCTGAACGGAAAACGTGGAACCAGCATTTTGAACCGGTAGGCAAGAGCCTGCAACTCACAATTTCCACTTTTCTCACAGGTAGGACAGAAATGGTTTCCACTCACGAAAAGTAATTCTATAATACTCTTTCGTAAGTCGTTCAGTTCATCTGTGTCGCTTTCGATCTCCATGCCTGCGGTAATCGGCGTGGTACAGGAGGTCATCATCCGATTGTTGATTTTTACGGTACAAACCCTGCAGCATGCTTTCGGGTCGGCTCCTTCAAAATGGCAAAGTGTGGGAATGTAAATGCCATTTTCCCGAGCCGATTCTACTATGGTACTGCCTTTTTTGGCATAAATTATTTTGCCATCCAGGTTAATTTTTATTTTATTTTCTGATTTTTCCATGTTTCGGATGTTTTAAAAATGATGAAATACCGGTTTTTTATGAACATACTTACTCGTTTCTTCTGTGGCTTTTTCGAGGCTAAATCCACTGTCAAACTGTGTAAGACTTTGGATACGCTGTTCGTATAAATGCCGGAAATGGAAGATAGAAGAAAGTATGGGGTTTCCGGCTGTCTGGCCTAGTCCGCAGCGGCTGGCTTTCAGTATCTTACCCCAGTTAAGCAGGTCGTAAATATCTTTTCTTATGCCATGGTCATCCAGTATTTTTTGGAGTTTGTTTTTCATGAGCAAAGGCATGGTGCGGCAGGTGGAGCAGGAACCGCAGGACTCTTCAATAAAAAAGTCCATGAAGTTCATAACCACTTCGCCCAGCAAGTCGCGGTTGTTGTTAAAGATGATGATGGAACCCCCGGTGGGCAGGTCGGAATAACTCAGCTTACGGTCGAAAAACTTTTCCGCAATCATCATTCCGGATGGTTTGTACCATTTCATCAATTCGCTGTTGTCCATGTTACTAAAGTCTTTCATCCCGATGAGCATTCCCGAAGGACCGCCCACTTGGATGGCCTGTACATCATTGGCACCGCACATGGCGAGTATTTCACGAATACTTGTTCCCCATTCCACTTCGTAAATACCAGGGTAACGGCAATCGCCGGAGATGCTGAGCAGTTTGGTTCCCAAGGAGTCTCTTGTGCCGAAACCGGAATACCATTCTGCGCCGTGGTGCAGAATTTTTACTGCTGTGGCAAGGGTTTCCACATTATTTACAATGGTGGGGTAGCCAAGGTAACCTTTTTCAACCGGGAACGGAGGCTTGTCGCGCGGTTCGCCACGTTTGCCTTCCAGCGATTCAATTAGTGCCGATTCCTCGCCGCAAATGTAAGCTCCTGCTCCCAGCTGGATGCGTATGTCGAAGTTGAACCCCTCCACGCCGGCAATATTTTTACCGAGAAAATGATTTTTCCTCATTTCCGCAAGTTTGCGGTTCAAAAACCTGAGCAGATATTTGTACTCATAACGTAGATAGAGTAACCCTAAGTCGGATCCGGTGGCAAAAGCAGCCACAACCATCCCCTCAAAAACCAGTTCGGAATATCCGGTGAGCAACACACGGTCTTTGAAAGTTCCTGGCTCACCTTCGTCGGCATTGCATATAATAACTCTGTGTTTTCCTTCCGTACGGCGACCAAAGCGCCATTTCAGTCCGGTTGGAAAACCGGCTCCTCCGCGACCTCTTAGGTTGGAGGCCTCAATTTCGCTAACTACCGTTTCCGGTGTGTACTCCTTTAACTTTGATGACAGGAAGCTAAAAGGCTGGTAATCGTTTTTCAGGATAATGGATTTCTTCCTGATATGGCTGTTGACCATGGCCTTCACATCCGGGTCGGCATTGTTTCCATTACCATAGTCTTCATACATCATCTCGTCCGGTGATTTGCCTGCGCGCATATCTTCTGCCAGATTCTTTACGCGGTAAGGGGTGAGGTTGGTGAAGACTTTGTCGTTGATAATAGCAGCAGGTTCCTGGTCGTTCATGCCGATACAAGAGGTGTCGAAGAGGCCGAAAAGACCATCTTCGGAGACTTTTCCAAATGTAGTTCCGCAAAATTGCTCAAAAGCTTCTTTTACCTCAGCCCTTCCTTTCATAACAGCTGTTATACTGTTGTCGAGGTAAATGGTGTATTTTCCTCGAGGCTTTGTTGCGAAGAAATGATAAAAGGTAACGGTTTCCTGAACCTGAGCCATAGAAATACCGAGGGAAACTGATATTTCCTGCATATCCATATGGCTGATGAAGCCCTGCATCTCGTTGATGGATAATAAGATGTCCATCAATCGGGTTTTGTCATTTTCAAATTTTAATAAAATTTGATTTATTTCTGATTTTTCTGCCATGGGTAATTATTTTGTATTACTTTTGTGCTGTTAAAAAATTCACAGCAAAGATAAAACTATTTTGTGAAGTGATTAACAGATAATGAATTTAAAATCAGTATAAATTAGCATCCGGTGTGTCGTTTACAATGTATAAAAGAGTTTTCCTGTCGGGATATTGTGCAAGGATAACGGGTGGGAGCAGCGAAACGACCGGTAATGAAACAAAATAAAAATTAAAAAATAATAATTATGTGTTTAAGTATTCCGGCAAGAATTGAAGAAATTCATGGAGAAATGGCAGTTTGCTCCGTAGGTGGTTCAACATACAAGGCTAATTTGATGATGTTGTCGGTGGAGGAGTTGAAGCCAGGCGACTACGTATTGATTCATACCGGTTTTGCCATTCAGAAGCTGGATAGTGAAGAAGCGGAAGCAAATTTGAAAACTTTTGCAGATTTTAAAAAGCTGAATGAGGAAATGGATAGTGAAGAACAGAAACAAAACCAACGGTTGATATGAAGTTTATTGATGAATACAGAGACCGGGAAACGGTACAGACGCTGGCGCTGGAGATAAAGAAAATCTCCACCCGGCCGGTAAAGCTTATGGAAGTGTGTGGCGGGCATACTATGTCGATTCAGAAATTCGGCCTCCCGGCGTTATTGCCCGGTACGGTGGAATTGATTTCCGGCCCGGGATGTCCGGTATGCGTTACCAGCCGGTCTTATATTGACAAGGCCGTGGCTTTTTGCCGGCAAAAGGATGTGATCATTGCCACTTATGGCGATTTAATCCGTGTACCCGGTTCGGAAACTTCACTGGAAAAAGAGCGAGCAGGCGGGGCACAAATCCGTGTGGTATATTCCATAATGGATGCCTTGCAAATGGCTCGTGATTATCCTGAGAAAAAGATTGTTTTTCTTGGTATTGGCTTTGAAACTACAGCACCGGGAACAGCGGTGGCTATTCTGGAAGCGTATAAAGAAAAGCTGTCCAATTTCTTTGTTTTCAGTGCCCATAAGGTCATGCCGCCGGCTATGGCTGCACTGATTGTTGAAGGCGTGAAAATCAACGGGTACATTGGCCCCGGCCATGTGAGCACCATTACCGGAAAGAAAATTTATATGAATATTCCGTCAAAATTCGGTCTCGGTGTGGTCATCAGTGGTTTTGAACCGGTTGACCTTATGCAGTCGGTTTTGATGCTTGTAAGGCAGATTGAAAGTGGGAACCCAAAGGTGGAGATTCAATACAGACGTGCTGTAAAACCGGAGGGAAACGTGAAAGCACTACAGATGATGGAGAAGGTCTTTACGTTGGGCGACGATTGGTGGCGTGGTTTGGGAATATTGAAGAAAAGCGGGCTGAAAATACGGTCGAGATATGCTGCCCATGATGCGGAAGTGAATATTAGTGCCGAGGGGATGGTCGCTTTGCGCGAACCGAAAGGCTGTATTTGCGGGGAGGTTCTAAAAGGACTTAAAAAGCCCAAAGATTGCAGCCTGTTTGCCAAAGCCTGTACTCCCCGTGATCCGGTGGGTAGTTGTATGGTCTCCAGTGAAGGGGCCTGCCAGGCTTATTATTTGTACAATCGTTCGTAAATTTACTACATTCACGATGTTTGAATTCAATACACAAGACCATAGTCATATAGCCCCTGGAGCGCAATATTTTTAGCCTGGAGCTTTAGCCCCAGGTAAATAAATTTTAACAGAAAAGTTAGAGAGATGAAAGATGATAAAATATTAATGGGACATGGTAGCGGAGGTGTCATGACCCACGAACTGATTGAGAAACTGTTTGTCCGCTATTTCGATAACCCCGTTCTGGCTCAGCAGGGCGATTCGGCACTTTTGGAAATGCCCGGGCAAAACATGGCATTTACAACCGATTCATTTGTGGTGGATCCGGTTTTCTTTCCGGGTGGCAACATTGGAAAACTGGCGGTTGCCGGGACGGTGAACGACCTCGCTGTCTCCGGTGCTGTTCCACGATATCTGAGTGTGGGATTTATTTTGGAAGAGGGATTCCCCCTGAGTGATCTTGAAAGAATTGTGAAAAGTATGGCGGAAGAGGCTCATGGAGCTGGCGTTTTCATTGCCACCGGTGACACAAAAGTGGTGGAAAAAGGCAAGTGCGACAAAATTTTTATCAACACCAGTGGCGTGGGAGAGATAAAGGATGAGTTTCTGGCCATCAGCTCCGGTAAGAAGATAAACCCAGGGGATAAAATTATCGTCAATGGTGGAATTGCAGAACACGGGATGGCTATTATGGCGGCCAGGAACGAGATGAATATTTCAACGCCTGTTTTGTCGGATTGTGCCTGCCTGAACGGATTGATTGCTTCGGTTTTGGACGTTTCTGAAAATATTCGCTTCATGCGTGACGCTACCCGCGGTGGATTGGGTACCGTGTTGTCAGAGTTGGTACAGAAAAAGAATTTCGGCATCCGGATTGATGAGGAGAAACTTGTTGTAGAAGATTCGGTTAGAGGTATGTGTGAGCTGCTGGGCTTTGACCCGCTTTATGTAGCAAACGAAGGAAAGGTGATTATGGTGGTGCCGGCAGAAGATGCACCACAGGTTATCGAAGCCCTGAAAAGCCAACCATACGGTGAAAAAGCGGCGGTTATTGGTGAAATAACCAATGAGCATTCCGGAAAAGCATGGCTCGAAACTTCGGTAGGTGGAAAAAGGAGGATTGAAATGCTCTCGGGACAGCAACTACCGCGTATTTGTTAAGGAACTGTAACAAAATATCATATCACTTTATTTTGTTACAAATCCTAACTTCCGAATGTTTCGTAAAACTTCTGCAACTCTGTGGACAAGTCTTCAAAAGCGACATAATGGTTAGCGCACCCTGTCCTTGAACAGAGGCTCACTTTGCCACCTGTTTTCAGCAGCAGCGACACCATAGGGGCATCACAGACCTGGCATACATCTTTGGTATTCAATACCTTGTTGCAATGAGGACAGGTAAATTCTACAATCTCCTTCTCGGTGAGCGACTCTTCGGTTTTGTAATCGTAACACTCGTAAATGGAACACAGATAAATGGTTCCTCTGCTACTCTTCGTTTGAATGTTAAGTTTGATGGACGGCTTTCCATGAAGAAGCTCCTCATGGTCCATGAGCGACTTACCGCAAAAAGGACACTTTA
>CAYYOW010000028.1:0-24295 GCA_964473395.1 uncultured Lentimicrobiaceae bacterium | reverse complement strand
CCAATAGCATATTCCTGAGAGTTCTTTTTGATATTTGCTTTTACATCTTTCCAACCGGTTTTAGAATCCCAGTAAGTATGATATCCAGCATGCAGGGAAATCATTTTACTAACATTAAATTTAGCGCCAATGGAAAGCATAGCCGGCATATCAGCATTTTGTTTCCCGCCATCGGGATACATTTCAATAGGTGTACCATCAGGATTCATGCCAATTATAAAACCTTTTCCGGCAGGAGTAGAGTTGGTCAGCGTCATTTTTGTTTTAAACTCATATTTAATACCAAAGTCCAGGTTGTTGTCAAGGAAAGAAAGATTAACACCCAGGATTGGGGTAAATCCATTGCCCGACTGGCTTACATCAATATTCTGATCAGCCATCAATTTGGCTCCGCCATACATTTGTGCTGCCTGTTTCGTGAAACCGGCAGCCATGTTGGCATACGTGGTAGAAGCACCATAATAAGCGGCCTGGATTTCGGTAAAAGTCATGGCATCAACCTGAGCTTGTGTAAGACCTAACTGCAACAAAGCGCCGGTCATGGTGGTAGCCTGGGCCTGCGTAATATGATTGTTCGCCAAAGCATACGAAATATTTGCTCCTCCGAGGCCACCGTCCAGCAAAGGTTGAACACCTTTACCAGCAGCATTGTACAAACCAGAAGCCGCGGAAGCCTGCGTGGCACCGGTCGTCAACTTGTCACCTAACCCGTTCATAAAGGTATCGGCACGCTCTGGGCCGGTAGGGTCTATCAGTTTAATATCTTTGATATGACCTTTGTAAGAATTTCTTGCCATAACATAACGAATCCCTGCATAAACAGAAACGTGGTCGGAAATAGCATAGCTGGCTCCCACCTGTAAACCATAGTAAATAGAAGTACCTTTAATAGCCATGTCAACAGAATAACCTTTAACCCCGAGACCTGAAAATGCCCCGACAAGGGAAGAAATGGGTATTTCAGCCATGGGAATACCTTTAGCAAAATCGGCACTTCCACCACCGCCTACAATGTTAAAACCAAACGAAAATGCCCAACGATTTGTTTTATAAGCAACATAAAGACTGGGGAAAACAGGAGCGCTAACAGTCCCTTTAAAAGTACTGTTGTTAAGGTATTTGAAACTGCTGGTAATGGTCTGATCCTGAAAAATTGACTGATTACTAAAAGAGATGTACAGCCCATCATCAAGTTTTGTCAGGCCGGCGGGATTGTAATACACAGCATCGATGCTGGTAGAGGCATCACGTACCAACATACGTGACCATGCTGTACTTTGGTTGGTATTGGTAACCAGACCTCCTGCGAAAGCAAGATTAACAACCAACAGCAAACTAATTAAAGAAATCGTAATTTTTTTCATAGGATGAGTAATTTTAATTTATTAATGTTATTTGAGGCTAATATAGAGAATATTACTTCAAAAAAAGCAAATTTTCTAAAAAAAAATAAACCAGCTTTAAAAAAGAATAAAAATACGCCAACCCGACACCGCTTTTAATTCGCTGAAAAACAACAACTAAACACGCTTATCAATAACCTGACTAAACAATAAAATATTTTTACATTTATTAATATTTTAACCATTTTCGGGCATTTACAAAAGCTTCAAGCCAGGGGCTTGTCTCATCATCTTTACGTCCGGAAGGGTAAAAAGCCCATTGCCATGGGAAAATTGAGCGTTCCAAATGTGGCATCATGGCCAAATGGCGACCATTGTTTGAACACACTGCTGCAGCTCCCCAATCAGAGCCGTTAGGGTTACCAGGATATTGCTCATAGCTGTACGAAACAGAAATACGGTACTTATCGTGGTAATAAGGGAAATTGAATTTCCCTTCGCCGTGTGCCACCCAGGCTCCCAGTCGCTGTCCGGCCAAACTTTTCAACATAATGGAGTTGTTTTCGTGGATACTTACATTGATAAAGCCGGACTCGAACTTACCGGATGTATTGTGTAACATACGCGGCTTTTCGGGGTGCTCCGGATAAACAAGCCCCAGTTCCATCATCAGCTGGCATCCGTTGCAAACACCGAGACTCAGGGTATCATCTCTTTTATAAAAATCGTCAAGTGCCTTTTTGGCTTTTTCGTTATACAGAAAGGCACCTGCCCACCCTTTGGCAGAACCAAGCACGTCCGAATTGGAAAAGCCCCCGACAAAAACCACGAAGCCAACATCCGACAAATCTTCCCTGCCGGATATAAGGTCGGTCATGTGGACATCTTTCACCCGGAAGCCTGCAAGATAAAGTGCGTAAGCCATTTCGCGATCGCCATTTATGCCTTTTTCACGAATAATAGCAGCCACTGGCGACTCGGAACGATCGTATTTTCCGGTGACATCTTCAATCCTGCCAGAAAAAGTCTTCTGGAAATGAAACCGCAAATCCTGTCGTTTGAAGTTTTTAAACCTGGAATGAGCCGCGGAAATTTCTGTTTGCTTTTGGTCAAAAAGATAGGAGGCCTCATACCAAATATCCCGGTAACGGATAATGTCCAGCACAAAAGATTGACCTTGGTGATGAAGCTTCAATTCATGTTCGGGTATCATTGTACCAAGGGTGTGGTAAATAACCCCGGCATCATCGAAGACCTTCTCCACTGCCTTTTCATCCTCAACCTGAATTACCACAGCCGGCTTTTCGCTGAACATCAAACGAATGATATCTTTCTCTTCAAACTGGTCAGTAAAAATTTCCATACCGGCCTCTACATTGGCAAAATTCATCTCCAGCAAGGTAGTAATAAGTCCACCGGCAGAGACATCATGACCGGCCACGATTTTATCTTCTGCAATAAGCTGTTGTAAGGTATTGAAAACCGTTTTAAAATAAGCAGCATCCTGCACATCGGGACACTCCTGCCCTGCCCGGCTCAGCGTCTGGCCAAAACTGCTACCGGCCAGACCAAAATCTGAAAGAGAAAAATCCACATACATCAATTTTGTTCCTGCCATGGTATTCGCCACAGGACTAAGGCTTTTTCTGATATCCGTCACCTCGCCCACAGCAGAAATTATGACTGTTCCGGGAGCATATACCACTTTTTCGCTACCATATTTCTGTGTCATGGAAAGGGAGTCTTTTCCAGTAGGAATAGGAATTCCCAATGCGATGGCAAAATCGCTGACCGCTTTTACAGCAGCATAAAGCCGTGCATTTTCTCCCTGATTCCGTGCCGGCCACATCCAGTTGGCACTCAGCGATACGCCGCTAAGGCCATCCTTCACAGGAGTCCAAACCAGGTTGGTCAAGGCTTCGGCAATAGCCAGTCGCGAACCTGCCGGTGCATTGGCCAAAGCAGCTGCCGGAGCATGTCCCAGCGCGGTGGCAATGCCTTTTTTTCCCAAGTAGTCCAATGCTATAACGCCAAGGTTGTTGAGAGGAAGCTGCAACGGCCCGGCACACTGCTGCATGGCCACACGGCCCGTAACCGACCTGTCCACCTTATTGGTGAGCCAGTCCTTGGAAGCCACAGCCTCAAGGTGTAATACATTAGTGAGATACTCCTCAAAACGGACTGTATTGTAAGTTATTTTTTCAAATTCAATGGCCTGGCTGGTATCGTGAAGCACTGTCCTGGGCGGTTTTCCGAAAAGATATTCCAATTTTAAATCTACCGGGCAGACATTTTCATCCTCATCCTCTACCACCAGCCGGTGGTCGGCTTTCACTTCTCCTACTTTGTAAAGCGGCGCTCTTTCGCGAGAAGCAGTCTCCTCAAGTAATGGCAAGTCTTTTTCTTTGATAACCAGGCCCATACGCTCCTGAGATTCGTTTCCGAGAATTTCTTTAAACGACAATGTCGGATCGCCCAAAGGCAATTTACCCACTTTAATCACAGCGCCTGTATCTTCCACCAACTCAGATAAGCTGTTGAGGTGACCGCCTGCACCGTGATCGTGAATAGAGATGATAGGATTATTTTCGGATTCGACCATGGCCCTAATGGCATTAGCCACCCGTTTTTGCATTTCCGGATTGGCTCGTTGTACCGCATTCAGTTCCGTTCCCTGGCCATATTGGCCTGTGGCTACCGACGAAACAGCGCCCCCTCCCATACCAATGCGGTAGTTGTCGCCGCCCAGTACCACAATCACATCGCCCGGTTCAGGAATCTCCTTTTGGCTGTCTTTTTCATTGGCAAAGCCAACACCACCGGCCTGCATGATCACCTTGTCATAAGCATACATTTTCCCTTTTTCTTCATGTTCAAAGGTAAAAAGGCTGCCATTGATGAGCGGCTGTCCAAACTTATTTCCAAAGTCAGAAGCGCCGTTAGAAGCTTTCATAAGTATTTCGGCCGGAGCATGATAAAGCCAGGGACGAGGAGCAATATTTTGCTCCCAGGGTCTGTCGTTGCCAAGTCGCGGATAGGAAGTCATGTAAACAGCAGTTCCTGCCAGTGGGAGACTTCCCTTTCCGCCAGCCATGCGGTCGCGGATTTCGCCACCACTGCCGGTAGCCGCCCCATTGAATGGCTCCACGGTGGTAGGGAAATTATGTGTTTCCGCTTTGAGTGACAACACGGAAGAAATTTCACGAATCTCAAAAAAGCCGGGCCCATCCTGACGGGCGGGTGCAAACTGTTCAATTTTTGGCCCTACCACGAAAGCTACGTTGTCTTTGTATGCCGACACCACCCTTTTTGGACTGGCTTTGGAAGTCTTTTTGATAAGGGCAAACAGGCTCTCCGGCATCTTTTTACCGTCGATGATAAAGCTGCCGTTAAAAATTTTGTGGCGGCAGTGTTCGGAGTTGATTTGTGCAAAACCGTAAACTTCCGAATCAGTCAGTTTCCGGTTGAGTTTCCTGCTCACCTCATCGAGATAATTCACCTCATCTTCACTCAAAGCAAGGCTTTCCTGTTCATTGTAAACTGAAATATCATCAATAAATTTTATGGGTTCCGGCGGCTGGTTTATACTCAACGATTCCTGATCAAGTCCCTCATACAGCTGTTGCAACATGGCATCATAAGTAACATCGGCACTGTCAACCTCCTCAAATTTCTCCATCCTCACGATGCCTTTAATCCCCATATTTTGTGTAATTTCGACAGCGTTGGTACTCCAGGGTGTAATCATCTCTCTGCGCGGTCCAAGAAACAAACCTTCTTGCGCTTTGCCATAGCAAAGGCTTGAATTGGCAAAAAGCCAGTTTAACTTTTGGTGATCTTTCACCAAAAGAGGGTTATCGGCTTTTACAACGAAATAATGACGTCTGTCGGAAGAATAAAAATAAATCATGAGAAGGAACTTTGGGTAAACACCGGCAAAGATAGGAAATGCTTTGTGTATTCTGAAAATTCATTAAATTATTTTACCGGGATAAAAAAAGCGGGAACAATTCACCATAACAATACAACAATTTGATAATCAGAACCTAGTCCGGAAAAAATTTCTCTAACCGCCACAAAATCAGATATGAAATAGGGAAGTATTTTAAAAAATACATCAGGAAACGTATTCCGCATAATAATTAGGATTACTTTTGCACATTATTAATTATTTATTATTATTTATTACACAATGAAAAAAGGAACAGTAAAATTCTTCAATGAATCCAAGGGATTCGGATTTATTATTGAAGAAGATTCTAAAAATGAGTACTTCGTACACATTTCAGGATTAATTGACAAAATTCACGAAGGCGACGAAGTTGAATTTGACTTAAAAGAAGGTAGAAAAGGCTTGAACGCAACAGATGTTAAAGTGATTTAATGTTTTTGCATTAGTTTTTCTACTAGTGAAAAAAAAGCCTGTCAGCAATGACAGGCTTTTTTTTATGCTTATCTTTATTGTCTTGCTTTAACTTTTCAGGCCTTATCCGACCTGAAAGATTATGCCCACAATTTTCGTACTTTTGAAGACACAATCTGGAAAAACACCGTTTTCGTTTTATGACAAAGGAAAAAAAATCACTGGAAGAGGTTCATGCTTCGGTGGATACAGTAAAGAAATCAGGTGTTTACAGGAAGCTGCTGGCATTTATGGGGCCGGCCTACCTGATTAGCGTGGGATATATGGATCCGGGCAACTGGGCCACCGATATTGCAGGTGGCAGCCGGTTTGGCTACCAGCTTATCTGGGTTTTGCTTATGTCAAACATTATGGCGCTGCTGTTACAAAGCCTGAGCGTCAGGCTTGGGGTAGTGCGCGGCCGCGACCTGGCACAAGCCTGTCGCGAGACCTATTCCAAACCAGTCAATTTCGTGCTTTATATCCTTGCGGAGATAGCCATTATTGCTACCGACCTGGCCGAAGTGGTAGGAATGGCTATCGGATTACAGTTGCTTTTCCACATCCCATTGCTTTGGGGGGTGTTACTTACTTTCTTCGATACTTTTATCTTGTTATTTCTCATTAACAAGGGTATGCGAAAGATGGAGGCTTTTATTCTGGCACTGGTAGGGATTATCGGATTGGCATTTTTTGTGGAGATGCTTTTTGCCAGGCCGGATATGGCAGAGTTGGCCAAAGGTTTTATCCCGGTTATTCCCAACAGTACCGCCTTGTACATTGCCATTGGCATCATTGGCGCCACGGTAATGCCACACAACCTATACCTACATTCCTCTTTGGTACAGACCCGCCGTTTTAAGCGTACCCGCATTGACATCGGCGGAGCATTACGGTTTAACTTCTTTGATTCAGCCATTGCCCTGAACATGGCTTTTTTTGTGAATGCCGCCATTCTGATTCTTGCAGCTGCCACATTCTATCAGGCTGGTATGTTTCATGTGAGCGAGATTCAGGATGCTTACAAGTTTCTGGAACCGATGCTGGGAACCAAATGGGCTGCCATCTTGTTTGCTGTTGCGCTGATAGCCGCCGGACAAAGTTCTACCCTCACAGGTACGCTTGCCGGGCAAATCATCATGGAAGGATTCATCAATTTCCGGATTCAGCCCTGGGCAAGGCGTATGATTACCCGGTCGCTGGCCATCATTCCAGCCATAGCTACCCTACTCTATTTTGGCGAAAGTTATACCGGAAAGCTATTGGTTCTCAGCCAGGTAGTTTTAAGTATGCAGCTGGGATTTGCCGTTATCCCGTTGATTCATTTTGTAAGTGATAAAACATCCATGGGAAAATTTACCATCAAGCTGCCCGTAAAAATCGCTTCGTGGCTCATAGCACTGGTTATTGTGACATTAAATACTCAACTGGTGATTAATGAGGTTCAACATTGGTTTAGCAGTAGTCATCACCCTGTTCTTTTGGCTTTGGTGGTGATTCCTATAATTGTCGCACTGCTGATTTTGTTGGCCTATCTCACGCTGCTGCCCATAGTGCGAAAGATGAAAACCGGGAAAAGTGATTTTATCCATTCCGGAATATCCGAACTGAAATTAAGCTCAAAGCCTCTGTACAACAAAATTATGGTTGCACTGGACTTCTCCCATGCCGACTCGGCCGTTATGCAACACGCTCTGGCACTGGGAAACAGCGAAACAAAATTTCTTTTTGTTCATGTTGTAGAAAGTGCTGCGGCCTTGGTGTACGGTGATGAAACCGAAGATCTGGAAGCCGAAGATGACAGCCAGCGACTCAGGAAATTTGTACATGAAATCAGTAAAATGGGGTTCAGGGCAGAAACCCGCGTGGGATATGGCAATCCAAAAGTGCTGCTTCCCGAGTTTGCAAAAGACTTCGGTGCTGATTTACTGATTATGGGAGCTCACGGTCACGGTTGGCTTAAAGATATGCTCTTCGGCACCACCATAGAAAAGGTTCGTCACAAGGTGAACATTCCGGTATTGATTATCAGGAAAAATAGCGCTTTATAAATTATATAAAGATAGGGATACAATCTTTATATTCTCTTCTTACGAGTACCATAATGTTTTCTGTAAAGGGAAAAGAGAAGGCTCTCACAACAATTCCCGCGAACCAGGCAAACGCTAATTGTTTCCGGGCTGAACGGGGAAAAGAATAAAAACTTTCAACATCAACATTTGGGGTTACCCCAAAAATCGCTCTGCTTCGATGGCTGCCATAGCGCCGGTACCGGCAGCCGTAATAGCCTGGCGGTAATGCTTATCCTGAACATCGCCGGCGGCAAAAATACCGGGAATGTTAGTGGCTGTGGAATCGGGTTTTGTGATAAGATAACCCGTTTCATCCATATCCAGCTTTCCAAAGAAAAGGTCGGTATTAGGCTTATGTCCGATAGCAAGAAAAAAGCCATCGATATCAATCTTTTTCTCCTCACCGGTTTTGTTGTTCACCAAAATAGCACCATCCAGCGCTTTTGTAAATCCCTGTTCCACGCCCACAATTTCTTTCACCTCGTGGTTCCACAGCACTTCGATATTAGCCGTATTGAGCACCTTATTTTGCATGGCCTTGGAAGCGCGCAACTGGTCACGGCGATGAATTAAATAAACCTTTCGGCACATATTGGCGAGGTAAGTTGCTTCCTCAGCAGCCGTATCGCCGCCTCCCACAACAGCCACATCTTTACCTTTATAAAAGAAACCATCGCAGGTAGCGCAAGCGGAGACACCACCGCCTTTAAATTTCTCTTCAGACTCCAGCCCGAGGTATTTTGCAGTTGCCCCCGTAGCGACTATGACAGTCTCTGCCAATAATTCAGTGCCATCATCAATTTTTACTTTGAAAGGACGTGTAGATGTGTCTATTTCCGAAGCCATTCCCCAGCGGATATCAGCTCCAAAGCGCTCAGCCTGCTTTTGCATATCTTCCATCATTTTGGGTCCTTCAACGCCATTGGGATAGCCCGGGAAGTTATCTACTTCGGTAGTGGTGGTAAGCTGCCCTCCGGGTTCCATACCCTGATAAACGATGGGTTTCAGGTCAGCACGCGAAGCGTAGATGGCAGCAGTATATCCGGCAGGACCGGAACCTATAATCAGACATTTAGTTGTTTCCATATAATTACATTTTAAGATTTCTTATTTATTGAGTTGTAAACGCATCAAATCAAATGCCAAAAGACCATTTTGAAAAATGCGTACTCATTTTGGCAGATATGAGAAAATAAACCAGACTTGCAGCGGGTCGTCAGCCTTCCAGTTCAATGCTCACGAAGTCCATCTTACCACCCAGCGGCGGATTGAGTTTTCTGATTTTCAACCGAACGTGTTTCACCTGAGGAAATTTCTCTTTGATACTTTCCAGAATACGGCGCCCCACATGCTCCAGCAGCTTTGATTTGACAGTCATTTCAGTTTTCAAAATCTGATAAACCTCCTGATAATTAACAGTATCATGCAGGTTATCTGTCTGCTCAGCCTTGGTGGTATCCACTTCGAGAAACAAATCGCACCGGAACTTGGTCCCAATGACCTGCTCCTCTTTGAAACAGCCATGGTAGGCAAAAAATTCCATTCCTTCGATTGATATAATGGACATATTTCTTCGTTTTTGTAAGACAGATTATTCTTTTCTTCCAAGTTCGTGCAGACCTATTTCCAAACGGCGAAGTGTCTCTTCCTGC
Source organism: uncultured Lentimicrobiaceae bacterium (assembly GCA_964473395.1). Classification (GTDB taxonomy): domain Bacteria; phylum Bacteroidota; class Bacteroidia; order Bacteroidales; family F082; genus Sulfidibacterium. The sequence goes on along the minus strand of CAYYOW010000028.1, from coordinate 14,826 downwards.
CCAATCAGGGCAATGATATCGAACAAATGTGGCCCTTTCAATGCTCCGACAATCAACAGTCGAAAAGCATTTAACACTGCGCCCATACCATATCCGTTTTCTTCTATCCATTTTTTCACAATGGCTTCTGTGTTTTCCGGAGAGAAATCATTCACACCGGTGAGCAGCGCTTTCATCTTTGTCATTTGGTCATAAGAAGCCTGTTTCCATCTTTTTTTCACTGCTTTCGGGTCGTAAGACGCCGGCGCTTTGAAAAAGAAATCAGACTGTTCCCACAGTTCATACACAAAGTGCGCCCGTTCTTTAACCATCCCGACTACTTTCTCAACATAATCTATGTCGGCCATAACACCTTCTTTCTCAATGAGAGGAAGAAACTGTCCGGCAAGTTCTTTGTTATCCTTTTTCAGCATGTACTGGTGGTTGAACCATTTGGCTTTTTCCGGATCAAAACGGGAACCTGATTTTCCGACACGGTCGATGGAAAAAGCCTCTGCCATCTCATCGAGGCTGAAAATTTCGCGTTCATCACCCGGATTCCATCCCAAAAGGGCAAGCATATTGACAAAGGCTTCAGGGAAATAACCATCTTCACGATAGCCTCGCGAACTTTCTCCTGTTTTGGGATCTGTCCATTGTAGCGGAAATACCGGGAAACCGAGCCGGTCACCATCACGTTTGCTAAGTTTTCCTTTTCCATCCGGTTTGAGCAACAGCGGCAGGTGAGCAAACTGCGGAGACTCCCACCCAAATGCTTCATAAAGCAGCACATGCAATGGCAACGAAGGCAACCACTCTTCACCGCGAATCACATGGCTTATCTTCATCAAATGGTCATCCACCACATTGGCAAGGTGATAAGTAGGCATACCGTCCGACTTGAACAACACCTTATCGTCCAGTACGTTGGACTGAACAATTACCTCTCCGCGAATCAAATCAACCATCCGGACAATTTGGTCTTCAGGCATTTTGAAACGAACCACGAAAGGAGTATTACCTTTCAACAATTTTTGCGTTTCGGCTTCGGGTAAAACCAGTGAATTTTTTAAATGTTTACGTTTGGCAGCATTATAGGTAAAGGTGCTTTTCTCAGCCTCATACTTTTTCCGCAGGGCGGTTAGTTCTTCTGCCGTATCAAAAGCATAGTAAGCATGGCCGGAAGCTATTAACCGGTCAGCATATTCGCGATACATGGCTTTGCGTTCCGACTGTTTGTATGGTCCGTAATCTCCTCCTTTGGTAACCCCTTCATCAAATTGAATCCCACACCAGTCGAAAGCTTCGATGATGTAATCTTCTGCACCCGGGACAAACCGTGTCTGGTCTGTATCTTCGATACGCAGGATAAATTTCCCACCGTTTTTTTTGGCAAAAAGATAATTATACAAAGCTGTGCGGATGCCGCCAATGTGCAACGGCCCGGTGGGACTGGGTGCAAAACGCACCCTAATTTCACGGTTACTCATCTGTTTTTATTTTGAGCGACAAAGATATAAAAAAGCAGAGAGAGGATGTTTAGATGTGAGATGCTAGGATGGGAGATGTAAAAATAAAAGCGAGTGTTTGCGGCATTTCGTGGGGGAAGATTCGTGGTATTTTGGTGCAACAGTAAAAAAAGCCTGTATTTTTGTCCTATGAAAATTGATGTTATTCCCTACGCTTCGGCCATTCGTCCCGACTTGATCGACAACCGGTACGTGGTTGTTATTGATGTTTTACGTGCCTCGTCAGTGATGGTAACGGCTCTGGCCAATGGTGCCAACGCGTTTATCCCCGTCAGTACCGTTGACGAAGCCAGGCAAAAAGCTGTCATGTACCACGAAGAAGAGATTTTACTTTGCGGTGAGCGTGATACAAAAACCATTGATGGCTTTCATCTGGGAAATTCGCCGCAGGCATATACCCAAGACAAAGTGGCGGGCAAAACCCTGATTTTCACCACCTCCAACGGAACGCGGGCGCTAAACCGATTAAAGGAAGCAGCAGAAGTTTTTATTGGCTCCTTTCTTAACATGGAGGCTCTGGTTAACAGGTTTTTGAGATTGGACAACGTGGTACTTGTGTGCTCCGGAACCAACAATAATTTTTCGATGGATGACGCAATGTGTGCAGCCTTTTTTATGGACGAAATTATGAAAAAGAAGGCCGTTATGCTCTCTGATTTATCCATAACACTGCTGAAAGCATTCCAAAAGGAGCGCGGTGACCTTCATCTGCTCTTGAAAGATTGCTATCATTTAAATCTGCTGAAGCGAAATGGTTTCGGTGATGATGTGGATTACTGTCTGCAAAAGAGTATATCGAATATAGTACCGGAAATGAAAAACGGAAGAATTATTAGGGGATGAGAATGGGTCATTGGTCAAACGGTTGTCAGGCAGTGGCCAAGCTATTGCCATTCGCTTCGCTGTTATTCAATTGTCAAACAGCTACCAAGCAATGGCCAGGTGCTGTGCATGTCAAAAAGTTACCATTCATTATAGGGCATTTGCCAACCCTCTATTTCACAATTTCGCAACTTCACAATTTCGCAACCTATCTCCGTTACTCAATATCTGTTCACGTTAGCGTTGTCCGTTTCCGAACATCAATTGTTTTAATACGAACATAATAAATAATATCAAAAATCCGTCATCTATGCACCATGGTGTAAATTAGATAGTTATATTTGTGGCATGTTTTATGATAAGCTCTAGTGTTCAAAACAGGTTACAGGTTTAACAAAACTGGTCATCCAATAAAAAATATGAATTCATGAAAAAAAAGATTATTTTTCTTATTCCCTTGTTTGCTTTCCTGTTATTTGGGGTGCGCGTTGCAGCACAGCAGGAATGGTCGTTGCAGAAGTGTATCAATTATGCTTACGAGAATAATTTACAGATAAAGCAAAGCAAGCTGAATACCGAGTCCTCCAAAGAAAGTTTATTACAAAGCAAATTAAGGTTTTTGCCCTCTTTCAATGCCAGCATTTCACAAAATACCGGTTGGGGAAGATCAATTGACATGGCAACATATCGTTACAGCAACAAGCGGTCGAGCCAGGCTTATGGATCGTTAAACGCCAACCTGACTCTTTTCAACGGATTACAGAATGTGAATAACATGCGGCAAAAGCAGTTTGAATTTCTTGCCAAAAAATATAATTCGGATAAGATCAGAGACAACATTGCATTGAATATTGCGGCAAGTTATTTGCAGATTTTGTTTAACATTGAGCTGGTGCACAACGCCAAAAGGCAAGTGGAAATAAGTAATAAACAAATTGAGCGCACCAAAAAAGAAACGGCTGCCGGAACAGTAGCACGGGGAAACTTACTGGACATTGAAGCCCAGGGAGCCAATGACCAGGTAAACCTGGTGAAAGCACAAAACAAGCTTATGCTGGCTTATCTTGACCTAATGCAACTTCTTGACATAAAAGGTAATACATCGTTTGATATTAAAAAGCCGAATCTGGTAATTGCAAGGAAACCGAGCATGCTTCCCATTCAATCTATTTATAACCGTGCTTTAGAAATCAGGCCGGAAATTAAGAGTGCCCAGTATTCGGTGAAAGCTGCAGACCGCGCACTGGCCTTGGCAAAAGGGCAACGAAGCCCCACGCTGAGCCTGAACTCTTCATATGGAAATAACTACTCCGACCAAATCAGGGTAAGCAACAACCCTCTTGATCCCGGATTTAAAGAAACCAAACCTTTTTGGGATCAGCTAAACGACAACCGGAGTATTACCCTTGGTTTTAGGCTGACCATCCCCATCTTAAATGGATTTCAGGTATCTACAAACATTAAACAATCTGAGATTTCGCTGCATAATGCCAACCTGAACCTGGAAATAGAAAAAAACAACTTACGTAAGAGTATTGAGCAGGCTTATACAGATGCGCTGGCAGCCTACCAAACCTATATCGCCCGTGAAAAATCAGTGATATCACTTAGAGAGTCTTTCAAATATGCACAGGAAAAATTAAATGTGGGCATGCTGAGTTCCACCGATTACGATGTGGCAAAAGTCAAGCTTTTCAATGCAGAATCAGATATTATTTCTGCAAAATACGATTATATTTTTAAGACAAGGATTCTTGATTTTTACCTTGGTCGCAGCCTCACATTAAAAGACATTGCAACATTGAAGTCTTCACAGGCAAACGCTGCAAAATAGGGTTTGAAATGCCTGAAGAATGATTACATTAGCACACAAAAAATAAAAAAATGACAAAATCCCGGAAAAAAATAATTTGGTACATCATCGGCGCACTTGTGCTGGTCGTGATTGTGGTGTTGGCCGTAAAAAAAGGTAAATCGTCAGAGGCACAAAAAGTTGCTGTTGAAAAGGTTACCAAAAGAAACATTATTGAGACCGTTTCGGCCAATGGCAAGATTCAGCCGGCTAAGGATGTGAAAATCAGCCCTTATATTTCAGGCGAAGTTGTGAAACTTTTCGTAAAGGAAGGTAACTTTGTGAAAAAAGGTCAGAAGCTGGCAAAGATTGATCCCAAAATTTACATTTCAAGTTTCCAACAGGCAGAAGCTGCCGTGAAAACCACAGAGGCTAACATGGCCAATGCAAAAGCACGTCTGGCACAGTCGCAGGCACAGTACACAAAAAGCGAGCTTGACTTTGCCCGTAGTGACAAACTTTGGAAAAAACAGGTCATTTCTGATGCAGATTACGATGCTGCGCGCTCTACATACCTCGTTGCCAAAGCCGAGGTGAAAGCAGCTGAAGAAAGTTACAAAGCCAGCCAATTTCAGGTTAAGAGTTCCAAAGCTAAGCTGAGTGAAGCAGAGGAAAATCTGAACCGCACAGCCATTTATGCACCTAACAGTGGTACTGTTGCTAAACTGAGTGTACAGGTGGGCGAACGGGTTACCGGTGCTTCACAGTTTTCAGCAGGTACGGAAATTATGCGTATTGCCAATTTGAATGTACTGGAAGTAAATGTGGAGGTTAACGAAAACGACATTGTTCAGGTCGCCATGAACGACACCGCCCTGATTGAGGTGGATGCATATCTGAACCGTAAATTCAAGGGTATTGTAACCGAAATCGCCACTTCGGCCAACACAACCGGCGTAAGTGCCGACCAGGTTACCAATTTTGATGTAAAAATCAGGATGCTGAAATCGTCTTATGCCGATCTTATCCGCCCTAAAAACCTCATTCCCTCTCCTTTCAGGCCCGGGATGTCTGCAACGGTTGAAATACAAACCAAACGTGCCGACAATGTTCTCGCCGTTCCCATTCAGGCAGTTACGACAAGAGCCGATTCTACCGGCCGCACTAAGTCACCTCTTGAAAAACGGGAAGAGAAAAAAGTTCAAAATGGTACCCAACTGCAAAAGAAAACAACAGAATATGTCTTCCTTTATCAAAAGGGTATCGCTAAACTTCAAAGAGTAAAAACCGGCATCCAGGATAATATGTATATTGAAATAACGAAGGGTGTAAAAGAGGGGCAGGAAGTAATTACAGCACCTTATCGGCTTGTTTCCAAAACTTTAAAGAATGGTGACAAGGTGAAAAAAGTGAATAAAAAAGAGCTGTTCACGATTAAGAAGAAGTAACGGGGGGAAAACTTTGGGAAAAATATTAAATATTGAAACTTCCACACAAGTTTGTTCGGTAGCACTGTCTGTGGACGGAAAAACAGTGGCTTTGCAGGAGTCAAACACGAAAAGCTCACATGCACAGCAGATTACTATTTTTGCCGAACAGCTCATGTACAAAACAGGCTTTAACTTTCAGGATCTGGATGCCATTGCCGTCAGCAAAGGACCTGGCTCATACACCGGTTTACGCATTGGTGTTTCCACGGCCAAAGGTTTCTGCTATTCACTGGATAAGCCTCTGATTTCTGTTGGCACACTCAAATCACTGGCTAAAGGAATTTTACTGAAGCTTACTTCCGAAGGGGGAAATCCGGATGATTTTCTTTTCTGCCCCATGGTAGATGCCCGGCGCATGGAAGTCTATACGGCGGTTTATGATAGCCGGCTTCACGAGGTGAGAAAAGTTATGGCGGAGGTTATCGATGAAAATTCATTTGCTGATTTTTTCAAGCAGGGAAAATCTCTGATTTTCATAGGCGATGGCGCAGCAAAATGTAAAGAACTATTGACTAAAGTTTCCTCTAATGCAATATTCCGGGAGGAGCTTTTGGCTTCGGCGACCTATATGGCACCTCTGGCTGAAGAAAAACTCAAAGCCAGGGTTTTTGAAGACACAGCCTACTTCGAACCCTTTTATTTGAAAGATTTTGTCGCCGGTATCCCACACGTGAAAGGGTTGAAATAGTTCCGTTGCAGCCCCCCACTGTCGCACATTAGTCACTCATAGCAAGTAATCATTCTCCCAGCCGGTAATCATTTTTATTTCCTGTGAAATCGTATTTTTGTCTTTCCAAAAAAAGAATACCATGCTCACGATAAAGAAATTCGTTTTCAATACCTTCCAGTTGAATGCATATGTTGTTTACGATGAAAAAGGAGACTGTCTGCTTTTCGATACCGCTGTTTCTACCGATACCGAAATGCAACAATTAGAGACTTTTATTTCGAAAAACAACCTGACACCCAAATTACTGGTGAACACACACAGCCACATCGATCACATTCTGGGTAACCGTAAAGTAGCAGAACGTTATCATCTGAAACTGGCAGCACATTCCGGGGGACAGGGATTTATAGACCACGCTGCCACCAGTGCCGCCAGCTTCGGGCTCCCTTTCGATGGTGTTAAGGAAATCGACATGCTGTTAAACGAAGGCGATACCCTGGCTTTGGGAAACCACGTCATGCAGGTTTTTTATACCCCGGGACATGCTGATGGTAGTCTTTGTTTCTATGCCAAACAAGAGGGGTTTGTCATCACCGGCGATGTACTTTTCTACCAGAGCATTGGCCGTACCGACCTGCCCACGGGTGATTATGATATTTTGCAAAAGAGTATTTGGGAGAAGTTGTTCGTACTTCCGGATAAAACGGTAGTTTATCCCGGTCATGGCCCCAACACAAGCATTGGAGTTGAAAAAGAAACTAATCCTTTTGTAGCTATAGGTATTGAATAGATGAAGCTGCAAGCCGGACAGAAAATTTATGTTGCCCCTTTTCAGGGAATCACAACACGGATCTTCCGGGAAGTTTTTACTCGCCATTTTTCCGATACTGACAAATTGTTCACTGCCTTTTTTACTGGTATTCATAACGAAAAAAGTCTGCGTTCAAGGCAAAAAGAGCTGGAGAAAACCAACCACAACGGGGTGCCGGTAGTTCCTCAGATTCTAAGCAAAGATGGGGATGAAATTCTCCTTTTCGGGAAACTGTGTCATAACCTGGGATTTAGTGAAGTCAACTGGAATCTGGGCTGTCCTTTCCCGCGAGTCGCCCGTAAAATGCGGGGTTCGGGGCTGCTACCCTATCCCGAAAAAATAAAGGAGATACTGGAGAATGTCATCCCCACCCTGCCGGTGAAGCTATCCGTAAAATGCAGGCTCGGCTACCACAACGCCGACGAAATTATGGCACTTCTTCCGGTATTCAATAATTTTCCTCTTTCGGAAATCATTGTACACGCACGCCTTGGCGAGCAGATGTACAAAGGTAATGTGGACACCGTAACTTTCAAAAAGGTCCTGCAAAAAACAACTCACCAGATGGTTTACAACGGAGATATCTTCTCCCCTGAAAATTTTGAATCCATACAACAACAATTCCCACAGGTAGATCGCTGGATGATAGGCCGCGGACTGCTGGCCGACCCGTTTTTACCAGGGCAGCTGCAAGGTGCAGGAATACCATCCCGACCGCTCAGCATAATCCGGAAATATGTGGATGACCTCTATTATGCTTACCGGAAGGAGTTCAACCACAGCTTGCGTACCATCAATGTGATGAAAGAATTCTGGAGCTATCTTTCCCTCTCTTTTGGCCGCCCGGAACGGGTGTTTGGTAAAATAAAAAAGTGTACCTCTTTTGATGCTTACGAAGATGCTGTGAACTACGCTCTGGACAACTACAAATGGTTGGGAAATGGTGGAGAGAAAATAAAGTAAAACATGCTGTTTTATTTAAAATATCTGCGGCAACAGAAAGGTGTGCCGGAATAAATCCGGAATCAGCCTACCAGGAAAAGGGAAAGCCCCTCTTACAAAAAATTAATTCCCTAAAATTCCCCGTTTACCGACAAATTCCTGTCGTTCACCGATTTTTCTTTTTTGCATCATACCAACCGTCCTATATTTGCAATAAATTTAAAAGCAGAAAGTAATGGAAAATAATCCCAATAGACAGCATAACACCCAAAACGGCAAACTGGTCATCGGCGGGCTGTTGATTTTTGTGGGTACCATTTTAATGCTCTCCAATCTTGACTTTTTTGACATCAACATGGGACACTACCTTTTCTCATGGAAAAGTATTCTCATATACATCGGGCTGGTCATGCTGGCCAGTCGCACCAACAAAAAGCCAGCCTATATTTTACTAGGAATAGGCGTTTTCTTCTGGTTACCCGATATTTTCGGGTACTCTGTCCGGTTCAGAGATGTCCTGTGGCCAATGATATTTATCGGCCTGGGATTCCTGCTTATCTACCGACAACGTACACCACGGCATATCAGCTACGATGAAAAAGGCACACCGGAGGAAGATAATAGCGGTTATCTTAATGATGTTTCCCTGTTTGGCGGCGGAATAAAAATTATCCAGTCAAAAAACTTCAAAGGTGGTAACATCACCGCCGTTATGGGTGGATCTGAATTCGATCTGCGTCATGTGGAATTTGCCTCAAAAGTAGCAGTTATTGACGTCTTTACGTTGTTTGGTGGCACCAAGTTCATCGTACCTGAAAACTGGACAATACAGTCGGATGCAATCTCTATTTTGGGCGGCTTTTCCGACAAACGTGCAGTAAGCGTGAACTCTCCCGAAGATAACGTGCTGGTCATAAAGGGGCTTGTCATGCTTGGCGGTATTGAAGTAAAAAGTTTCTAATCATAAAATCAACAAACAATGAAATCAAAAGTAGCAGCTTATTTCCTTTGGTTTTTTCTGGGTTTCTTTTCTGCCCATCGTTTTTATCTTGGGAAAATCGGGAGTGGCATTCTCTACCTCCTTACCGGCCAGCTTTTGGGTATTGGCTGGATCATCGACCTCTTCCTAATTGATGGTATGGTGGAGCGTTACAACCTGGAAACCAGAGTAAGTAAAATAGAAACCGTGTGGGTATAATAACCTTCTGAAAAAAAAAAAATGCAGTAAGATGATGCTGAACCCCGTTTCAAAAAATAAAAGTTATTTTATCAGCTACCTCGCTATTTGGGTATTCATCACAGGTATGCACACACTGGTTCTCAATTTCTTTTATGATATAAACGGAATGGAAAGCCTGACCGATGCACTTATTTTCAATCTCATTTTTTTGCTCATCGGTTACAGTCTCTGGTACGTCATCAGATTTAATCTGAAAGAAAAACCATCATTTCTCGACTTGCTTTTCAACCACCTGATGATAGCTACCGTGGTCATTGTCCTATGGCTGCTGCTGGGTTACTTTACCATGCAGAGCTTTTATGGTACCGATGAAACTTACATGGTGTTTCTGAAAAATTCACTAGCCTGGCGGGCTGTCATAGGGCTGTTTTATTATTTGCTTTTCGTGATGTTTTATTACCTGATTATTTATTATGATGATTTACAGGAAAAACTGAAAATTGAAAGTAAGTTACAAAATCTGGTTACCAAAGCAGAGCTGGAAACTTTAAAATCACAAATCAATCCCCATTTCCTGTTTAACAGTCTTAACTCCATCAGCTCACTCACCATGACCAGCCCTGAAAAAGCACAGGAAATGGTCATCAAGCTATCCGATTTTCTGCGTTATTCGCTGAGCCATGATAAAAACGAAAAAACCAGTCTGGAAAAGGAATTTGAGAATCTGAAGCGCTATCTTGAAATTGAAAAGGTACGTTTTGGCAAACGGCTGAATTTTGTTTACAACATCCCCGAAAGATGCTATAAACAAATGATTCCCAACATGATTCTGCAGCCGCTCATCGAAAACTCCATAAAGCACGGCGTTTACAACAGTTCTGACGAGGTGCAGGTTGAGATTTCCTGTAAGGAGGAAAATGCGTATCTTGTCATCGAAATCAGCAACGATTATGACCCGGAAGTGAAGAAACCCAAAGGCGAAGGTATTGGGCTAAAAAATATCAGAAAAAGGTTGCAACTGATCTACCTCCGGAGTGATTTACTGGAAACCGTTGCCGAAAAAATGGTTTTCAGGGCTATATTACGTTTACCAAAAGATACAGCTCATGAACAATAGGATACTTGCCATAATCATCGAAGATGAACAGCCTGCCCGCGATCTGTTAAAAGCTTACTTGCAGACGCATAATGAAATAGAGTTAGTGGCTGAATGTGAAAACGGTTTTGACGGTATAAAAACCATTGCCGAGTACCGCCCCGATTTGATTTTTCTCGATATCCAAATGCCAAAGCTCACCGGCTTCGAGATGCTGGAGTTGCTGGATGAGTATCCCGAAATCATCTTTACCACGGCTTATGACGAATTCGCTTTGCGTGCTTTTGAGTTGAATGCTGTGGATTATCTTATGAAGCCGTTTTCCAAAACACGTTTCGACCAGGCTGTGGAAAAGGTGTTTACCCGTCTGAAAAGTAAATCGTATCAAAATAAGGCTCTTGAAAAGCTGAAAGTGCAGGTACGCGAATCTTCCGGCCCACAGGAAAGATTTTTCGTGAAAACCGGTAACCACATCGATGTCATTCCCACGGATGAAATTATACATGTGGAAGCACAAGACGATTATGTGGAATTTCACACTGCAAAAGGCCGGTTTTTGAAAAAGGAGACCATGACCCAACTGGAACAACAACTTCCTGTTGAAAAGTTCCTGCGCGTTCACCGCTCACACATTATCCGGCTTGACCAGATGGAGAAACTGGAAAAATACGGCAAAGAAAGTTATATGGTTATCCTGAAAAACGGTACCAAAGTACAAGTGAGTAAAAGCCGCATCAAAAGTCTGAAAGAACAGCTGGGGATTTAAAAAGAAAGGGCGAGGGAGACTGAGAGACAGGGCGAAGGGGAGACTGAGAGATGAAACGAAAAGACAAGGGAGCGAAAAAGCGAGAGGACGAAGGGGCGATGAGGCAATTTAGAACTCATTCGTTAAGGTGAATAAGCTAGCCTTTATATTCCGCTTCAGGCGTCCACCTGAAGATTAAAGTCCACACCTAAAGTTTAAAAGCTTCTTTTATAGATCGATTCTGCCAGTTCGTACAGTCTTTGTTCTTTGCCAATAGAAAGTACATCAAGCGATTCCAGCGATTCATCATAGAACTTTTCCATAATGGCAAAGGTCTCTTTGTGAACATTGAGCTGCTCATAAACAGATTTCATAGCGCTGATTTTTTTCTCCTCATTTTTTTCATCAAAAATGCTGAAGATTTCCTGCCGTTGTGCTTCGTTGGCTTTGGTCAGTGAGAGGCAGAGCAGGTACGTTTTTTTGTTTTGTAAAATATCGCCACCTATCCGCTTGCCGAAAGTCTTCTGGTCGCCGAAAGTGTCAAGATAGTCATCTTTGATTTGAAAAGCCAGCCCCAGCTTCTCGCCAAAATCATAAATATTTTTCTGGTCTTCCGGAGAAGCATTTCCGATAATGGCACCCATGTGCAATGCCGCCGCCAGCAAAACAGAGGTCTTCAGTCTAATCATATTCAAATACTCATCCAGCGAAACTTCCGGAATATCCTCAAAATCGACATCATACTGCTCCCCTTCAATGACCTCAGCAGCTACTTTATCAAAAGTGGTGAGTAGAGCAAAATGCTTGTCACGGGGTGCTTTGTTCAGCAAATGGATAGCATGAAGCAACATAGCATCGCCGGTAAGGATAGCTTTGTTGATGCCAAAAGCCTTGTGGACAGTTGCTTCATTCCGGCGGATATCCGCTTCATCAATAATGTCGTCATGTACCAGAGTGAAATTATGATATGTCTCAACAGCACATGCCGTATCAAGTGCCCCCACAATATCTCCACCGAAAGCTTCGCAGGCTGTAAGCAACAGCAGCGGACGAATACGCTTGGCTTTCATCTTCATGATTTGCAACGCCGGCTTGTACAGCACTTCCGGGAAACCTTCGTAGCCTTTGGTGAAAAGATAATCTTCAAAAATGGCTTTTAACTCGTCAGCCGAATGCTTTTGATGTGTTGTTGTCATTATTCTATGTTTAGAATTGCTGAACTATTTTTAACGGAAAAGGTTTCAGATATGTTTTGGCTTGTTCAAAATTCCGGGTAAAGCCAAGCATCATACCGCCGCCGCCCGAGCCACAAAGTTTCAGAAAATAGCGACCGCCTTTCAATCCCTCTTTCCAGACAGGCAGCACCTTTTCCGGAATCATCGGATGAAAATGTTGCAAGGTGAAAGCCGACAGTTTTTCTAAACAAGGGAACAAGGTTGTCATATCTCCCGAAAGGTAAGCAAGGATACATTGGTCATTGAGCGGAATAAGTTTCGATTCAATTTTTTGGAGAAAGCCGGTGCTTTCGCATTGCTTTACAAAATAATTCACCAGCGGTTGTGTTTCACCAGTCATTCCCGTATCCAGCAAAAATATGGCTCCGCCCGAAGGTTTTTCAAACCGGGGCAGCTCAACGATCCTCAGCCGGTTCTCTCCCTCAACAAGCACGGCTTTTTGCAAATAGCAAATGACCGGGTCAAGTCCGGAACTTTTCCCATGAAACCACGATTCCATAGCAGCCATAATTTCTTTTAAAGCAACGAGTTTTTCACCGGGAATATCAGTGTTTGCAAGTATTTTATCTCGACCGTAACGGTCATAAACAGCGGCCACTAACGCTCCAGAGCTTCCCAATCCGTATCCTGGTGAGATGTTACTTTCAAATACAAGTCCGTTGTCAATATCTTTTTCCAGCCGGGAGACATCCAGTTTACCACTAAGTTTTTCTTCCTGCGAAAGCCTCCGCAGGTAGCTGGCATATTTTCTCAAATGACTGCTGGAATCAAATTCGGAACGGCCAGGCTGCTGCCTAAAAGCAAAAGCACCATACAGACTATCGTAAGGAATGCTCAACGCTTTTGAACCAGCCATGAGTGCATACTCTCCAAACAGCAATATCTTTGAATAGAAATTTTTACGTTCCGACATGTTTATAGAATTTTCTCCGGGCCTTTGCCCACCTCATCTTCAATAAATCCAAGCGGACTCAAAAGATGAAGTAACTCACTTTTAACAAATTGCTTTATTTCTGTTTTTATGGCTATCGGGTAAAGCAGGTGAACGTTGGGGCCTGCATCCAGAGTGAAACTCACTGGCAAACCGGTCTTTTCGCGAAAAGCAAAAATCCGTTCAATAATTTGCAACGTGTTGGGCTTCATTAGTAGAAAGTAAGGTTGCGAGGTCATCATCATGGCATGCAGGGTGAGTGCCTCCGTTTCTGTGATACGGATAAATGTCTCTGTATCACCAGTACGCAGGGCATACGAAAGCACAGCTAAATTGCGTCGTGCCTGACCGAACCGTTCTGTAGCAAATGGGTTGCCATTCATCAATCCATGACCAACGCGACTGGAGACTTTCTTCTCTCCGGCATCCACCAGCAAAATGGTATCCTGATAATCGGTAAAGATCTTGTGAATCCCCTCGTTTACGGGAAAACCGTAATAATTGGAAGTTCCGGGTACGTCATTGGTTTCGCCCCAAATGACCAGGCCACCATACACTGACCGGCAGGCACTTCCCGATCCCAACCGGGCAATATAGGAAGCTTTACGATGAAAATCCTCTTCCTTTTGCAGTGTTCCGAAAAACTGCCGTTCCATGTCGCACAAAATCATAGCCAGCACGCTCATACCGGAGGCGGAAGAGGCGATACCGGCAGAATGAGGAAAAGTATTTTTAGAACGAACCACGAATTTTAGCTGGTTTACAAACGGGAAAATTCCCGAAAGGCCGGCAAAAAACCTGGCAGTTTTCTCTTCAAAGGCCGGGTTTCGCTGCCCATCGAAATAAAATTCCATTTCCAATGTTTCGGAAACAGCCGGAGAATAACTCACCTCCGTTTCCGAATAGGATTTACTCAGTGTGAAACTAATGGAAGGATTCTGCGGAATCTGCACCGGCTTCTTCCCCCAGTATTTCACCAGTGCAATGTTGGAAGGACTGCGCCAGGCCATCTTCCCGGAAGGGATATCAGCACCCGAAAATTTTAAATCGGCATTATGATAATGAGGTTCGGAATTCACGTTTTTGCTGTATTAATAACTATTTCTATCCGCGGTTTTTACGCTCCCGGTTGAGTGGCCAAAATTATAAAAAATACCGGAAGCTTTAAAAAACTAATACCACCCGGAATTTTCAATCATAAAGAGAGAGAATTTTTATCAGTTTCTGGGTTAAAACAAAAAGAGGTAATTAACCAGTGGGCAAATCAGAAATAATTTTCAAAGAGTTTAAAACGCCCAGATTATTATTAATCATAGTATAGGCAGGCTAAAAATCATTGTACAATGTAACCTGTACCGTTTCATAAATACCATCTCTCATTCTTGTTTGTAACGAGGACAAATTATGCAGAATATTTGCAATGTAGTGGTTTTCTGCATCAAAAATACTGTTGTAAACATGTCGTTTTACAAACGCATAGGGGAAAAAGCACCCCAAATAGTACGCAAATACTTCGTTAACACCAATTTTTTTGATTTTTGTTGAATTATTTTCCTGGTGCTGCAAACGTTATAATCCATTGTTTCGTTTGGGCATCAAAATAG
>CAYYOW010000027.1:0-24328 GCA_964473395.1 uncultured Lentimicrobiaceae bacterium | reverse complement strand
AGATAAACCCATTTTTCAAAAACTTCCATTGCCTTAGTTTTTGTGGCAACAACAGGTTTTCCCATGGCAAGATATTCATCTATTTTACGCGGGTAGTTTCCAATGGTTACTTCGTTAAGTTTCTGCGGGTTTAAAGCCACATCGAATCCGAAAAGGTAGGCCGGGAGTTCTTCCATTTTTTTCCTTCCCAGAAAATAGACATTGTCAATCTGATGCAACTCACTGGCTTTAAACTTATCATCCTCCGGGCCAACCAGTACCAGCGACCAGTCCGGGCGACTTCTGGCAATATGAAGCAGAACATCAATATCCAGCCGAAGGGTATAAAGGACACCGATATAGCCGATAATAGGGCTTTTTATGGGTTTCATGTCGGGAGGCAACTCCTTGATGAGTTTTTTGTCAAAAAGAGAGACGTCGCAGCCCTGACCAACATAGTAAGAGTGTGGGTTGTAGCGTTTCCCGATGTCAGCCAGGTAAGTGGAATTGGCAACAATCAAATCTACCTTTTTCATCAAGGCAGGTTCGATGCGCGTACCTTGGCGTTTCCAGTAGTCCACAGCCAGCATGTTGTCGCGGGTGTAATAAACATATGTTTTGGCACGGATAAGTTCTTTCAGGTAAAAGCTGCGAAACATATCCGTATCATTAAAAATAATAATTTCTTTGAAATTCAGCTTTTTTATAGCACGATTCACCTCTCTGGCAAAACGGTTGTTGTTGATTCGGTTCAGAATATCAAATAACCAGTTGACCGGTAGTTGGTTGATGGACTCCAGAATAGTCTTTGGGAAGAAACTCCACATACTTTCATTAATTTGTTCCATGTCGGGGAGTTTGCCACGTAAAATTTTCTTCCGTTTCTGAACAATAGGATCATGACGGCCGCGCCACAGGGTCAGCCTGTCCATGGGATAGTTTACGTAAAGCACCCTGTTGTGTTTCGAAAATACTTCGGCAAGGTTGATGACGTTACTTCCAATCCGGCTGTCGAGAGAAGCCAGACCAACCATGACAATATCTCTGTCTTTAATCATAACGTGGGGTTTTAGTGGTGTTTATTGTAAATGGTTTCATAGAGTTCCAGCACCTTTTCGGCCATATTTTTCCAGGAAAATTTGGCCGACTGGCGAAAACCTCTTTCAATAATATCTTTCCGGTAAGTTTCATCAGAAAGGATCTTTTCGATACCTGCTGTTATCTCTTCCGGTTTAAAAGGATTGACAATATAAGCGGTACCACCGGACACTTCCGGCATACTTGAGGTGTTAGATGTGATGACGGGTGCACCACAGCGCATAGCCTCCAGCATAGGAATACCGAAACTTTCGCGTAGCGATGGATAAAGGAAAACTTCACATAAATTATAAATAGCCGGTAGGTCAGTATTGATGACGTATCCGGTCAGGATAATTCTGTTAATCAACTCTTTGTCGCCAATTTCCGTAAGGATTTTCTCCAGTGCATTTTGTTCGTAATCGAGCATGACGAGGTATATGTCGTCGCCGTTTTTTTTCAGATAATCGGAGAAAGCTTTCAGTACACCTTTGGTATTTTTCTTGGGGTCGGTGTTGCCTAGAAAAAATAGAAACCGGTCGGGGAGGTGATAAAGTTCTTTTACCCGCTGAAGTTCTTTTTGGTTGTCGATTTTACGAAAATGTTCGCTTACACCGTTGTATATGGCCACCACTCGGTTATCATCGGCAGGAAAGCCAAAAAAATCTTTGATACGATTTTTTTCAAATTCGGAGACTGTGATAATCTTGTCACTTTTCTTCATCACCCTCGGGACGACGAAACGACGGTACATGTTGCCGAACTTTTGATACCATGTTCCACCCTTCTTAAAAAGGCTAATACTTTCCATATAAATGATATCATGCAGCGTGATTACCAGAGGCATTCCAGGATTCAGCGGTGCTGTGTTGCTCGTGCAGTGCAATATATCGCAGCCTTCCCTGCGGGCAGCTTTGGGCAGCGCAAACTGCTCCCATGTTGGATAGGGGCCACCGCCCAGTTCCACAAATTTAAAATTGGCGGTCTGTTCAAAAATCCGGTTGTCATCATCAGGTTTGATAAATACGACATACTCATTTTTTTTGTCCAGTTTCTGAAGTTCTTTGATAAGCTCCAGTGCTACCATGTCCATCCCGTGTTTTCGTTCCCTGTAAAGCCGCTGGCCTTCTATTCCTATTTTCATTTTATCTTATTTTTAGTATAAAAATGAGGATATTTAATCTGAAAAGCATTATACGTATGTTTCGTATGTAGAAATTCCTTGTTGCCTCCTTTAATATTCAACAGTGAAAAGAACATCAAAATAATGCCAACCGGAAGCCGGGTTAATGCCCACAAGGTACGAAGATTATAGAAATAGCGGGGTATGGAAAGCATAAAAGTCAGAATGCAAAGTACCAGTAGCGCCAGTGTTAATAAAGACACGGATAACGGAGCGGCAAAGAAGTAAACCACTGCTATGATGAATAACAGACTGATGAGCATGATGCGGGGAGGGAGAACAAATTGTAGGGCTTTGTTGAAAAAATCGATATTCCCCCTCAAAAACAGATCTCTCAGAGCAGGTAGAAAACTTCTTCCAAAATAGTGAACCTGTGCCGATAGCCATCGTCTCCGCTGTTTGGTAAATACTTTGGCGTTGGATACTTTTTCATCATATACATAAGCTTCCGACAGATATTCAATTTTGTGTTTCTTTTGTAATAACCGCACCTCCAGCTCTTTGTCGAATCCACCCACGACCTCAACTTTTTTCATCATTTTTTTGAAATAATGGTAATCGAAAGCCATAGCCGATCCGATAAGTGCCGAGGAAAGTCCGATTACACGGTGTCCTTTTCTGAAGATATGGTTGTTCATCTCTTCGCTCACCGCATCAAGAATGGCAAAGGGAGTGTCCAGGTTTTTTGCTATGCGATGACCCTGCACGGCAAGGTATCCATCACAAAAGGCTTCGTTGATACGGGAGAGGAAATCTTTTGCCATGATGTTGTCGGCATCCAGCACTACGGCTACATCGTAACAGTCATCAGTTTGTGACAGAGCTGCATTCAGCGCACGCGATTTGGTGCTATATTTTAGCTTTACCTCTATCACACGGACATGAATTGTTTTCAGCCTGGCGATGGTTTCAGGCTTAAAACCATCGGCGATGATGACAACGTCATAATTATCTGTTCCATAGTCCTGATTCAATGCTTCTTTGGCCACATCAATGATAACTGCATCCTCGCGATAGCCTGGAATAAGTACTAGAATCTTTCGCTTTTTCTGCGAAGTCTTGTTTTTTCTTTTCAGGGGGAAGAGGCCCGCAAAAGCGAAAATAAACAGATAAATATCTGTAAATGCCAGATATACGAATACAATCAGCTCAATAGTATGCCATATTTTTAGTATCATAACATTGGGTTTTCATGGATTTCTTTTGAGAACAAATGGGTGATATGCCAACCAATGGCTCTATAGTAAGCCAGAAAAAGTGAGATTTTCCCTTTCAGCAGGAAGCTAAACGCATTTTTTGGGATAGCAACAAAAAGCTGGTAAAGCAGAGCCACGTAATACTCTTTACCATGAAGATTGCGACGCATAAACACAATACGGTTCCGGTTGAGATAATAAATCTTCAGCGGACTCAGTTTGCCTGTCGAAACGGATTCTTTATGAAGTACATAAGAGCTACCGACATAATAAATCTTATATCCCGCGTGTAAAATACGCTCACACCAATCGGCTTCTTCATAATAGAGAAAGAAGATGTAAGACATAAGGCCGATTTCTTTCACCACACGAATGGGAACCACCATAGCAGCTCCGTGTGCTGATGGCGTTTCGCGGTCTTCGTTGTATTGTCCCGTATCTTTTTCGCGGTAGCCAATGGCCGAGTTTCGTATGGTTATTTTATCCATGGGCGTATAACCTGCATACTGGATGATATCGGGTTGGTAGTAAAACCGGATGCGTGGACTAACAGCTCCGATATCAGGATTCCTTTCAAGCTTGGCCACGAGCGGCTCCAGAAAGTCAGGAGGAACTTCAATATCGTTGTTGAGCAGCATTACATACTCACCACGGGCACGCATAAGGCCGTAGTTATTTCCTGCGGCAAAGCCGTAGTTGATAGGGTTTTGAATAAATACTATATTCGGGTAACGCTTTTTGATGATCGAAGGATCATCTTTTGTGGAGTGATTATCTACCACAATAACTTCAAGGTTTGGGTAGGTGATTTTGTTGAGCGATTCGAGCAAAGCGCAGGTCACCACGGCCTGGTTGAAGTTGACCGTAATAATTGAGACGAGCGGATATCTTTTTAGCTTGATACTCATTTCGGTTAATTATGCTTTATTTCTCCCGGATGTGAATGTTCGGTATGTAAAAATTGTTTGGATGCTCCTCTCACTTTTAGTAGACTCAAAAACATAAGGACAAACCCCTTTGGCAGGGAAAGCAGTGCCAAGAAAGTCTGCTTGTTATAAAATCTCACCGGAATGGCAAATAACAGTGCCAGAGCCGTTCCTACGAATAACCCAAGCCACCAATAGAAACCGGGTGCAAAATATTGCTGTAGCCAGGGGTAGGGCAGAAAATGGATGATCCCATACAATAGAGACAGAAAAAATAAAATTCCGGTGAGCAAAATACGTGGTGGTTGTATCATCTGCATCACTTTATCGAAATAGTCATAGTTGCCTTTTGTAATGAGTGCGAGGATGCCATCCAAAAAGTTACTTCTGAAGTATCCCAGTTGGGCGGCAATCCAACGTCGCCGCTGGTTAACGAAATTTCCGGATTCTTGTGTTTTCTCATCGTAAATAATGGCGTCGTGTACATATTCGATGGTATAGCCCTTTTTTATGATCTTGAGTTCTATCTCTTTGTCTTCGCCCACCGAATCAATAGTGTCCATGGTCTTTTTAAAAAGTGCATAATCAAGACCCATTCCCGAACCTATTAACGCAGAGGATATCCCCAATACACGGTGTCCCTTACGGAAAATATGGTTATTGATTTCTTCACTTAAAGCATCAAGGATAGCAAAGGCAGCATTCAGATTCTTGGCTGTCCGGTGTCCCTGAACGGCATCAAAACCACGGTCGAAAGCAGCATTTATCTTGGTCAGTACGTCCTTTTTCATAATATTGTCGGCATCGAGAATAAAAGCCACATCATAGTTGTCGCCAATGATTTCCATACATTTGTTAAGCGCTTTTGACTTTTTACTCACCTCGAATACCACCTCTACAACACGAACAGGCAATTTACGAAGGGCATCTAAAGTTTCCTTTTTAAAAGTATCGGCAATGACGATAACTTCAAACTTGTCTTTGGGATAATCCTGAAGCGTTGCTTCTTTTGCCACATGTACAATCACGGCATCCTCTTTGTAGCCTGGAATCAGAATGGCGAACTTCCTGACTTTTGATACGTTATCTTTTTGTTTTTGCCTGTAGAAGAGTCCCGCTACCGAATAAATAAAAATGTATAGAGTTGCAAGAAGCAGGTAAAAGAAAAGTGTATATTCGATAATAAGGAGTAGAATTTTAAACGTTTCCATAGGCTTTATTCTTTTTCAGGCAATTTGGGTAACCCGTGAATATTTTTACAATGTATAAAGTGCCACCACATTGCCCTGATACTGGCTTTGGCCAAATCTGGTCGCTTATGAACGAGATAATATAATATTTGTTTGGGTACGGCTACGAGGTTTAGATATAAAAAACTCAATAGTTTTGTGAGACCATGGTTATTCCTCCTGGCGTAAAGAATACGACCGCGGGTAAGATAAAAAATCTGAAACGGGCTTTCTTTTACAGTTGAGATGGACTCTTTGTGCAGCACCAGTGATTTCCCCTGATAATAAATTTTATATCCCGCTTTTTTTATGTGCTCGCCCCAGTCATGCTCTTCGTAATACAGGAAAAACCGCTCTGTCATTATCCCTACTTTTTTAATGACGGCCATGGAAACCAACATAGCAGCGCCAAAAACGGAGCCTGTTTCGCAGGTTATGTCATATTGCCCCTTGTCTTTCTCGCCGAAGCCGATGGCAAAATTCCGTATGGTTATGGGATGAATAGGGGTGAAGCCGGCAAACTGCAAGGTGTCAGGTGTATGGAAGTAATGAATCTTGGGACTTACCATCGCCACCTGAGGTTTTTTTTCCAGTACTTCTACCAAAGGCTCGAGGAATCCGTGGGTAACTTCCGTATCGTTATTTATAAAAAGGATGTATTTGCCGGTGCAATAGGGAAGTGCCACATTATTACCTCCGGCAAAACCAAGATTTCTCTCTGTTTGAATGAAATGGATTTCAGGGAATTTTTCTTTTATAATTTCGGGATGATCGTTGGGAGAAGCGTTGTCCACAACAAAGACCTCTGTTTTCGGATAACTGATTTGCCTAAAAGAGTCCAGAAACTCACAGGTCACCTCCGACTGGTTGTAGTTAACTGTAACCACCGACACCAAGGGCCAATCTGTTATTTTATTTTCCATATTTGCTTCATTAGTCTTTCACTGCAAATGACCAGGGGGAAATGCCTTGTGTTAATCGCCCATTATATTCACGTTCAAGCTGTTGTGCTGAAAATAAAAAGACCCAACTTAGGTATAACAGGATCCCGGTAGGCATCTGTCCGAGCACACCATTCCCATAGGCGGCACCAATTATTCCGACGTACCCTCCAAGCAGCGCCCCCAAAATATTACTTAGCTCTTTAATTTTTACCTTGGTCATAATGAGGAAGAAGCTCTTAAAGACTATGTACATGAGAATAGACAGGTGTAGGATAAGTCCTACACGGCCTTGTTCTGCCCATATCTGGACATACCAGCTATCAGTAGCCACATTGGCAAGAAAGCCCTGAGGCGAAAACCGTTTTCCCCAGTTGCCTGCCGAACCAATACCCCCGCCAAAGGGTTTATCGGCAAGATATGTTTTCAGTATTTGCCGGTTTTTCAGCCTGACCTGGTACGAGGCATCTGTCTCTGGATGAAAAGCGGTACGCATTCGGGCAATGGTATAATTACTGTCGCCGATGTAAGTATGGGCAAAGAAAAGATAGAGCAAAACGATAGTAATCCCTCCTATAATCATTATTCTGGTACGTTTAGAGAGGATGACAAAGGTAATGCCCCCCAACGCCGGGACAATCATGGCGCCCCGCGTACCGGATATCATCATCCCCCACAACGACATGATGGACACAAACCAGAAAAAGAACTTGTTTTTCCAACCTTTCATGGCTGCTGCTACACCGGCGAAGACTATTCCGGCAGCACCCTGAGCTGCCCCAAACTGTCCGGCATCACTAAAAAAGGAGAATACCCGAAGTTTTCCGTTAATCATGTGAGTAACATAGCCTATGGTATTTAACCAGTGTTGTTCTGCAAAGTCTAATCCAATATATTTTTGCTGTAGCCCTTTCAGGGTTGCTAACAAAGAAAAAGCCGCCCAAAATATGAGGAAACCGTATAAATGTCTGAGCCTGGTAAAAATAAGAAGTGCCAAAGGAACTACCAGCAGAGGATAAAGCGAAAGACCACGCATGGCGTAAAACCAAGCGGTACGACTTAATGCCTGTGGATTGAAAAATTCGAGAATAGTGTAAGCGAACCAGATAATCAAAAGGTAAACAATATCGCGGTTTAACAGGCTAAAGTCAATCTTATCAAAGAAATTCCGGAAAAATACCGCGATAATGGTAATGATAAGAAGTCCATCAATACTTAAACCCAGCGGAACTCCCTGTATGTACCGTGTGAGGCCAATGGCTGTAAAGGCCATGAAAAGGGTAGAATAGATGCCAATAACAGGATGGACAAACAGCCGGTTCAAAAAGATAAATAAAGGCACCAGAAGAACAAGTGCAATGGCAACTTTTAGACCACCTCTGCCAATAATAAACCCCAACAGAATGGTTACTATAAAAATAATAGTAATAACCAAAGGATGTTGAAGCCTGGCTGCTCCCGTTTTATCTTTTAGCGATTCCAGCATACAAATTATTAAAAGTTAAAAGTATAAATTTTTAGCAAACAATTTAAGGGAACTTCTAATAATTCCTTCCTTTCAAAAAACAAATGCGATGAACAAGATGCAAGGCATAAATTTTTCTGAATAGCCGTAGCTATTGAGAAAAATTTTAACGCTGCCAGATTGTTTATCACATATGTTCCCGTAAGGTTTACCGAGTTTTTCATATACTTCTTCAAATTTTCTTATTATTACCTTATCCCGATAGCTTACCAAAATTTTCATCGTCTATATAAAACTCTGAGAATGTTGATACGAAGTAATTATTAGAAATCCCCCTTAACCCTTTTTTCGAAAGATACTTTCGCTAAAAAATAAAATTCCTCCCTGAAACACTTTCCGAAGGTGAAAGTCAAAGCTTTTTCTCAAATAATGAGATCCCACAAAGATACCAATCAGGGTGAAAAGAATGGTTACAACAGCCACTCCTTCAAGAGTTGTAATGACGGAAAAGTTATGTGTAATTTGTGCTAAGACATGGAAATTATTTACAGGGAATGAAACCAGTGTAAAAATACTGGTAGCAATGGCCACATAATAAAAGGCAAAAACAACCAGTGAATCGCCAACAATATTTGCCACAGCCATATAAACTACTTTCAAAAAGTTAAATCGTGGCATGTTCACACTGTCAAGCGTTACTCCGATAAAGCGGTCGAGGGGAAGCAACAGTCCGTAAATTGTGAAAATACGAAATATCCCGGTGGTAGTCTCATAGCCGGCTCCTCCCAGAATGTAAACCAGGTCTTTAGCAAAGATGAAAGAAAAGAGCATGATGGGTATCATAAGCAGGGTCATCCCTCCAGCATTGGTATAAAAAATATGTTTTACCAAATCCTTGTTCCCTTCAATACTTGCCTTTGACATTCCTGGAAAGGCTGTCATGGCATAGCTTCGCAGTGGAATCTCAATAATCTCGGTGAGTTTTAGCGGGATGCTGTATAAGGCTACTCCGGCAGTTCCCAAAAACGGACTTAGGCCAATGATAAAAGTGTCCGCACTCTTTAATAAGTTGCTGCCAATAAGTGTACCTGTAGAATACTTTCCGAAATTAAGAATCTTTTTGTTGGTGGCTCTGGTGGCTTTGCCAACATACCGGAAGCCATCCCAGTTAGGAATCATAGATACAATAGAAGTGATAATATTGACCAGCAGATAAGCATAAACAATAACCTGAAGGCCAACATGCAGGAAGAAGAAATTCACCAACAGAAAAAGCATGAAACCTCCTACATTTATAACTCTTAATAATAACATGAAATCGAACCTCATTTTTGCCTGAAGTACCGATTGTGCGTTATTAAAGGGTAGGTTTATGAATGCCAGCAGGGGAAACCACTTGAAAAACAGCACAAAGCCCGAACTGTTTACTGTGTCATAAAAGAAATAACGCACTGCCAAAACAATTATCACAAGAATGAGTGTGGAGAACAGATTGATAATGTAGTTGGAGCCAATCAGCCGGCGTGCTTCTTCATTATTCTCACCTGCAAGAAAACGTACGATAGCCGTACGGGTGATTCCGAAACGAAGCATATCAAGAAAGTTGGCTGTGGTTATTAGCAACACCCACTCGCCAAACTCATTTGTACTCAGGCTTCTAACCAGAAGCAAAAAACCAAAGAATCCGAATACTGCAACCAGCCCGTTATTGGCAAGAGACAGAAAATTTTTGTTCTTAAGTATTTTTGCAAGTACATTATTCACTTTTTAAGCTTCTTTCTTGAAAGTAATTTTAAACTTCGAGGAGTATTTTAATAAGTTCCTGAGTCTGTCAAAATTGTTTTTTCTGGTTTTGGGTAATTCCGACATTAAATCTGCCAGATTGAACAGTTCTACCTCGTTAAGTATAACGAGGGGACTTGATTGACAAGCTTCCTTAAAAATACCCATGGCTGTTTTGTCCGCTTTTGTGTATCGGTTGCTACTCTTGATAACAAATAGAGCCATATCAATTTCAGACAAAAGTTTAATCGGATAGATATGATAAATAATGGAAGGCAGTTCGATGAAAATAAAATCGTATGCTGTGTTTGTTTTTCTCAGGTAACGGTTGTCCATTAGCTGCTGCAGGTTAGCAACATCAATGAAGTTATTCTTTATTTCGTAACGATAGGAATAATTAAAGTCCTCCTCATCTGCCAGTGTCTTACCGTCGTCATAGTTTAAAAACAGTACCTTATCGCCCATTGAGCGCATCCTGTTGATAATTTTTTGGGTGATCAACGTTTTGCCTGTTTTGTTTTGTGTACTGAAAATAAGCACCACATAAGGTTTTTCAGGTTTTAATTTGGATTTACCGAGACTGAGCTTTATATTTTGTATCATCATATCCACCAGTCTGTTGGTGATTTGCGAAAGCTCGTTGGCCTGATGGCTTGACGACAAAATGGGGTAAGCACCTGCCAGTTGCATTTCTGTTTGCTCGATAACACGGCTGGGACTTTTCAATGAAGTATCAAAATATTCCAGCATTATGATAAGCATGGCTACTATCAGAAATCCGAAAATCCCAGCAGCTAAAACGATATATTTTGTTTTGGATGGATTAGGCTGAATGGGGAAGAAGGGCGGGTCAACCACCTTAATATTGGTTGACATTTCCATGTTTTGCTGCTTCATCTTCGCCAGGTTAAGGCTTCTGAGCAGTTCAAGATAGGTTTGCTCCGCCACCTTAATTTCTCTTTGAATTCGCGTAAGCATAGCACCCAGGGGAGCCATTTTCTGGTAAGTACGAATAAAGTCAAGTTTTCGTTGTGTCAGTACCCTCAGGCCGGCACGGGCTTCGACATAGGTTATCCTGTTTTTGAGCCAGCTGCTTAGAAGGCTTTGAATAGAGATACCCTGTGTGGAATGTCCATATAGGTATAGCTGATCTACATAGAGCTTTATTTCATTACGCAATTGCTTTTGTCGTCTTTTGAGTTGAATGAGTCTGCTCTTAACTTGTCCATTATAATCTTGGGCTAACTTGTTAACAATAATATCTTGTGTTACCTCCGCCAGCTCTTTCTCCCGTTGTCTGATGGCATCACTTTTAAGATAGATAGAATCGCGGGCTGTCATTTTTGTTTCCAAGGCATACAAAGAAGCTGAGGCTCCTGATAACCTTATCTGCTGATCCTGAAAATATTTATCCAAGGCCTCTTTCTGAATAGCTATCGCTTTACTTTGTTCGTAGTAGTTAATGATGTTATTGGATTTATTAAAGTGCAGCAGGCGATCTTCTGCCTCTGCAAGTTTATTGTCTGCCGAGTCAACTTCCCGTTCAAAATATTTGACCACCCGATCGGTTTCGTTCACCCGCAACGACTTGTAGTCAATCATAAATACCTTTGAAATAATCTTTAATGTCTGTTCACAAATACCGGGGTCGTTGCTGGTATAGGTAAGCTTTACCAGGTCACTGTTGCTGATACGGAAGATCTGAATCTTACTGATAGAGTTAATGCTATAATGTTTGTTGAACCCATAGTGTAGTAATCCGTATATAAAATTAGTGTCGCTCGAAGCATAATAATTTCGGAGGTTAGCAACGGTTTGCTCATAATCCGATCTTTTTACACCGGGGGGTATTACAGGGTCTTTTACAAAAATTTTCCCACCACTTGTGTAACTGCTACTGGCCGATTCCCCTGTTGCATTTTGGATAGAGGTTGTTGCTGACGTGGCAACGGCATTGTTATTAGAATATCCGGGTGAAACCTGTTTTATAGTATTGTCATAAGAACTGCCGGTGTTATACCCACTGATGAGTATTTTCTGTCCAACGGTTAATCCTCTGTTGCCGAGATGGTTTATCTCCCGAAGCTTGCTGATGTTAATCCCATATCGTTTGGCAATAGTATATAGGCTTTCGCCAGGCTTCACCACGTGGTACTGTTGGGTGGAACCCCTTTGGGGTAACTTTTTGATAATCAAACTTTGACCGGGGCTGATACTTCCGCTGCTCAGTCCGTTTAGTTGAATCAGTTCGCCACGTGATATACCATAACGATCAGCGATGGTAGCGAGCGACTCACCGGGTAAGACTGTGTGCGTTACGAAATTACCGTCTGCACTTATCGCTAGTTTGGCATTATTCTTGTCAACGCCATAATCCTGAGCTGGTTTGTTTCTTGTATTTGGATTATTTCCTGAAAAAGTAGAAGATTCACGTGCAGCTAGGTTTCTTTTTTTTCTAATCTTTTTTTCAAGAGAGTGAATTTCTTTTTCTAATAGATGAACTTGTTCTTCTTTTTTCCTTTCAACGCCGTTTTTATTGTTTTTAACAACAAGGTCTTTGATTCTTTGAGGGATACTCCGTTGCAGAAGGGCATAGTTTTCTTTAGAGATATACTGGGGATTATAATGTTCCAGAGAGAGGTCCTGTGCTAAAAGGCGCAACGATGTCTCCACCACTGTTTGTCTTGATTTCAGCAGGTTAATCATGTTGTCGAACTGGGCGCTGGTACTGAAAAAGTCGGTGGACCGCTGAACTGTGGACTCAATTGAATAACCTGTTGTGATACCGGTATAAATGATGGCCTCTGACTGGTAAACCTTTTCCTGATTACGCACAAAGTAATAGACCACCACTGACAACAACAATGGCACCCCGAACAAGATGATGATGTTTCTTTTAAAAAGCCGTATAAAGTATAATAAATCCATTAACCTTTCAATTATTAACGCAAAATATTTATCAGATTAAATTTCATTCCTGTGGCAACTTCCAAAAGCTGATAGTTTTTGTTAAATTCTGCAATAGCCTGCTGGAAGTCAATGGCTCCTCTGGTTTGAATTTCTTTCAAACGGGTATATTCTGCCGTAGATATTTCGCCGTTAAGAAATTCATTTTGAGCCATCCGCATCTGCATCATGGTGAAATTCTGATAATCGTTATAAATTCTTATATAATTCTGATACTGAACCAGATTATTATAATATTGAATGACTTCTTTAGCCAAAAAGCGTCGGTTAATTTCTTTTTGGGTCAGAGAAATCTCGATCCATTTTTTCTGTTTTTTAATACGGTTTCGTCTGTCGAAAAATGTTGCAAGAGGGAAACGAATATAGAATCCGACAGCATAATTATCGCGATAAGACTGAGAACGATAAAAATGGTCAATCTTGGTAAATTCATCTTTATCCCAAAAATTCCATTTACCCATATTAAGATCAAGGTTAAGACTAAAATGCTCAAGCCATGCGCGTTGAGCAGAAAGTTGCTCATAGTAGTAATATTGCGCTTTTAAGTCCTGATAATGCATATCCGGAGAGTTATAATCTGCCGAATCAATAAGAACATTCAGAGGGGGAAGGCGCTTGACAATATTATCGGTAATCGGGTTAAAAAACAAGGAACTGTCAACGGCCATTTTTTGCCCGAAAGCATGGCCACTAAACAATAAAATTATTATTAATATGCCGGTTGTGGATATGTTGCTCAACAACCGGATCTTCCTTGCTTTATCCTTCATCACGATAAATCCATTTTACGGTGAAAATTACGGGTTTCCCCTCTTTATTTTGATTTTTTTATTATTAGTTATTAAAAAAGTTTTGAACAATTTATCAAACATTTTCTTTTTGAAATAAGGCCGGTATAGTCCTGATAATTAATTTAATATCTCCCCACAGAGAATAAGTATTTGCATATTTATTATCCAGGCCTTTTCTTTCATCCTCTGACATGACGCCTCCTTTTCCTCTCAACTCAACCTGCCAGAGACCCGTAATCCCTGCCGGAGCGAGAAAACGGGCACTCCAGTCGTCGGAGGTGAGCTGCTCTGCTTCATACAAAGGCAGTGGCCTGTTTCCAACAATTGACATATTACCTTTGAGAACATTTATTAATTGAGGAAGTTCGTCGATGCTGGTGTTTCTTATGAATTTTCCAACTTTTGTAATTCGCGGATCGTTTTCAATTTTAATAAATGTTGCAGTTTTATCTTTCTTTTTCAATTCATTATACCAGTACTCACAAGTCTTTTCCCCTTTTATATAAAGTACCGGAGAACAGTATTCACCATCGGGCAGTTTAGCGCATCTGGGGCAGTGTGGCATTTTGTTGCTGTTTTTGCCTCCATCTTTATTCTGGCTATACTGGTTAAGGTACTCCACCTCTTCCAATTTGGCATCCGCACCCGTGTACATGGAACGAAACTTTAGGAAATCGAAAATCTTATAGCCTGTCCCAACACGTTTCGATTTGTAAATCACACTTCCTTTGGACTCAATCCGTATGGCAAGGGCCACCAGCAACAATAGCGGTGAGAGTAGTAGAAGTGCTGTTGCCGAAACAATAATATCGAAGAGCCTTTTTATGAAAGGAATTCTGTAATCATTTTGTGTCTGGATGCCGGAAGAACCCGACTCTTTTATTTCGTTTAAGTAGTAAATAAGAAAACGAATCCGGATGAAAAGATCTTTCGCCTTTGGAGGTGCAAGGTAGAGGTCATCAATCACAGCTTTCTTTTTTAGAATGGCATCCCTAAATTGTAAATTTTCCCCAAAGGCAAGCAGGATAAAAGGTATTTTGGAAAACCCAAGCTTGGTTTTGATAAATGTGGCAAGATTGTCTCCCTGAATTCCGGGAAGGTTGTAATCAGAGATAACGGCATCAATATCCTTATTTCTTCTAAGGTAATCAATACCACGCAGCCCATTGTCCATAACAACTATTTCTGCCTCTCCGTCATTTTCTTTGAGGGTAGCAACAACATCTGAATGATTTCCTATGTAAAGCAGCTTCATCTTTTCCTTTGGATTAGGGTCCATGTAGCTATCTTACTTGCTGGTTCTGCTGATGATGTTTTCTATGCGAATAGACAATTCTTCGGGGTTAAAAGGTTTAACTATAAAATCGTCAGCGCCCATTTTTAGTAATTTAATTCTTTCCTGGCTGCTTTCAATACCGGAGAGTACAATGATGGGTATATGTTTATAAAAGCCACTTGCTCTTATTTGTTTCAGGAACTCCTGCCCGTTTAGATTGGGCATCTGAATATCAGCAACTATCAAGTCCGGAATGTTTCCTTCTTCAATATATTTTAAGCCTTCCAGTCCATCGACTTTGGTAACAACTTCGTAGGTTTTACTTAAAAAGTTCTCCAGCAACATGCGTATAGACAGTTCATCGTCAATAATAAGTACTTTTTTCTTCATAATGGAACTATGTTAGTTTGACTGACAAAATTATACCCATTTGAAAGCAAATATAAAGAATATCTTAATACCACCGGACATACAGACTAAACTTATTTACAATGAGTAGTTGATAACATTAGCGAAGCTTTTGTTTAGAGATGTTTTGCTGCTGACCGCGGCTTTTTCTCTTAAGCAGAAATACAGCTGGAATGGCTATAAAGGCAAGATAACCAGATATCTGAAACATTTTTGCCAGCCCGATGGCATCGCCAATATAGCCTGCTGCCAAAACTGACAACGCACCGCTGATAAAATTGATGGTCGTGAAGCTTCCGTTCATTAAAGCGGGTTGGTTGGAACCTTGTTCCTGAACAAGTGCCAGCAAAACCGGTGTGGAAGCTGCCAAAACAAAGCCGAGAGCCAGAAGCGAAATTATCTGAAGTGCAGGGCCTGTCCACAAAAAAAGAAACATGAAGAAAGGAGACACCACGGCCAAAATGAGTAACGTGTTGAAACGTCCTATTTTGTCAGAGATACTTCCCGACACAAATGTCCCTAATACGGCTGTAGCTTGCAGAATGGAAAGCGAAAACGCTCCATACATGAGGCTGCTCCCTTTCATCCCGACCATATAGGTTGGCAGGAATGTGGAGAGGGTAGCCCGCATGACCGACCTGAATAACATATAAACGGTAAGTGCAACAAAAAAACCTGAGTACTTTTTTAAAGTAGTTTTCCATTTTAGTGTAGTGGCATCCTTTGTATCAATGGTTTCGTATGGTATTTTTTCAATGGTAAGCGAAAGGATAATCGTAGCAATTACAGCCGGTATAGCCAGTCGCCATGTGCCTTCCAGTCCCCACCATGATACGGCACTGACGATTAGCAACGGGCCCAGCATACGGGCACTTTCGCCCCCAAGCATATAAAAACTCATCCCTTTTCCGGCACGGTTACCAGAGAAAATTTTAATCATCACCGGGGCCGGGACGTGAAATACAGCCGCACTCATGCCAATGGTGAAGAGTAAAATACCGAGTAATATGATATTGGGAGCTGTGCCAAGCAGGCTGCCGCTAATAGCCGTAACCAATGGGGCAAGGATAATAATGGGACGCCAGGGAATTTTGTGGGCAAATGTCCCCAGAACGATACTGAAAAGTGAAGGTATCCGCTGAAGAAGACTTAGCCAGCTTGCTGCCGCAAGGTTGATGCCATACTTTTTGAGCAGAAGTGGAAGCAGGGGAGCAAGAAACGAAGAATAGATGTCGTGCACAAAATGTGCCGATGAAAAGGTTATGACTTTGCTCCGGTTGAAGATGACTTTTTTCAATGAGCAAATATACCAAATTCTCAAACCAACTTATGATAACTTATCAGGGATTGTTGTTTGAGGTTATTAATGTGCTTGCAGATTGCTTATAACCTGCTATAACTTCATGATCTTTAGCAACAAATCTGATATGCTATTGGCTTTCTGTAAGATAAATTTTATATCGAACCCTGGTTTACAACAAGTGGGAACTTTTTCACGTTAAAAGGTTTGTTAATATAATCGTCCATCCCGGCAGCAAGGCAGTTCTCCTTGTCCTGCTGCTGAGAGTTGGCCGTCAGGGCTATGATTTTTACTCTCTCTCCGTTCAGATAATTTATTGCTTCAATTTTTCTTATTTTCCTTGTGGCCTCCAGTCCATCCATCTCGGGCATTTGAATATCCATGAAAATCAAATCGTAATGGTGAGAACGGAATTTTTCTACTGCCATTTTTCCATTGTCGGCCACGTCCACGTGGAATCCTTGGTTTATAAGTATTTTCTGTGTGAGTTTTTGGTTTATCAGGTTGTCTTCCACAAGTAGGATATCCAGAATTTCCTGCTGCTTGTTATGGTTTCGCTGTGGAGGTTTTCCTGCTTCCATTTTTACGGTAAAGGTAAATGTGCTGCCTTCACCAGGTTTGGTTTCAAAGAACATCGTTCCTCCAAGCAAATGGCACAACTGACGTGAAAGTGTAAGTCCGAGGCCTGTTCCCTGGTTTTTTCGTGTCAGCGACATATCGCCCATACTGAAAGCTTCCCAAATGGTTTTTTTGTCTTTATTGCTGATTCCTTTTCCTGTGTCCTTTACTGAAAAACTAATCTCATGTAATCCATTTTTAAAAGAAACAGAATTGATACTTAAAGAAATTTTACCGTGGGAAGGGGTGAATTTTATCGCGTTATCAAGCAGGTTGGCAACAATCTGTTTCAGCCGTGTGGGGTCGCCGATTAAAAAACCCGGAACACTCGCTCCGGTTTCCAGTTGCATTTCAATTCCTTTTTCTTTTCCCTTTTCTTCGAAAATATTAAAGATTTCTTCCAGCTCGTTACTCAGGTCGAAATTAATATGGTCGAGGTTGAGCTGGTGAGCGGTAACTTTATAATAATCAAGGATGCCGTTTAGTATGGTGAAAAGGTATTGCCCGGAATGGTGGATGGTTTCCACGAGCTCTGCCGTTTCGCCATCAAGTTGCATTTGCCTTAACAGCACGGTAGCACTTAAAATGCTATTCAAAGGGGTCTTAATTTCGTGACTTACATTGGATAAAAATTGTGTTCCTGTCTGTTCGGCCTTTTCAATTTCAGTGTTTAACATACCCAAGTTGGTTTTTAAGTTTTTCAAGCTCTTTTCACGAGATTGAATGAGTTCGCTCTTCTTGCTGAGCCCTTCTTCTAAGGTGACGCTTACCTTATTGTTGTAATTTGCTTTTTTTGTTGCAGTTGTTGTCATACTATTTTGGAACTTTTCAGTTTGTCTGTTTGTAATAAATGAAACTTACATTGGCAATTTTTAGGCCACAATACGTAATATGCTCATAACCAATAATTAAATAATGGTTCCGGGAACTGGGAAGTTCCCTTTTCGGGAAGGATTTTGGGAAAGTTGGAATCGCATTTCAAAAATAAGTCCATACCAGGGGTTGTGGCATGATTTTTACACTTACAATTATTGGCCTTTTTAGAACGAACTCAGTTATACTTACCGGAATCCTGCTTAAATAATCCCCAGCGCGGATGTAACCCCAGTGCGTGCGACTTGAATTTTTTATTTTCTGGCGTTACAACCACAAAGCGGAACCTGTCATAGGAGTCGGACTGGTTGCTGAGTAAAGTCTCAAAAACCAGAAAAGGAATGGAATACCGGTATGATTGGGCGGGCTGGAGGTCAACGGGTTTGTTTGTTGGCTCCATTAGTGACTTTATATCTACCGTTTCCTTTTCGTGATCTTCGTTGGTGAACTCGACATGGAAGCCACTGATTTGTAAAACTTTTTTCAGTGGTCTGAGCTGGACAATGATTTCGGTTATTTTGCCCTTCTCTTTTTTGATTAAGATAGTAATAATTAGTTGTGGATATGCTTGTTCGGAAATAGGAAGCATCCTTCTTTTATCTTTCCTGAACAAAAATACGGCAACGAAAACGATACCGAGACCAAAAATAACGATGTAACCAATGACTGCTTCCATAAATAAGATAAAATAATATTTCTGCTAACGGCAGAAAAGAGGATTGTCGTTCCTGCTCAGTTAACTTTTATTACTTGATTTGAACAATAATTCTTTCTCTGCTTTTGTGAGGCTGGAATATCCCGATTTGGAAATTTTATCCAGAATCTTGTCTATTTCAGCCTGACTGGCAGCTCTTTTCCGGTTATACTCTTCGTCGGTAAAGGGATGTCCGGAAACTGGTCGTGCGGTATTGAATTTTCTGTATTTTCTCTTTTTAGGATCTATTTCCGGCATTTTAATGCCATCAAAAATACGGAGAAAATCATTCCCCCGTCGCAACGACAGCGCCCACACGAAGCCCCATAGTGCACCACCCAGATGGGCAATATGCCCGCCTGGATTGTTGGAAGGGATGCTCAGGATATCCAGCAAAACGAAAGCTACGGCAATCCATTTCAATTTCACTTTTCCCAACAGAAAGAGATGAACGGTATAATCGGGGACGTAGGTTGAGATAGCAACAATAATGGCGAGTATGGAAGCGGAAGCACCAAGTGCAACAGAATTCTGGCGCATGGGTGCGAAAACCGGAAAGATGTTGAAAGCCAGTACAAAGAAAACGGCTCCTGCCAATCCGCCAAACAAATAAGTCATCAGCAACTTTCGCTGGCTTAAGTATTCGGTAAACAAAATGCCGCCAAAATAGAGCATAATCATGTTGAAGAGCCAGTGTAGAAAGCCTTCGTGTAAAAACATATAGGTAAAAAGTGTCCAGGGCTTTGAAGCAAGCTGGGGCAGGCCGGAGGGGAGAGCCAGATAGCTACCCAAAAGGGTAAGGTTAGAATGTTCGGGAATACCTGAAAGCCAAGTGATAAGATGGACAACGGCTGTTAGTAAAAAAATGATGGTGTTGATGAGAATAAGGCGCGACAGGACGTTCTTACCCAAAAAAATATTTCGAAGTAATTTGTTCGTGTTTAGCGGTTGTTGATAATATCCTTGCATATCTTTTAATTTTACATCTCAGAGCCAAAAAGATGACCTTTCTTTTTCCAATACATGATAATCAATAATCCTACCAACAGTCCTCCCACATGGGCAAAATGTGCCACATTGTCGCCCGGACGATTCAAGATACCTGAAAAAAGTTCAAACAGTCCGTAACCGATAACAAACCATTTGGCTTTGATAGGTACGGGAAAAAATATGAGGAAGATACGTTCGTTGGGGAACATCACCCCGAAAGCGAGCAGTAAGCCAAAAATAGCTCCGGAAGCGCCAATCACCACCATTTGGTTTACCATTTCAGCTTTATAGGTGGAGAGGAAACTAATAACCTGTTGTATTTGTGAAGGAGCTGCCGCCCCGCTTGCCAGAAGGCTCATGTTGTGGTTAAACAGGTTGAGATCGCTCTGCGACAAGGCTGTTGTCATCGCGTTCAGGTGAAAGCCATACTCTTTGAAATAGGATTCCACTCCCTGTACTGTGGGATGGGATATGACAGCGTTGAGCATGTCAAGGTTTTTCCCGATAGAAAAATGAATCCAGAAAATATAGACAATTGCCGACCCTAAACCGGTGAGCATATAGAAAATCAGAAATTTCTTTCCACCCCACATATTTTCAACCACATTGCCGAACATCCAGAGTGCAAACATGTTAAAGAAAATATGCTCCCAGCCGCCGTGCATAAACATGTAGGTAACAAACTGGTAAATTTTGAAGCCGGAAGCGCCGGGGTAGTGAAGCCCGAGGATGTTGATAAGGTCGATATTGAATCTTCTCAGCACCAGCGTGGCCAAAAAGAACAAGCTGTTGATGATAATCAGGTTTTTAACAACCGGCGGTAATATTTTGAATCCTGTGGGACTGTAACCTTGCATAGTTTCGTTTATTAATTTTTTTACCCTTTCAAAAATTGTTCCAGCTTTTCCAAAGGGATAATGCTGAGTGTGCGTGAACCATCCGGTGCCTGCTCGGGTAATTTGCATGTAAACAGGTTGTTGAAAAGATAAGTCATTTGCTCGTTGTTCAGCGCTGTCCCCTGTTTTATGGATAGCTGCGATGCCAGCGCGCTTGCCAGCCGGATGGTATTATCCATGCCTGGATGGCTGTGTTGTTTTTTATAATCTTCGATAATGCGTTCCAGCGTCTCCCGGATGTTTTCACTGCCAAAATTCTCGGGAACACCTTTTACAACAACATGATTATTACTGAAATCTTCAAGGACAAAGCCCAGCCGTCCCAGCAAATCTTCCAGTTCTTTTAGTATAGAAAGCTCTTCGGTTGGGAAGTGAAGTTCCTGCGGGAAAAGCTGTTGCTGCGATGCCTGCTGGCGTTTGGCGAGCAACTCCATATAATATTCATACAAAATGCGCTGATGTGCCCTGTGCTGGTCGATAAGCATCAGCCCGGAACGCACGTTACAGGCAATATATTTGAGATGTATCTGAAAAAAGGTACCCGGCTGCTCCTGCGAAGGTGTTAGTTCCGTTTGTTCGCCTGGTACCGCTTCCGGCTGTTCGGTTTCCGGCTGGAAAACCTTTTCCCAGTCTTGTTGCACTTTCCTTATGTTAAACGAAGGAGATGGTGTTTCAGGTTTGTTTTTGTCAGGTACAAAAGGGTTGTAATCAGGGTTGTAATGGATGTCGGGTTGTTTTATATCGCCCGTGGCAGGCATCCCCAGCGTTGTGTTCAGCTCCGGATCTACGTTGAAGTCGATGGTGGGTATTAGGTTGTGAACGCCAATTGACTGTTTGACGGCAGCGTGTAAAATGGCATAAATATACCGGGCATCTTTGAAATTTACCTCGGTTTTGGTAGGATGGATGTTTACGTCAATGTCGGCCGGATCCACTTCGATGTGGATAAAATAGGAGGGAAAGGCGTCTGCCGGCAGCAATTCGCTGAAAGCATTCGTAACTGCGTGGTTTAGATAAGGATGTTTGATAAATCGCTGGTTTACAAAGAAATATTGTTCACCACGTGTTTTCCTGGCGTATTGGGGTTTGACGATGAAACCTTTAATGTGTACCAAATCGGTTTTTTGTTCCACCGGCAGCAGGCGTTCGTCATACACTTTACCTAAAATACCCACGATACGGGATTTTTCCGTTGTTCCCGGCAGCTTGTAAACCAGCTTGCCATTATGCGTCAGCGAAAACGCAATTTCGGGATGGATGAGCGCTACTCGGTTGAATTCTTCAAGAACATGTCGCGTTTCTGCCACATCTGATTTTAAAAAATTCCGCCGTGCAGGAACATTGAAAAAAAGATTTTTCACAGATATTGTGGTTCCTGTCTTACACGGACAAGGTTCCTGGCTAATGACTTTGGAACCTTCTATACGCAGACATGTCCCCAGCTCCTCTTCGTGGGGCCGGCTTTTGGCTTCTACGTGGGCTATGGCGGCAATGGAAGCCATGGCCTCTCCCCGGAAACCCAGCGTATGTATGGCAAACAGATCTTCGGCTTTTTGAATTTTGGAGGTAGCATGGCGCTCAAAGCACATGCGCATATCCACGGCCGACATACCACAACCGTTGTCGGTAACCTGTATCAACGTCTTTCCGGCGTCTTTGATGAGGATGTCGATTTCGGTAGCTCCCGCATCCACGGCATTCTCCAGCAGCTCTTTCACTGCCGATGCCGGACGCTGGATGACTTCACCCGCAGCAATCTGGTTGGCAACCGAGTCGGGGAGGAGTTTGATGATATTCGACATAACCTGTAATTACTTATTTGGATACGAGACCAAACAGAGCCAGAAAATTCTCAACGAGGTTGGTAAAAAGTATCACGTAAATGCTACCCAGGATAAAAACTGTGTAAACAAAATAGGTGAGCAAACGTGAGGCCCTTCTGCTGTCGGATGCAACGTCTTTTTGCCACTTGCCCGACATTCTAAGCCGCAACTGTTCCTGTTTACTTAGTTTCGATTCGTATCCTAACTCGGCTTTCCTGCGTTCCCACTCCTCTTTTTTTGCATCGTAATACCTAGGCTGGTAACCAAACTTATTCGCCTTCGGGGTCTTGAAAAATACTAAACGCATGTCGATATGTTTTTGTCCTGCAAAGATACGACTTTTTAAAGGAGACCACTAACTTTTGTTACGGAGGTTGTGAAAGGGAGACAGTAGCTGATGGCCTGATTGTAGTCATACCAAACCTCATCTACAGGCTGTGGGAAATGATTTCACTCTGCCGCCGGAACGGGATGAGCTGGCTGAATGAACGTTTTAACCTGATGCTAAAATAACAACCGTTTGGCAATCGAATGACGACCTCCTGATAATTGTTTGACGACTGTCTGATAGCCAAATAGCAGCGAAGTTTTTCCTTCTACATCCTCTCTGGTAGCCGGATTCCCAGCAATCCCATGGCGGTGCGCAGCACCTGTGAGGTGAAGACGGACAACAGCAGTCTGAAATCACGTTTGGCGGTATCTTCCTCTTTCAGAATGGAGTGGTCGTGGTAAAACTGGTTGAACTCTTTGGCCAACTCGTAGCTGTAATTGGCCATTTGTGCCGGGCTGTATGCTTCGGCAGCAGCATTGATAACCTGTGGGAAGTCATAAAGTAGTTTTAAAAGTGTCTTTTCTTTCTTTTCCAGGGAGATACCAGAAAGATTTTTTTCTTTCGGTACGATACCTGCGGCATTAGCTTTGCGGAGAACCGACCGGATACGTGCGTGGGTATATTGAATGAAAGAACCGGTATTGCCATTAAAGTCGATGGACTCTTCGGGGTTGAAAAGCATGGTTTTTTTCGGATCCACTTTCAGAATGAAATATTTCAAAGCACCCATGCCGATCATATCGTACAGGCGTGCCGACTCTTCCGGAGTGAAGTCATCAAATTTACCCAGCTCCTCAGATGTCCTGCGTGCGGTGGCAGCCATCTCTTCCATCAGGTCATCGGCATCCACCACTGTCCCTTCGCGCGATTTCATTTTGCCATGAGGCAGCTCCACCATGCCGTAGGAGAGATGATAAATGCCTTCTGCCCAGCTTTTTCCCAGCTTTTTCAATATTCGTTTTAGCACCTCAAAGTGGTAGTTTTGCTCGTTGCCCACCACATACATGAGTTTCTGCGGGTGATAATCATCGTAGCGCAG
Source organism: uncultured Lentimicrobiaceae bacterium (assembly GCA_964473395.1). Lineage (GTDB taxonomy): Bacteria > Bacteroidota > Bacteroidia > Bacteroidales > F082 > Sulfidibacterium. Next base: position 544 of record CAYYOW010000027.1, on the reverse strand, counting down.
CTGTGCAGTTCCCAAATCCTGTGTCATGTAAACAGAAGTACCATCAGCGCGAAGCAGCAGCTTCTCGTCTAGTCCTTCATCTGTCAGGTCGCACCATACCGAGCCATCTTCTTTTTTGTAAAAGGTACCTTTTTCCAGCCCTTCGTTAACGAGCGCTTTCCCCAGCAGGTAGGTTTCCGATTCGTAATAAATTTTGTCGAAGTCAACGCCCATCTGCTTATAGGTGATGTCGAAACCGGCGTAAACCCAACTGTTCATCTCTTTCCAAAGTTTCCGTACCTCCTCATCGCCGGCTTCCCATTTCACGAGCATTGCTTTGGCTTCGAGGATGAGCGGCGCTTTTTGGGCAGCCTCTTTCTCATCCATACCCTGTTTTATAAGGCCGGCAATTTGTTCTTTGTATTTCTTATCAAAAAGCACGTAAAAATCGCCCACCAGCTTATCGCCTTTTTGTCCTGAGGTCTCCGGTGTCTTCCTGTTGCCCCATTTTTGCCAGGCCAGCATCGATTTGCAGATATGGATTCCTCTGTCATTCACGAGGTTC
>CAYYOW010000026.1:0-25051 GCA_964473395.1 uncultured Lentimicrobiaceae bacterium | reverse complement strand
AGAGATGTAAGAGTGCATGTACGGGAAAGTTGGAGACGCTTGACCAGCTTGATGACTTGAATCTACGCAGCGACTTTTCCAACGGACAATTTAAATACAGTTTGGGATAATCTATATCTTAGCCGAAATTTTTTACTGACAAAAATATTTTATCATGAAATTCGGATATGTGGCGATATTACTTTTGTTTTTGAACTCGGCAGCTTTTGCCCAGAGCAAAAGCGATCGCGGTTATCATGTGAAAGTGGGCGACAAGGTTCCCAACATTGTTTTACATCTTACCAATGGCACCACCACCTCGTTGCAGCAACTCCGTGGGAAAGTGGTAGTGTTACAGTTCACAGCCAGCTGGTGTTCGGTATGTCGCAGAGAGATGCCCCATCTGGAAAGTGAAATCTGGCAGGTTTTCAAAAACAAGGATTTTGTCCTTATCGGTGTTGATTACGATGAACCTTTGGACAAGGTAAAGGCCTTTGAAAAAGAGATGAAAGTTACCTACCCCTTTGCACTTGACCCGGGAGCAAAAATTTTTACACAATTTGCATATAAAGGCGCCGGTGTTACCCGTAATGTGGTTATTGATCCAACCGGAAAAATAGTTTTTCTTACAAGACTATACAACACCCATGAGTTTAACGCAATGAAAGAAAAAATAGCCTCCCTGTTGTCGGGAAAATAAAAACTACACTCACTGTATATGGAGGCTCCGGTTTACCCCAATAGATGGACAATCCTATTATTTATAATACCCGTAATAAATATACCAAGCTGATACTCAGTATTATGTATTTATTACACCTGTAGCATCTAAAGTATTGCAACAATAATTAACAAATTAGGAAAGTTCTTGAAATGGGAAAAAGAAAAAAATTCCGGATTGTTCTTTCTTTGGAAAATCTTTTTAATTTTGAAACAGCAGAATAGAGGGTTATCATGATTAAAAAAAAGCTTTTACTTTATTTCATATTGCTTGCCGGTGTTGCTTTCGGGCAGACAGTTAAAATCCCCATCAGCACTGATATTCAGGCACGAAATGGGAAACAATTTTATGTGCATACTGTCCAGAAAGGGCAAACGCTTTACTCCATTGCAAAGGCATATCAGGTAGGTCTGGACGAAATTTATTTTGCCAATCCGGGGACAAGACAAGGCATTCGCGTAGGACAAAAGATTTGGATTCCTACCGTAAACAGGGAAACGGAAATTAACCGGGAGGTAAAAGTTACCAATTTTGATTTCTTTTACCATGTGGCTGCTGCCGGAGAAACGTTGAACCATATCTCGTCTATCTATCTTGTCCCAAGACGTTATATCTTACTGGCTAATCCCGGGATTAAAGGCCCGTTAAAAGAGGGCGAATACGTTAAAATCCCCGTGGAAAGTGCTTATCCTGTTTTGGATGGGAAAGTAACCGGTGCTACAGTGCACAAAACATATACCGGTGGTATTCAGCCACAAAAAACAATCATTGAGCCGCCGGTTACAACACCTTCACAGCCGGTATCAACATCTGCGACAACCACTGGTCGGGCACAACCGGTCTCAACAGCCAAAGCATCCGGTAGCTTTAGCCCCAACATTCCCATCATTCAAGACTACAGGCACGTAGTAATCCCCGGACAAACGATGGAGAGCATTGCCAAAAAATACGGAATTACCATAGCAGAGCTTAAAGCTGTAAACCCGGGGCTCATCAGCACTTTTCAGGGGGAACGGCTACGCTTGCCCGTAACGGCTAAAGTACCGGGATACCACCCCTCAGCGAAGGAGTTGCAACTAGCAAGAAAATACGAGTCTGCACCGGTAACAGTAGTCCATAACTCACACCACAACACGAAAACAGCGCCCTCAAAACCACAGTATTCCAGACAACAAAGTTTTGTGACTCATATAGTTAAAAGGAAAGAGACTTTATACAGTATTTCCAGGCTTTACGGGCTCAAACCCGAAGACCTTTACAAAGCCAACCCGGGGCTTACTTCAAATATAAGAATCGGGCAATCCATTAGGATTCCAAAAAAAAAAATAAGTACTGATTTTGTATATTACCAGGCACGGAAGAAAATATCCCTAAAAAAAATAGCCAGACTTTATCGTGTGAATGTGAGCATACTAACCAGCAACAACCCTTCTATTGGAAGGAGAGTGATTCCCGGGCAGGTAGTTCGTATTCCTGTGGGCGCACAAGCCCTCTTACTTGCAAAAGAGCAAAAACAAAAGGGTGGTAAACCTTCCGGCGAAAAAGCGGAAACCGGCGAAGAGGCTACTATGCCGGCTGCTACCTATGGCCGTTGCCAGGCCCGTCCACATAAGCGCACTTTTAAAGTAGCGCTCATGGTTCCCCTTTATCTCGAAGAAACCGACAGCATCAACATGACAGAGTTTATGATCCGGCAGCAGAAAAATTTTAGTCCTTTCCGTTTTATTGAGTTTTTGGAAGGAGCACTCGTGGCCTCAGATTCCCTCAAAGAGCAGGGTATGAACCTCAAGCTGTATGTTTATGATGTGGATCAAACACTAATCAAAACTTCCAAAGTTCTCACCCGCCCTGAGTTAAAAGGAATGGATCTGATTATCGGACCATTCTATAGCCGGAGTTTTAACCAGGTGGCACTTTTTGCCAACCATTTCGGCATCCCCATTGTTAACCCGCTCACCTTCCGCAGCCAAATTCTCAATCAGTACGACAACGTGGTGAAAGTTACCTCTGACGAGCATATGGAGTTGTCGCAGATTTCACCCCTAATTAAAAATGATTACACCCGCGACAAAGTCTTTGTAATATCACAAACATCGTATAAAGATGCCCGTGAGGTTTCCGCTTTACGCGACAGTATTCAGAAAGTATTGCCCGATTCCGTATATTATCCCAATTTCGACCTCATCAATATCGGTATTGCCGTTACTCAGCACAGCAAAGAAGAAAAGCGGCTTGAAAAAGCAAAAGAAAATCCTGAGGAAGTGGATACCATTCCCGTAACGAAAATCACTTTTAACGACACGCTGAATAATTATTATCTGGAGAATTATCCTGTAAACCCGGAAATACTGAAAGACTTTCAGTATGACAGTTCAGCCTTCGCTAACCGGCTTATTTCCATTGATTATGCTCGCGACAGCCTGCATCCGTTTGAAGCTAATGCATCGATTCTACGAAATAATCTGGTGGTGCTTTACGGAAACAATAAATCTTTTATCATGGATGCCATGAACCGGCTCAACGTATTGCGCGATACATTTAACGTTAAAATTATCGGCCTGCCTACCTGGGAAACGCTTGGGACGTTAAATTTACACCAAATGGACAACATGGAAGTTACCTATCCGGACAACTATTATGTTAACTATTCTTCTCCTGAATACACAGAATTTAACAACGTTTTTTATAGCCGTTACGGTACTTCCCCCGGTAGATATGGAGTATTGGGTTTTGACATCACATACTATTTTCTGGAATCAGTATTCCATTACGGTAAGCGCTTTATGCAATGCCTGCCTTTTCACAAACGCCGGGGTTTAAGTACGCAGTATAAGTTTGCACTCGTAAACCCGGGGAATGCTAATTTTGTAAATACTTATTGGAACTGGCTAAGAGTTAAAGACAACCAGCTTATCAAACTACCCGATGAATTATTAAAAAAGAGGGGTGCTCAGGGAAAATAGGCTACTACGGTACGTTTGGCTCTCACCTTTTGTCCGATCACTACGGCAGGTTTTGTACCCAGTGGAAGAAAGAAATCAACCCGCGAGCCAAAGCGTATCATTCCTATCTCTTCTCCCTGTTTCACCTGCTGATTAACTTCTGAATAAAAAACAATACGGCGAGCCATTATGCCCGCCACCTGCCGGATAAGCACATCTTTTCCTTCTTCTTTTCCCAAAACGATGGAACTGCGCTCGTTTTGCTCCGATGATTTAGGATGACGTGCCAGCAAATACTTGCCTTCGTGATATTTTGTATAGCGAATGGTACCGTCGAACGGGTACCAATTTACATGCACATCAAAGCCTGACATAAAAACGGAAATCTGTAGTCGTTTTTCTTTAAAATACTCAGGCTCATACACTTCCTCAACGGCTACTATGGTTCCATCGGCAGAAGACAAAACATGATCTCCACGGTTGGCTTCACGTTTGGGAAACCGGAAAAAATAAAGTGTCCAGATAAATAGTATGGCAAAAACTGAAATAAAAACAATCTTCACCGGAATAGGCATGGGAATAAGAGCAAAAAAAGCTATTATCATTCCATTGATTAAAAACGAATTACGTATAACCCTATACCCTTCTCTGTGAAATCTCATAAAATGTAAAGATAGAAAAATACAAAAGGTGTAGCATACAGGACAGCATCGAAACGGTCGAGTACGCCACCATGTCCGGGAAAGATTGTCCCGGAATCCTTTACGCCGGCATTACGTTTCAGTAACGACTCGGCCAAATCACCAAGATTAGCGGCAACGGATACTATCACACCAAGCCAGAGCCAATGTGTCATATCCAGATTTGATGCAAAGCGACTAAAAATCCAGGCAAAAACAAGAGTAAAAAGAAATCCACCGATGCTTCCCTCCCATGATTTCCTGGGCGAAAGTTTTTCGTAGAGTCTATGCTTTCCAATTGCTGACCCTATAAGGTAGGCAAACACATCATTGGCCCAAACCAGAATAAACAGAGCCAGTAATATCCAGGGAAAACTCAGGTTACCGCTTCCAATCCAAAATAGGCTGTTCATCAGCCCAAAAGGCAGTGCAATGTAAATCAACGCACTAAAACCGGCAGCAATCTGTATCCACGATGGTTTCGGCTGCCGAAAAAGTTCCACTCCTATCAAAATGAAGAAACTCAAAACAACGAGCAAAAGATTAGAGAAATCGATAACATTCATACCCGTTAACCCTATCAGGACATAAACAGCAACACCAAGGAAATAGTAAATAACAGTTCCCTGCGGCTTGGGATTGGAAGGAAACAGCTTCACGAATTCAGTAAGACCAATAACTGCGAAGCCTCCCATAAGTGCAAAAAATGCCCATGGAGACCATAGAATAGAGCCGATGACCAAAATAGCGAAGATGGCTCCGGTTAAAGCCCTGGTAACGAATTCTTTCAATGAATTATCTTTTTTTTCGGCTGCAAAGATAGCTATTTAACGAAAGCGAAATAAAAAAGGGCTTGCAGGATATACAACCTTTCAGCCGTATTTCAACTGTGAAGATCAATAAGCCCGTTGCATATCCTGACAAAAGGAAGTAGAATCCAAAAATTCTCCTAACTTTGGCATACAAAAGAATATTGAATTCCAAAGTCACCAGGAACCCATGGGCAATATAATCAGAAAAGGCGTCCTTCTTTTTTCCCTTTCCGCTTTGGTCATGCTCAGCTGGCAATGTATGAAGTCTACTAAGCCAGGAATTCCTCCGGATGTACTGCAGGTTATTCAACATGCCGGGCTCAACAGACCGGAGATGGTCAAAGCCATTGGCCGCTATGTGGAAGACAAAGACTCGCTGAAGCGTAAAGCGCTGTATTGTCTTATGGCACAAATGAGTAATAATTACACCGTTTACTACAGTGTGCAGGATACACTCGGAAACCATTATTCTTTTAACCCAAAAGATTATCCCGACTATCTGTCACTGAAACACGCGTGGGATTCAACGGAGCAAATCCAGGGAAACCTCATTTATCACGCCGACAGTTTCCGGGTTGATGATCAGACACTCAGCGGCAACTATCTCATAAACAATCTCAACGAGGCTTTCAAAACGCAGATAGATTTTCCCTGGTCAAAAAACTATGATTTTCAAACTTTTTGTCATTGGATTCTCCCCTACCGTGTTGCCAATGAGCAGCCGGAAGCTTTCCGGCAATATTTTCTAACGGAATATGGTCCGCTACCGCAAAAGTTCTATGATGTAAATGTCCATACGTTGGATGTGGCCACGTATCTCAACAAGCTTATCAATCAAAAAATTAATTACAAAGACACTTATAACAAAAATCTCAACGTACAGACCATTAGGCAACTGGAAAAATCAAGATTCGGAAACTTTTATGATATCAACGTATACAAGGTAAAAGTGCTACGTGCTTTCGGAATAGCGGCAGCCCTGGATTATGCTCCTTTTCTAGCAGATACCAATTTCGGTTATGCTTATACCACCGTTATTCTACCCGGAAAAAGTGAACTCATCCTCGAATATAACCACAGGGTGAAAGCACTGCACAAGCCGGGCAGGTTAGCTAAAGTTTACCGCCGTACTTTCTTCCGCGATAGTAGCAGCCTCTACACCATAAAAAAACTCCGGACAAGCACACCACCTTTTCTAGGCGATTATTATTACAGTGATATAACCAGCCGTTTGCAGTCGGCCAGTGTATGGCTCCGGCTTAACGACAATCCGAAATATGCTTATCTCTCTGTTTTCAATGATGGTGGATGGCATCCCATAAGCTGGGCAGCTCCGAAGGACTCTGTAGCACTTTTTAATAAAACGGGGATACATATTGTTTATTTACCAGTGAGTTATCAGAACCATATACTTATGCGTCTGGGTTCGCCATTTATTTTGGATAGCCGGGGAATAAAGCTCTTTTTAAAAGCAGACTTCTCCTTCAGGCAGCTGGTGACATTACGAAAAACAAGTCCACATGAAAAGATAAATCCGGGAGAGGAATATACACTTTACTTTTGGGATGGAAATTGGGAAGTACTTTCAAACTTCAGGGCAGGGAAAAACGGATATACGCTGGCTGTCCCCGCCAGGGCACTTTTCCTACTAATAAATGATGGTATTGACTTTAACGAACGTATTTTCATCATCGACAGGAAGGGGAGGCAGCAGTTCTACTAATTGGTTGTCACTTTCCAATTTTATGAGTTCAACCTACTTGGGTCAATAGTGTTTAAAAAGAAAAATAGCGTTACTTTTTCATTTCGGAGGTAAGGGGAACGCGGAGGTCGTTACGGTAGGCTACCACAAAAGCATCAGATATGCCGTGACTTCTGATCTCTTTGCCGGCGGCCATGGCAGCTGAATAATTTTGGAATGAGCCCACAGAGTACCGGTAAAGTCCATCCTGATGCGTTTCTACCACATGATAAGGTAAACGATAGCGTGTTTGCAGAACAGAGGCATTATGCAACGGTTTTGTTGTCGCCATAATTTGTACCCGGAACTCAAATCCTCGTGCAGCAGATTTAGCAGGTTTTATACTTTTCTCAGGAACGGACATTAACTCAATAGTTTGTGGCTGTTCGGTCGGTTTTACCGGTGCTGACGTGACGTTTATAGGATCAAAATTATAAATAGGAATAACCGGTTTTGATCTCTCTTCTTTTTGGTTGCAGCAAGGCTTTTGTCTGGGTTGTTTTTGTCTTTTGCGGCTTATTCTACTTCTGCTTCTCCTCCAACCCTGCCTGATATGGTAAGTAATCCCCACATTTGTAGAAAAAATCTGGTCATATTTAAAGCCATCGTGCCAAACGTCCACATCGTCGTTAAAAACAGTACGCAGCGTACCCCCAAGATTTATACCCCAATGGTCGTTGATACGATAATTCAGTCCAGCACCTACCGGAACAACTAAAGCGTTGGTTTTGTATGTATAGTTACCGCTTTTTGAACCACTTTTTATGGTCAGCCCGGTGATGCCATCGGTAAGTGCCGAGTTCCAAAACCCCCAGCCGACTCCCACCGTACCATAGAATGTAAAACGACGTCCGGACTTATAACCGGCAAAAAGATGGTTGAAATTGACATACACAAAAAGGTTAGCATCGTAATAACTTCCACTCAGACGAAAATCAACCTTAGTACCATCTGTTTTCTGATTTTTGTAACTTTTCAGACCGGCATAAGAAAAATCGAGGCCCACTCCCACAGCAGGAATAATCATTTTACGAACACTCATGCCGGTATAAATGCTAATCTCTCCTTTAAACTTCTGAAAATAGTTATGGTTAGAAGCATCCCCATAAAACTGCGAGAATCCCGGTTGGAGTTGAATAGCCCAATTATCTTTAAATGAATTCCCCGAATAAGGGTTCAACTCCTGAGCTAAAATCCCGGGAGTTTCAAAAAATAAAACTGCTATTATCAGCACAAACAAACGGGGTGTTTTCATAAGCGGGAACTTCATCAATTATTTCTGATCTTTATTACAATACTCCATTATATAATCGTGAGCAGGGCCGAAACCAAGCTCCAGAGCTTTGTTCCAATCTTTGCAAGCACCTTTTGTGTCGCCGAGGTAATATTCGGCCACCCCACGGTTAAAATAATTTCTGATCCAGTTTGAGTACTGCATAACATTGCCTGGATTTATGGACAGCGCCCGATCGTACGAGCTAACGGCATCGCCGTATCGGTGCATTTTACTCTGTGCATTACCGAGGTAGGCAAACAACATGAAGTCTTTGGCATCAGGCTTTGCCGCTAGGGCTTTTCTAAAATACTCGATGGCTTTAATATAATCGCCGGCACGGTATTTCAGGATACCCCAATTGTAATTGTTTTGGAAAGTATTGCTTTTGGACCCAACCGTTTCAGGTACCACTTTCACATATTTATCTTTGGCCGACTGGATAAAATTTTTGAATGCGTAATACCTTACTTCATAAAACTCCCTCCTAAACAGGTACTCTCGATGGTTGGGAGCAGTATAAATAGATTGAAGGTAATTATTATCAAAAGACTTTATGAGCCGGAAACGGCACACCTCATTTCCGTTGTTCTTGATTGGGTAAACGGCAATAATCAGGTCAGAACCATTGATTTCCTCTCCCAGGTGTGTTTGCTCGGCCTGTCCCACCAATATACTTTTCCAGTTTTTGTGCTCATAATCTTTGATTGTACCACGTGTGAGTATATGTAATCCAACGGCATATGCCTGATTAAACGGAACACTGTCGGGCCAAAGGGTAAAGAGTCGTTTTGTGGGAAAGACATAAAAATCGAGAGAAAGATAAGGCTTCCAGTTTTCTTTTAAAACAGGAAACTCATAGACGCCATCCCGATACTTCTTAATAAGCACACTGTATTGCTTGTTACCAATCATCAGGCTACGCATTTCAAACTGAATAAAATTATCCTGTCCCAGTTTCCGTATGCCCGAATTATTTCTGTTGGCTTTCTGGTCGCTAAAAGGAATTCTATTTCGCATGGAGTACCAGGCGCCGTTATTTTGTTTTGCCCATCCGGTAGCACGATTAATAACTGAAATCGGAGGGCTGAGGGAAGCATAATTAATCAGATCCTGTTCGGAAACCGTTTCGCACTTATTTTTATCCTTTCTCCTTTTCTCCTTTTTCTGAGCCATCATAAAAATGGGCATGGCAAGGAAAGCAAAAACAATAAAAAACCGGAAAAATATCGCTTTGTTTTTTAACATAAACGTCATCGTCATTATAAACTTCTCCTAAAGTTTGTAAATGTAAGAATATTTGTAAACTTTAAAATCCTTTATTCTCAAATATTTACCCGTTTTTTCAACATCGGTTTGTTAATTGAATTAGCTACAAAACAAGGACTTACAAAAATAACCGTTAAAAAGCAGGTTTTTATTCATCTGTGTGGAAGGTGCTTAAATCAACGCTTTTGCGGCCGCCAGAGCCTGAGGAATTCCCGAAACGTCCTTTCCACCAGCCATAGCGAACTGCGGTTGCCCACCGCCGCCGCCTTTTACATAAGGTGTAATTTTCCTGATAATATCTCCGGCATGATAGCGGCCCGACTTGGCTAAGGCATCAGAAACGCCCACGGCCAGATTCACTTTCCCCCTGTTTTCCAACGCCAGCACAACCACAACATTCTCACCCGTGGCACGCATCTGATGTACTAGGTTTTTGGCCTGTGCCGGATCTACATCTACCATTTTTCCGAGAAACAAAATATCGCCTATTTTCTCGGCATCACGCATCAAATTGGCAGCAAGATGACGTGCCTGTTCTTTTTGTAACTTCTCAACTTCTTTATGGCAGGCAGTGTTTTCTTCAAGAAGATGCTCCACAGCCTGCACAGGGTTAACCTGTACTTTGAAATAAGATTTTATATTTTTCAATAACGCCAGCTGTTCATCAATAAAAGCTTCGGCGGCATCGGCAGTAACGGCTTCGATACGGCGTACACCGGCAGCTATACCACTCTCGGAGATAATTTTAAAACAACCTATTTGTCCGGTAGCCGGCACATGGATGCCACCACAAAGTTCCACTGAGTAATTCGGATCAAAAGTTACTACGCGCACTTTATCGTCGTATTTCTCACCGAACAATGCCATGGCGCCCATCTTTTTAGCTTTTCCAATGGGCACATCCTGCTGAATATCAGAAGGTATGTTTTCCCTGATTTTTTTGTTCACGATTTTCTCGACTTCCTTAATCTCTTCTTCGCTCATTTTAGCAAAATGGGAGAAGTCGAACCGCAACCTGTGCGCATCGACAAGCGAGCCTTTTTGCTCCACATGGTTACCCAACACACGGCGCAAAGCAGCATGCATCAAATGGGTTGCACTGTGGTTATCAGCCGTTAACGTACGCTTTTCTGCATCCACCTCGGCCCGAAAAACAGCTTCCGGATTTTTGGGTTCTTCTGCCACATAATGTACCCGCAGGTTATTTTCATTTTTCACATCCGTAACATGCAGCGTTTCATTTTCGGAAACAAGAAGGCCGGTATCGCCTACCTGTCCTCCCGACTCGGCATAAAAGGGGGTTTTATCAAGTACAACTTCAAAAAACGTTTCTTTTTTACGGCTTACCTTGCGGTAACGTACAATACGCGCCTCGCAATGTAATTGTGAATACCCTACAAATTCTGTTTCAGAAGTATCAGAAATTAATTCTATCCAGTCGTCGGTAGTTTTTGCTGCTGCTTTCCGCGAACGATATTTCTGGCTTTCAAGACCTCTGTGAAAGCCTTCCATGTCCACATCCAATCCTTTTTCGTGTGCCATAAGGCGGGTAAGATCGATGGGGAAACCGAAAGTGTCAAACAACTCAAAAGCAAAGTTGCCCTCAATCACTTTTTGGCTGTTATTCTTTTCAAGATATTGTTCAAATCGCTTCATACCCAGCGAAAGCGTTCGTAAAAAGGCCACCTCTTCCTCTTTTATTACCATACTCACAAGTTTTTGCTGACTGGCAATTTCCGGAAAGATATCCTTCATCTGGTTTACCAGCACAGGAAGTATTTTGTAGATAAACGGCTCATCAAAGCCGAGAAAAGTAAAACCATAACGCACTGCACGCCTCAGGATACGCCTGATTACGTAACCTGCACCCGTATTGGAGGGTAATTGTCCATCGGCAATGGTAAAAGCCACCGCCCGCAAATGGTCGGCAATAACACGCATGGCAATATCTTTTTGCCTGTCAACGCCATATTTCTCTCCGGCAATTTTAGCCAGAGAATCTATCAGCGGCATAAAAATATCCGTATCGTAGTTGGAACGAACACCCTGCAACACCATAGTAAGCCTCTCAAAACCCAGGCCGGTATCAATATGTTTCTGAGGAAGTGCGTTCAGAGAGCCATCAGCAAGTCGGTTAAACTCAATGAACACGAGGTTCCAAATTTCAATGACTTCCGGATGGTCGGCATTGACCAATTCACGGCCGGGTATTTTGGCTTTTTCCTCATCACTACGCAGGTCTATATGTATTTCGGAGCAAGGGCCGCAGGGACCGGTTTCGCCCATTTCCCAAAAGTTATCTTTTTTTGAACCCGGCAGAATCTGTCCTGCCGGAATGTGTTCCAGCCAATATCGCTGTGCCTCTTCATCTTTTCCAAGGCCATCACTTCCATCTCCACCAAAAACAGTAACATAGAGGCTGTTTTTGTCAATTTTAAATACTTCCGTAAGTAGCTCCCACGCCCAGGCTATGGCTTCTTTTTTAAAATAATCGCCAAAAGACCAGTTTCCCAGCATCTCAAACATGGTGTGATGATAGGTATCGTGTCCTACCGCTTCGAGGTCGTTATGTTTTCCTGAAACACGCAGACATTTCTGTGTATCGGTAACACGCGGATTTTTTACAGGCACATTACCAAGAAAGATATCTTTAAACTGGTTCATACCGGCATTGATAAACATCAGCGTTGGGTCATCTTTCACCACAATAGGAGCTCCGGGAACAATTTTATGTTGCTTTGATTGAAAGAATTCGAGAAATGTGTTGCGTATCTCTAATGAAGTCATAAACAAGAAATTAACTATTATCGGTTGATATGTAATTATTATTAGGTTGCAAATTTACGTCAATTTATTAATTTTGCGCCTGAAAAGGATTGGAATATGGCCAAAACCAAATATTTTTTTAACGAAAAAACGCTCTCTTACGACGAGATAAAACTTACGCACGGGCAGAAATTATTTCGTTTCTTTCTCTTTCTTTTTTCAGCCATAGCGCTTACTGCAGTATTTGTGTTTATTCTGTTCAATTATTTTAATTCTCCAAAAGAGTTAATACAAAAGCGCGAAATTGCCGAATACAAATTGCAATACCGCATCATGAATGACAAGCTCAACAAGATGCAAAAGTTGATGGACGAACTTGAATACCGGGATGACAACATCTACCGTGTTATTTTTGACGCGGAACCTGTTCCCAAATCGGTAAGAGAGGCCGGCATCGGTGGTGTAAACCGGTATGTTAATCTGGAAGGTTACAACGAGTCGAAGCTGTTGATTGAAACGGCCAAAAAGCTGGATCGGTTGACAAGTGAAATTTATGTGCAGTCTAAGTCGTTCGACAAAGTGTTTGCCATGGCACGTAACAAGGAGAAAATGCTGGCCAGTATCCCGGCAATCCAGCCCATACGAAACATTGACATGCGCCGTATTTCATCTTATTTTGGTTACCGTATTGATCCTTTTTACAAAGTAAAAAAATTCCATGAAGGACTTGACTTCTCTGCCCCCACGGGTACGCCTGTACATGTTACCGGCGATGGTAGAGTGGTGCGTGTAATCCGTTCCAACCGGGGTTACGGAAATGAAATCCTCGTGGATAATGGCTATGGCTATATGACCAGATATGCTCATTTAAGTGCTTTTAAAGTAAAAAAAGGACAACTTGTAAAACGAGGACAGGTAATTGGTCTGGTAGGAGATACGGGAAAATCGACAGCTTCCCACCTGCATTACGAAGTTATCAAAAACCATCGTCCTATCAACCCAATAGACTTTTTCTTCAACGACCTTACACCGGCCGAGTATTCTAAAATGGTGGAACTTTCGAGAATTCCAACTCAGTCGATGGATTAACTAATATGCCATGGCACAGAAAATCTATTTCCGGATTGGCGAAGTGGCCAAAAAATTTAATATCCAGACTTCTTTGATTCGATACTGGGAAAAAGAATTTACCTTTATCAAACCAAAAAAAAGCCTTAAGGGCACCCGCTTGTTTACCCAAAAAGATGTGGATAACTTTGAAATAGTTTATCACCTGATCAAAGAAAAAGGTATGACTATCCAAGGAACCCGTGAATATTTCAAAAAACATTACGACAGCCAGTCGCTGGATAAACTACAGGTTATCAACACACTAAAGCGCACCAGGAGCCTACTAAAAGAAGTCAGGGATGTATTGAACAACTCCACAAAATAACATTTACAATACCCTAATAATTGGGAAAGGATAATCAAGGCCGGTTTAAAAATACTCTCCTTTTGAGAGGTAACTCCGCACATAATCGTCAACACCAGCTTCCAGCGAAGTAAACGGTTTGTCGTAGCCGGCTGTACGAAGTTTTTTCATATTTGCTTCCGTAAAATACTGGTATTTGTCACGGATATCTTCCGGAGTATCAATGAATTCGATAACTGGCTCAGTATCCATGGCCGCAAACGTAGCTCTGGCCAGGTCCAGAAAAGTACGGGCTTTCCCGGTACCGAGGTTATACAATCCCGAGGCTGGCCGATGATACATCAGAAACCAGATGACATCGGTCAGATCTTTCACATAAACAAAATCACGCAGCTGCTCACCATCCTTAAAATCGGGACGATGGGAGCGAAACAGACGCACTTTGCCTGTTTCCCTAATCTGATGAAAAGCATGAAAAATAACAGAAGCCATACGTCCTTTGTGGTATTCATTGGGACCGTAAACATTGAAAAATTTCAGACCGGCCCAGAAAGGAGGTTGTTTTTCCTGTTTTAGCATCCACTTGTCGAAATCATTTTTTGAGTTCCCGTAAGCATTCAGCGGCTTCAGCTTTTCCACAATCTCGTGGTTATCGTCATAACCAAATTCGCCGGCACCATAAGTAGCTGCCGAAGAAGCATAAATAAGCGGAATATTATTGTTGGCACACCTAATCCAAATCTGTTTGCTGTATTCCAGATTCAAAACATTGAAAATGTTTACATCAAATTCTGTTGTATCGGTACGGGCCCCCATATGAATGACCTGTTCGATATCTCGGGCATGTTCATCAAACCATTGGAAAAAATTGTCACGCTGAACTTTCAGTGTGTATTTTTTCTCTTTCACATTATTTTCTTTGGCTCTTTTAGTGAAGTCATCCACAATCACCACATTCCCTACCCCTTCCATGTTTAGCTTTTGCAACATAACGCTGCCTATAAAACCTGCTGTTCCGGTAAGTACAATCATCTTCTGTTTTTCTGCAAAATTAATAGAATTTGTTAATAACCTGCTTCCGGATTTCCAATGGCAAGGGCAATAAAATTTACTTTTGCAAAGCAGATAAATTTACGGAAAAGTGAAAGATTTTTTAAAGGATTTAAACAAAGAACAATACGAAGCAGTTGTACATTCCGAAGGTCCCTCGATGATCATTGCCGGTGCAGGCTCGGGGAAAACCAGGGTACTCACCTACCGCATCGCCCACCTGTTGGAAAAAGGTGTTGACCCTTTCCACGTATTGGCACTAACCTTTACCAACAAGGCAGCCCGCGAAATGAAAGAGCGTGTGATTCAACTGATTGGAGATGGGGAAGCACGCAACGTGTGGATGGGAACGTTTCACTCTGTCTTTGCAAAAATTCTGCGCATCGAAGGGCACCATCTCGGCTATCCTTCCCATTTTACTATCTACGATACTGACGACAGCAAGAAGCTTATCCGCAACATAATCAAAGAGATGAATCTCGACCCCAAAGTTTACGTACCCAATTATGTACGAAACAGGATTTCCATGGCCAAATCTCATATCATCAGTCCGGAAGACTATGCCGTAGATCCGGAAATCATAACAGCCGACGAAAGTGGTGCCAAACCACTGATAAAAGATATTTATAAAAGTTATAATGCGAGGCTGAAGCGGTCGGATGCCATGGATTTTGACGATCTGCTTTTCAACACCTACATCCTTTTCCATAGTTTTGCCGAGGTGTTGTATAAATACCAACAGAAATTCCGGTATATCCTTGTGGATGAGTACCAGGACACCAACCAGGCACAGTATCTGATTGTGAAAAAGCTGGCTGCCAATACCGAAAACATCTGCGTAGTGGGCGACGATGCACAGAGCATTTATGCTTTTCGCGGCGCCAACATTCAAAACATCCTGAATTTCAGAAAAGATTATCCCGACTATAAACTTTTTAAGCTGGAACAAAATTACCGTTCTACAAAAGTCATCGTTAGTGCTGCCAACAAAGTCATCACCTTCAACAAAGAGCAGATAAAGAAAACGGTATGGACAGACAACGGCGAAGGAGAGAAAATAGGTTTTATCAAAGCCACGAGCGACAATGAGGAGGGAAAGCTGGTAGCCGATGCCATTTTCTCCACGAAGATGAACCAGCAGCGCCCCAACAGCGATTTTGCCATTCTTTACCGTACCAACGCACAGTCGCGGTCTATGGAGGAGTCGCTGCGGAAACTCAACATTCCGTACCGGATTTACGGCGGGCAGTCTTTTTACAATCGCAAGGAGATCAAAGACTTGCTGGCTTATTTCCGGATTGTCATCAATCCTAACGATGAAGAAGCCCTGCAACGCAGTATCAGCACCCCTTCGCGGGGCATCGGTAAAACCAGTATGCAACACATCATTGTAACGGCAGAGGAACAGGGGGTCAGCATGTGGGAAGTGATAAATGACCCGCAAAAATATGCACTTAAAGTAAACTCCGGTATCCTGAACAAGCTTTCCGGTTTTGCCACCATGATTAAAAGTTTTGCTGCTGAAATGAAGAAAAAAGAGGCTTACGAAGTGGCCAAACTGATAGCCAATGGGTCCGGACTTATCCGCATGTTTCGCGAAGAGGAAACACCTGAAGGCATCAGCAGGGTAGAAAATATGGAAGAACTGCTCAACAGCGTGAAAGAGTTTAGCGAACGGGGGGCGGAAGCTAACGAAGGAGATCTGGAATCGCAGGGAAGCCTGGAAGAGTTTATGCAGGAGGTGGCTCTGTTTACCGATGCCGACAAAGATGACGACGACAAAGATAAAGTATCGCTTATGACTATCCACGCTGCCAAAGGATTGGAGTTTCCGTTCGTTTTTATCGTGGGACTGGAAGAAAACCTTTTCCCCTCGGTACAATCCATCAGCACACGAGCGGACCTGGAAGAAGAACGCAGGCTGTTCTATGTTGCCCTCACCCGCGCCAAGAAAAAGGTAACCTTATCGTATGCTGAAAGCCGATACCGCTGGGGGCAGTTTTCCTTCTCAGAGCCAAGCCGCTTTCTTGAAGAAGTTGATGAAAGTCTGCTGGATATTCCCCACAAAACAGCTTTGAAAACAGCACCTTCCGGAAATGGTTTATCCAGTACAAGCAATTACTATCCTCCTTCCGGGAAACGCAACCTAAAACCGGCAGGGACGACTACCTCTGTATCAGCATCTACTGATTTTCAGCCGGATGACACAACCGGTCTTGTGATAGGAATGGAAGTAGAACATCCCAAATTCGGCAAAGGAAAAGTAGTGGCCGTTGAAGGAATGGGCCCCAATAAGAAAGCCACTGTATTTTTTCCGGGTGTTGGAAACAAAAACCTGCTGCTGCGCTTTGCCAAGCTCAAAATCTTGGGATAGCAGGACGACATAATGAAGCTTTAACTTCTGTATCTTGATTATAATATTCGTCTGTTTTTTGGCAGAAAATCACAAATAACAAATTCAAAAAAAAATAATTCTCAAACAGAAATCCAATTGTTTGGTATTTCGATATTGATGATTAGAATTTATTTGGGTTCTGTGGTTTTGAATTTGTCTTTTCCAGTTTATCCGATGCTGATGCCTGAATAGCTAATGTATTCGAAATAGAAAATCCCACCTGTTTAATAAATATTTACGGTAAGCTTACCGTCTCACAATCTAATATTTCCTCTATTTTATACGTCTTCGGTGATTTTCTCCTTTTTTTTCGGATATTTGGCACTTCAAAGACAGGTTTTTACAAATTCAAAATGACTATGAAAAAAATAACATTACTTCTCCTTATGACTTTTCTGTTGAGTTTGGGATTATTTATATCATCCTGCAAACAGACACAGCAACATAAATCGTGTGATGAATGCGGCAAAATGGGACTTCCGGTAAGCGAGATGACCATCTCTCAGATGCTGGATGGGTACCATACCCATCGCTTCACAGTACATCAAATTGTGGAGACATATCTTACGCGGATAGATGCGATGAACAAAAAAGGGCCACACTTAAATGCCATAATTACTGTTAACCCTGATGCACTGAAAATTGCCGATTCATTAGACAAACTTCTGGCTGCCGGCAAATCCACAGGTCCCCTTTTTGGTATTCCGGTTATTTTGAAAGACAACATTGATACACATGATAAAATGGCTACCACAGCAGGCTCCAGAGCATTGGCAGGCTCGCATCCGCTACACGATAGTTGGGTAGCTCACAAGTTGCGGGCAGCCGGAGCCATTATTCTCGGCAAAGCCAACCTGAGCGAATGGGCAAACTTCCGCAGTAGTTTCTCCTCCAGCGGTTGGAGCGGTGTGGGCGGACAGGCCAGAAATCCTTATGTCCTCGACCGTAATCCCTGTGGTTCCAGCTCCGGGCCGGGCGTGGCAGTATCTGCTAATCTTGCCATGACAGGCATCGGCACTGAAACCGACGGTTCCATCATGTGTCCTTCCAACGCCAACGGGCTGGTAGGTATTAAGCCTACCGTCGGGCTCATCAGCCGCAGCGGCATAGTTCCCATCTCTTTTACACAAGATACGCCCGGTCCAATGACACGTACTGTTACAGATGCTGCCATTATGCTGGGGGCACTCACCGGTGTCGATTCCACTGACAGCAAAACACTGGCGAGCAAGGGACATGCTTACCATAACTATACTCAGTTTTTGAAAAAAGGCGGCCTCAAAGGCAAACGTATCGGCCTTTACACTGCTCCTTTGGGAAAAGATTACAAGGTGGATACACTTATGTACAGAGCCGTCCGGTTTCTGGAAAGCCGCGGAGCCACTATTGTAAAAATTAATCACATCTTGCAACCCCACGTGGAATCCAGCTCCTTTCAGGTGTTGTTGTACGAATTTAAAGATGGACTAAACAAATATTTTAAGTCGTTGGGACCAGAGGCTCCGGTGAAAAGCATGAAAGCACTGATCGCCTTTAACAAGAGCGATTCCGTAGAATTAAAATACTTCGATCAGAAGCTATTGATTGAGGCGGAAGCCAAAGGTGATCTGAATAGTCCGGAATACAAAAAAGCATTGGCAACCATGTTGCAGGGTAGCCGCCGGCAAGGTATCGACCGTGTGATGGATAAAAATCATTTGGATGCTATCATCGGCCCCACAGGAGGTCCGGCCTGGAAAACCGATCTTGTAAATGGCGACCATTTCATGGTAGGTTGTTCTTCGATAGCAGCTATTTCGGGTTATCCCAATATTACAGTTCCCATGGGCTTCATCCAGGGGTTGCCGGTGGGAATTTCTTTCTTTGGAAGAGCCTGGAGCGAACCTGTATTGATACGGATGGCTTATGACTTTGAGCAGGGAACACATGTCCGTAAAGCACCTCAATTCATAAAAACCGATTCGCAGTAAACCGTCATTCATAAAATCAGAAATTTGAAAAAAAATTTGAAAGTCATAGGTTTTGATGCAGATGACACCCTCTGGGTCAACGAAACCTATTACCGCGATACTGAAAAGGATTTTGTAAAACTCCTGCAAGAGTTTGCCAATGAGGAAATCGTGATGAGCACGCTTATGGCCACGGAGATAAAGAACTTACCTTTGTATGGTTATGGGGCAAAAGGTTTTATGCTTTCGATGATGGAAACTGCGGTTGAGGTCTCTCAGAACAAAGCCGATGCCGAGATAACTGGCGACATCATCAGGTTGGGAAAAGAATTGCTAAATAAGCCGGTGGTTTTGCTCGATGGCGCACATAAAATCCTACAGCAGCTCAAAGGCCGTTTTCCGGTAATTCTTATCACTAAGGGCGACTTGCTGGATCAGGAACGGAAACTACGAAAATCGGGACTGGACAGCTGTTTTCATCATATTGAAATTATGAGTGACAAAAAAGAAGAAAATTATGACAAGCTGCTGAACCGGATTGCAGTGAAACCCAAAGAGTTTATGATGGTAGGAAATTCTTTGAAATCGGATGTACTTCCCGTGTTGAAATTGGGTGCCTGGGGAGTACACATCCCCTATCACACAACATGGGTTCACGAAGAAACGGATGAAGATCCACGGCAGTGGGAACGTTTCCTGTCAGTAAAAAATCTTTCGGAACTATTGAATCTTTTGAATCGGGAAACGAGCCGTTGACGTAGAAAACCTTTGCAGAGGCACAAGCATCCGATTGCTATTTCCCGGCTATGGACGTCTGAAGCAGAAAGATGAAAAATACTTCATGCGCCACCCTCCGTTTGCAGAGAATTAATTACTTTTGCAGCCTCAAACAATAGGGGTGCCTCAATACACGGGCTGAGATCATACCCTCTGAACCTGATGCGGGTAATGCCGTCGTAGGAAAAAGAGTACTGCCCCACTTCAAAAAAAGGTTTTCCTCTATTGATTTAATTTTATTTAACTTAAATCAATTAAGTCATGCAAAAAAATATTTTATTATTATTCATCATCTTACTGATGCCCTGGCTATTAAAGGCGCAGATTAACCTGTCCGGAAACATCACCAGTCAGGACAACCACCAACCGCTTACCGGTGCCAATGTTATTTTGGGAGAGGCATTTATGGCGACAACATCCGACAATGGTGGGAATTTCTCCTTTAAAGATTTAAAACCAGGAGAGTACACTTTAAAGGTAAGCTTTGTGGGTTTTAAAAGGCTTAAGATGCAGGTAGAGCTTACAAAAAGCAAGCACATAAACATAATGCTCAAGCCCACAAGTTATCTTAGTGATGAAGTCATCATTTCGGCCACCCGCGTGAGTGCTTCTTCGCCAACAACCCACGAGAATATCAGTGGTAAGACACTGAACAAAAGCAATATGGGGCAAGACCTTCCCTATCTGCTCAAAATGACACCCTCGCTTGTAGTCAGCTCCGATGCAGGTGCCGGCGTGGGCTATACGGGCATGCGTATTCGCGGTGTGGATCTAACAGGTATCAACGTAACGCTCAACGGCGTTCCGGTAAATGATGCTGAATCGCAGGGTGTTTATTTTGTTGACCTCCCCGACATGGCCTCTTCAGTTGACAATATCCAGATACAGCGTGGAGTAGGCACATCGGGGAATGGCTCGGCAGCCTTTGGCGCCAGCATCAACATCAAAACCGACCGTTTCAACCCCAATGCTTTTGCAGAGATCAGCAGCGCGGCAGGTTCGTTCAGTACTTCCAAAAACACCCTGAATTTTGGAACAGGGCTGTTAAACAAACACTGGGTTATCAGCGGCCGGCTTTCGCGCATCACTTCTGACGGATACATCGATCGTGCCTCTTCCAACCTGCGATCCGGATATTTTTCAGCCGGATATTATGGCAAAACGAGTGTTTTTAAAGCTATCGCGATGTTGGGACATGAAAAAACTTACCAGGCATGGTACGGCGTTCCAAAAGACAGCCTGGCAACCAACCGTACATATAACCCAGCCGGCGCTATTTATGATAACCAAGGAAACCTGACCGGTTATTACAAGAATCAGACGGACAATTACACCCAGAATTATTATCAGCTGCACTACGCTCATCAGTTTAACAAAAAGCTAAATATGGCGGCAGCACTTTTTCTGACACGCGGTTTCGGCTATTACGAATCTTATAAAAATAATCAGAAGTTTTCCAAATACGGCATGAATGATACCATCATCGGCAACGATACGATTGGCCGCACTAACCTGGTACGACAAAAATGGCTAAATAATTATTTCTACGGTTTCAACCTAACGGGAAATTATAAAACTATGCGCAGCACTTTCTCCTTTGGCGGAGGCTGGAATCATTACGATGGTGACCATTACGGGAAAATTGTATGGGCACAGGTTGCCCGCCTCGGTGATTATGACCGTAACTGGTATTTCAACACAGGATTAAAAACTGATTATAATATTTTTGCAAAATGGAGTTACCGTATCAACGAGCATTTCAACATTATGACCGACCTGCAGTACCGCGTTATCAATTACCAGATAAAAGGAATCCATGACGACTTCCGCAACCTGACACAGGAACATAACTTTTACTTCTTCAATCCCAAAGCCGGAATTTCTTATGCGTTAACCCCCCGGAGCAATTTCTATTTCTCTTTTGGTGTATCTCATCGCGAACCCAACCGCTCGGTATATCGCGATGCCGACCCGCAACAGGATATTCGCAGTGAACGGCTAATGGATTATGAGCTGGGATATAAAATTGTCAAAACAAAACTCTCGCTTAGTGCCAACCTGTACTTTATGGACTACAAAGACCAGCTGGTTATGACTGGGAAAATCAACAACGTAGGAACCGCCATCCAGACAAACGTACCCAAAAGCTACCGGATAGGGGTAGAAATTTCAACAGCCTGGCAGGTTACAAATAAGCTGGTATGGAATGCCAACGTTAGTCTGAGCCAGAACAAGATTAAAAATTTCACCGAATATGTGGACAACTGGAACTACTGGGATGATCCGGCCAACGAGCCATACCAATATGAGAAAAATATGGGGACCACCAACATCTCTTTTTCTCCGGGAGTGGTAGCCGGGAGTGTTCTGAAGCTCTCGCCGGCGAAAAATCTCAATATTTCATGGGTATCAAAATACGTGGGACGGCAATATATTGACAACACTTCAAGCAAAGAGCGAAGCCTGCATCCTTACTGGGTTAACAATTTGCATTTCAACTACAGCATTCATCTACGTGGAATAAAAATGCTGGGGTTTATGCTGAACCTGAACAATATTTTCAGTACCGAATACGAAACCAACGCCTGGGTTTACCGTTATGTGTATAATGGTGCCGAATCGGAAATGAATGGTTATTTCCCACAGGCAAAATTTAATTTCATGGGAGGGATAAGGCTTAAGTTCTAATTAGGGAAACAAGTTTAAACCACTGTAACTCAATGTATTCGGATTGATTATCCAAATGAGAATATAGCAGAAAACTAAATTCTTTTCAAAGCCCCGGCTCGTTTCAACGAGCCGGGGTTTTTAATATTGCCTCAGTACTTCACGGTAACGGGAACCGTTGGGGGCATCTACCTCACTGAGAATGTTAATCATAGCATTCTTTTCGACGGGGGTAGCTTTGGAGAAAATATTAATTATTTCACTCCGTTTGGCATCTAGCAGCAGTTGCAGGTCGTACAAACCCGGCCGTTTGTTGTAAACCTTTTTCAACAACGAGAGTGAATTCAGTATCACTTTTCTACCTTCTACCGCATTGCCGGCCATAACGTCAAGTCCTTTCCTGTGGTATTGATACAAAAAAGTACGCAACGGCTCGTAAGCTTTGTTTAAGTATTGCTCCACAAAATGGTATCTGTTTTTTTCACTTTCGAAAGATTGCCAGCCGGTATATCCCGAATTCTGTGCAGACTGTACCACCGACATGGCTTTCTGATAATAAACCGTACCGCCATTCAAAGCAAAGGAATCGAAATCAATTCCGAGCATCATATAGGAATAAAACGCGAGCAGAGAAGTCAGGTTATCAGAGTAAGTTCCTTCAGAAAAGTTCATTGCCTGTGATGGCGTGTATTTAAACCGGATATTTTTATCTATCATATTCAACAATGGCGAACGGTAGCTGGTATTGAATACCGGACGTTGCATAATGATGCTAAAAGTACCTTTAAATTCGTCTGAAGAGATAATCTGACTAACGGTGAAAAGCAAGGTACATTCTATGCGCTCTTCGGGAGCAAAATTATAGGTACTCCATTTCCGGTTATTCATGAAATCGGTCATTGCCGTTTTCAAATCACTAACAACACTACGATCGAAACCCTGCACCTGCTGGGTATTTATCACCACTTTGCAGTAAAATTCCTGAGCAAAGATTCCAGTGGTAAGCAGGAAAGTGAAAAAGAAAAGCAAGCCTGTCTTTCTCATAGATCAGCCCTCCATCAATGATTTAATGGCGGAAATGATATCCAGAGCAACAGCATCTTTTGTTTTCAGCGGAAACGATTGGGGGGCATCATTTCTTGTAAGCAGTGTAATCTTGTTGGTATTGGTACCGAAGCCGGCTCCTTCGTCTTTCAACGAATTCAGGACAATCATATCCAGGTTTTTCTTCCGGAGCTTTTGTTGTGCATTGGCAATTTCATTCTCCGTCTCAAGAGCAAAACCAATAAGCAGTTGCCCTTGCTTTTTTGCTTTTCCCAGACTGGCAAGGATGTCGTTAGTAGGCTTCAGGTGAATAGCTTCCGGCTCGGTTGCTTTTTTAATTTTTTCGACAGCAGGCTTAGCTGGTGCAAAATCGGCTACAGCCGCAGCCATCACAGTAATATCGACATCCTGAAAAATATTTTGGCAGGCAGCATCCATTTCGGCAGCAGTATTGATGTTTGTCGTATGGATTCCGGGAAACTGAGTATCCAAACCGGCAGGCCCCATAATGAGTTCCACTTCGGCTCCTTCCCGGGCAAAGGCTTTGGCGATGGCAAACCCCATTTTTCCGGAACTGCTATTTCCGATAAAGCGTACCGGGTCGATGGGTTCGTGGGTGGGACCGGCACTCACCATCACTTTTTTTCCTTTGAAAGTCTGCGTAGAAGAGAAATAATCGATAAGCACCTGGAGCAAGTCCTCAGGCTCTTTCAACCGGCCTCTACCTTGCAGGCCGCTGGCCAACTCTCCCTCAACAGGCTCAATATAATGATAGCCAAGCGCTTGCAACTTTTTAATATTTTCTATCACCGTAGGATGTTGGAACATATCCAAGTCCATGGTGGGAGCAAAAAACAGAGGACATCGTACGGAAAGTACCAGTGTCATAAGGAAATTATCAGCAATACCGGCAGCCATTTTTGCCATAGAGTTGGCCGTAAGTGGAGCCATCAACAGGGCATCTGCCCACAAGCCAAGGTCAACATGGCTGTGCCAGCTACCCTCATTTTTTTGATAATAGTCCGATAATACCGGCCGCTCGGAAACTACAGAAAGGGTTAGCGGAGTAACAAAATCTTTAGCGAAAGGCGTCATAATCACCTGCACCTCCGCCCCTTCTTTTTTTAGCAACCGGATAAGCAAAGGAATTTTGTAGGCAGCAATTCCTGCCGTAATGCCTACGATGATCTTTTTTCCTTTGAGCATGGTGTTTATTTACATCACAAAAGTAACCAATTAAAAATCGGTAGCAACTTCTTTGTGCGGATTTCTTATGTAGGTCTGGTTGTTCATAAATTCGTGAATAGCCATCAGTGTAGGTTTGGGAAGCCGTTCGTAATATTTGGCAATTTCAATCTGTTCCCTGTTTTCAAAAACTTCTTCAAGATTGTCGCTGGACGAAGCAAACTCGGATATTTTCTTATCCAGCTCCTGTTTTAGCTCAGCAGCAATCTGATTAGCCCGCTTCGACAACACAACTACCGTTTCGTAAATGTTTCCGGTTTGCTCATAAAATTTTTCTTTATGGCGTGTAATAGCGGTTGTTTCAGTTTTAATTTTTTTGTAGTCCAT
>CAYYOW010000025.1:0-25284 GCA_964473395.1 uncultured Lentimicrobiaceae bacterium | reverse complement strand
CTTTTACAATAAAAAACAACCTTTATATGGCCCAGAACGGCAAAGTAATCCAGGTTACCCACGACAAAAATCCGGGTTATGTGAACGGCCAGATTGTTTCGCGTAACGAATTTGGCATCGACAAAGGTATTTTTTGGTCGCCAGGTGGCAACAAACTGGCATTTTATCACAAGGATCAGTCGCGGGTGTTCAATTACCCACTGGTGGACATCGACCATCGTATTGCCAAAGTGAAAAACATAAAATACCCCATGGCCGGCACGCCCAGCGAGTATGTCAGCCTGGGTGTTTACAATATAAAAACAGGCAAAACAATTTTTTTGAAAACCGATCCCAAATCGGAGCAGTATCTCACCGCCGTCACCTGGGGGCCTGCCGGGAAATATATCTACACAGCTGTCCTAAACCGCGGGCAAAATCACATGTGGATGAACAAGTATGATGCTTCCACTGGCGCTTTCGTGAAAACCTTGTTTGAAGAAACCAACCCAAAATATGTGGAGCCCCTGTTTCCGTTGTATTTCAATCCGTTCAACCCGAATGAGTTTATCTGGAACAGCCGCCGCGATGGTTGGAACCAACTTTACCTTTACAACACCGATGGCAAATTGCTGAAACAGCTTACCAAAGGAAAATGGGAAGTGACGCATGTGCTGGGCTATTTTATGAAGAATAAGGTCTATTTTGTTGCCACCAAAGAGAGCCCGCTGCAACAAAATCTCTATTCGGTGAACATGCGCAATGGGAAGGTCGTGCGGCTGAGTCCCGACCACGGAACCCACAGCGCCATGGTGAGCAAAGATGGAAAATACCTACTGGACATTTTCAGCAGTACCGATGTGAGCCGAGCCTGTAAGCTGCTGAACAACCACGGAAAAGTGGTTCGTACTATCCGGCAGGACAAAGACCCGCTGGCCGGTTACAAACGGGGAAAGATGTCCATCTTCACACTGAAATCCAAAATTGATGGCGCTCCCCTTTATTGCCGTATGATCAAGCCGGTAAATTTCGACAGCACCAAAAAGTATCCGGTCATCGTTTATGTTTACGGAGGCCCGCATGTGCAGCTGATTACCGACAGCTGGCTTGGGGGGGCAGGATTTATGCTGAATTATCTCGCCGAAAACGGCTATCTTATTTTTACGCTGGACAACCACGGTTCCGAAAACCGTGGTCGTGATTTTGAACAGGTCATCTTCCGGCATCTCGGAACCAACGAGATAAAAGACCAAATGGTGGGCGTTAACTATCTAAAATCGTTGCCTTATGTAGACTCTACCCGTCTTGGTGTTGATGGGTGGAGTTTCGGTGGCTTTATGACCACCTCGCTGATGTTGCGTGAGCCGGGAGTTTTTAAAGTAGCGGTTGCCGGTGGTCCGGTCATCGACTGGAAATATTATGAAGTGATGTATGGTGAACGATATATGGATACGCCACAGGAAAATCCGGAAGGCTACAAAGAAGCCAGCCTGCTGAATTATGTACACAACCTGAAAGGACATTTGCTCCTGATTCACGGAACCATGGATCCGGTGGTGATGTGGCAAAACAGCCTGTTGTTTTTGCAAAAAGCCATTCACGAAGACAAGCTGATGGATTATTTTGTTTATCCCGGACAGGAGCACGGCATCAGGGGCAGAGATAGGTTGCAGCTGACACGAAAGATTAAATCTTATTTTGATGATTGGTTGTAACCATAAAAAAAGCTTCCCGATGGGAAGCTTTTTTTATGCGTATCAGCCTGTACTATTCGGCTTTTGATTTAATGAAATTATAAAACAACCGAACACCCACACCGGTACCACCTTCTCCACGATAGCTACCTCTTTTATCAAGGAAAGCGGGTGCAGCAATATCAAGATGAATATACGGGTAGTCGGTGAAGTGCTCCAGGAATTTTCCAGCAGTGATAGCACCGGCTTCCGCCCCACCGATATTTTTCAGGTCGGCAATTTTCGATTTCAGCGATTCATTGTACTCATCCCAAAACGGAAACTCGATAATTCGCTCATGAGTCAGTGAGCCGATACGTTTGAGGTGTTCAAAGTCATCATCGGCTTTGGCTTCCATACCCACGATAGCCTGTGGGCCAATGGCGTGGGCAGCAGCGCCGGTAAGCGTGGCTATATCCACCACCAGCTCAGGGTTATATTCTTTGGCATAACTCAGGGCATCCGCAAGAATCATACGGCCTTCGGCATCAGTATTCAGCACTTCCACGGTGGTACCATCGTGCATAGTAATCACGTCGCCAGGCGTATAAGCATTACCATCGGGACGGTTGTCGGTCGCCGGTACCAGACCCACTACATAAATAGGTAATTTGGCTCTGGCAATAGCATACATGGCTCCAGCCACAGCAGCACCACCGGCCATATCACATTTCATGGTATCCATAGAGCTGGTGGGTTTCAAGCTCAGCCCACCCGTATCGTAAACCACACCTTTCCCAACAAAGACAAAAGGTTTTTTGTTTTTGGCATTTTGGGGTTTCCATTCGATAACCGTGAACGTGGGCGGATCAATACTTCCACGGTTCACCGCCAGCAGACCGCCCATTTTCAGGCTTTCCAGTTTCTTTTTGTTAAAGACTTCCACTTTGGCATTGGTCATTTTACCAAGAGCCTGCATCTCTTCGGCAAATTTTGTAGCGTTAAGATAAGCCACCGGTTCGTTCACAAAATCACGGGCAACAAAAACAGCATCCGTCACAACGCGCAGTTCTTCCAATTCTTCTTCTGTAATATCGTTATCATAGATGTCCACCTGTTCCAGTGTGTTGTCTTTCTTTTTGTCCCTTTTCTTGTATTTGTTAAAAGAATAGTTCCCGAGCAGGAGCCCTTCCGTAAAAGCCAACACCTCTTCTTTGTCCGCATTAACGTTAAACACGACAGTGCGTTCAACACGCGCTTTGTTTAGCTGTAGCTGAGTTTCATCACCCCGCATACGATAGGCTTCTTTACGGATGGAACGCGTTCCGACATATTCGCCAAAAACAACCGTTAGCATGTTTCTGTACCGGTTTACATTCACCACGTTATGGTTATTACGATGTTGCCTTTTTATATAATTCATTTCATCTTCGGTAAAACCGAGATGAGCGAGATCTTTACCATCTTTCACCAGAAAAACAGTATCGGCTGCGGTTGGCTTTCGCAATGCCTTTTTTAGTAATGTGTTCATATTTCTATTGTTTTGGTTGATAATTATAAATTTCCAATTGATTTCTCTTTATGCTGTACAAGGTACTCTTTAATTCTCTCCATTGCTATGTAAGTAGCTCCTGCCTGTTTTTGAACGTAGGCGGCAGAAGCTTTTGAAGCATGTCCATATTTTTCCGTATCGTGCAGGAGCATATCAGCCGTCCGGCGAAAACTACCCTTATCGCTAATGGTAAAACCACCTCCGTTTTCCAGCAGATCGCGAGCTTCGCGAAAACGTTGGTAGTTCGGACCGAAAATTACCGGAAGGCCATAAACTGCCGCTTCCGGAAGGTTATGGATGCCTACGCCAAAACCACCACCCACATAAGCCAGTTTACCGTAACGGTATAGATGCGAAAGCAATCCTAAAGTATTGATGATCAAAACACGTGAGCCATTAGGAACACTTTCGGAAGTTTCAGAATACAAAACAGGGATATAATCTCTAAATTTATTTTGGATTTCGGCAATATGTTCTGCATCAATCTTATGTGGTGCAAGGATCACTTTCACTCCCTCTTCATGGGTAAGATAATCCTTTAAGATATCTTCATCGGGGGGCCAGGTACTACCGCAGATAAACAGATCAGCGCCATCGGCAAAGTTTTCAATTGCTGGAAGGGAAACCGGTTCATGTGCTACTTTCATCACACGGTCGAAGCGAGTATCTCCACCCACCTGATTATGAAAGACATGTATGCTATTAAGAAGTTCCGAAGAGATTTCATCCTGCACCTGAAACCAGGTTACCTTTTGCAGTTGGTTTCTGAACCAATTAGCACCATATCGGAAAAAATACTGGTTTTGACGGAAAATGGCCGAAATAAAAAAAAGTGGGATTTTATTTTTTGAGAGTTCATTTATATAATTATACCAATATTCGTATTTAATGAATACGACCAGCTTCGGCTTAAAAATACGAATAAAACGCCGTGCATTTTTCGGTTTGTCAATGGGAAGGTAGAAAATATAATCAGCTCCCGGATAATTTTTTCTCAGCGTATAACCCGATGGTGAAAAGAATGTTAATAGAATTTTATAATCTGGAAAGGCCTCTCTGAAAGCCTCCATAACAGGACGTCCCTGCTCAAACTCGCCAAGGCTGGCACAATGAAACCAGACGATATTTTCATTTTCTCCGACGGCTTTTTCCATATGTGAAAAGCCATTTTTTTGTCCATCTATCCATTGACGTGCCTGCTGGTTAAAAGGAGCGGCTATTCTTATTAGAAAAGAGTAACCATAGATAAAAAAATTATAAAATACTCTCATGCCTGCCTTTATAAATCCCTCGAATTTGTATTTTTTCCTTTAGTTTTGCAAATATAATAAGAATAATATTTGTTCCAACGCGAAAAGATAACGCATTTTCCCTAAAATTATTTGTTTAAATTTACCTTTTTTTCGGAGATTAAAATTGCAACAGATATGAAACAGAAAAAGAGCTTTCTCTATATCGTCGGCGCTTTGATTTTCATAGCACTCATCTGGTACTTTTCCAGACCGCCAGCCACCGGAAAACAGGTGATAAAAGTGGCAGTAAAGTCGGGAAAGTTTGTCATTAGTGTTACTACCACCGGTGAACTGGAGGCACGAAGCAATGAGAAAATTCGAGGACCTAACCCCACCAGTCTGCGTAATGCCCGTATATGGCAATACCGTATTGAGAAGATTGTCCCCGACGGCACTGTTGTGGATTCAGGACAATGGGTGGCCAATCTGGATCGCTCAGATCTGGTAAATAAAATTAAAGACCAGGAGCTGGAAGTAGAAAAGTTACATACACAATATACGAAGACACAGCTGGATACCGCTATGACCCTGCGAGATGCCCGGGATGCATTGGTCAATTTGAAATATTCGCTGGAAGACAAGCAAATTGTTGTAGATCAATCTATTTACGAGCCACCAGCCACCCGGCGGCAGGTGAAACTAGAGCTACAAAAGGCAGAAAGAACTTATAAACAAACCAAAGGTAACTACGTGTTGAGGAGTGAAAAGGCCAAAGCCGACATGAAAGAGGTAGAAGCCGGACTGTACAAAGCCGTTAGGAAGTTTAATGAGCTTAAAAAACTTAGAAGCGAGTTTGTGGTGTATGCTCCCAAAGCCGGAATGGTCATTTACAAAAGAAGCTGGAACGGAAAGAAGCAGGGCGTGGGTGCACAAATCTCAACATGGAATAACGTGGTGGCCATACTGCCCGATCTGAGCGCGATGAACAGCCGTACCTATGTGAACGAAATTGACATCAGCAAAGTGAAAAAAGGCCAAAAGGCCTTGGTAAGTATGGATGCTTTTCCAGACAAGAAATTTTCGGGTATGGTAACGGAGGTGGCCAATATGGGTCAGCAAATGAAAAATTCAAACGCCAAAGTTTTTGAAGTTATCATACAGCTTGCCGGGCATGACTCAGTATTGCGTCCTTCCATGACCACCAAAAACCGAATTATAACGGAGATCATCGACTCAGCATTGTTTGTACCCATTGAATGTGTCCACAACAACGATTCTATCAGCTTCGTATATATGAATCACCGGAAACAGCAGGTTAAAACCGGGAAAAGCAACGATGAGGATATCGTAATCCGTGCCGGATTGAGAAAAGGCGATGAAGTCTATCTGTATCAGCCCAAAGAAGCGGAAGAATGGAAATTACACCTGCTGCCGAAAAAAAATTAAGGATAGGTACCGGGGAAGAGGCCAAATACAGGATATTTGGCTAAGATACGAAAGAGCCGTCAGGGTAATCCTACATAACCAATTAAGGCGAATGCCTTTAAACTCCTGTTGAGGTCTTTACAAAACTCATCTTTCACCTTGCAAAGGTCTCAGTTTGTATTGCTTTAGGCGGGGACGCCTATACGGGGCAGGAAGCCAAAAGCGTTAGGTTTCGGGTGGCTGCTGGAACCATTTGAGAGTATCTGAATAATTCAGGATTTTTATTATTTTTGTAAAAAGTTGAGTTTCAGACATTAAATAACCCATTATTAATTTACTCTTATTATGAAAAAATTTACTTTATCACTATTCCTCATCTTGTTCTTTATCGGAACGCAGGTAGAAGCACAGCAATTTGTAACACTACAAGCCGGTAAAACCACACAAATCAATGATATTTCGGCGAGTTATATTGTTGCCAAAAAGAAAACCAGAAAAGGAGAAGATTATTACCGGGTTACCGTTTCCATTACTAACAACGGAGGCAATTACCAACAGATTTTTTCTGAGGCTTCCAAAGTATTTACCAAAATCGGCCATAATGCACTGGCTCATTTTCAGTTTGTCAATGCCACAGGAAGAGGTTTTTCTGCCGTAGCTGGTAAACTATATGCCCGCCCGCTGACCATCGCAGTTCCGTATAAGACTAAGAAATGCCCACCCCCTACCGACAGCAAAGAAGACCCTTACAACCATTACATCGCTACATATTACATCGGTATGCAGTTTCAAAGCGGAGCCACTATAACACACACATATAGTATCCGGGTACCTGAGGGAGCAAATCCCGTTGTGCGGGTGATGATTCGATAGAAAAGGTTACACACATAGCCGTTTAAAACGGCCCTGTTTTAAACTTCATTCCAGTGTGCATTACTTTCGGCGTGAACGCCGTAAGCGGTGTAAACGGGTAAAAACCATAAATCAAAACAGCCTCCCGGAAATTCGTTCCGGAAGGCTGTTTAGCAGAAGCAGAATAAAAATCTACTGCCAGAAAATTTCTGTTTTTATTTTACAGGAGCTGCTGGAGTAACAGCTGCAGCAGTAGTTGTTTCCACATGGTCGGGTTGCGGAATAGCTTTATGAATGGTCATTTCGTCAATCAGGCGGGTGTCACCAGCATATTTATCAATAACAAATAAAATATAACGAATGTCCACCACAATGGTACGTTGTAATTTGGGGATATATGCAATATCGCCGCTCATGGCTTCCCAGTTACCATCAAAAGCCAGCCCTATCAGCTCGCCTTTGCCATTGATAACGGGGCTTCCTGAATTGCCGCCGGTGATATCATTTGTGGTCAAAAAATCGACATCCTGTTTCCCATCCTGGCCATAAGGACCGTAATCTTTGGTTTTGTAAAGTTCTTTCAGCTTTTTGGGAACGATAAATTCCGGATTTTTGGGATTTTCTTTTTGCATAACGCCATACAAATGAGACTGGAACAAATAGTGTACAGCATCTCTTGGGTAATAACCTTCCACTTTGCCATAGCTGTAACGTAGGGTTGAGTTTGCATCGGGATAAAAGACTCTATCAGGCTGCATTTTCATAATACCCTCCATAAACAGTCTTTTGCCTTCGGCTAACTTTCCGGCGGCAGCACGGTAGCCTGACGAGGCAGCCATCAGCTTGGCCATGTAAGCTTGTGAAAGGATGAAAGCAGGGTCCTTTTTTATCCCTTTTAGTGTGGGGCTGGCAAGGAAAGCTCTGATTTTGGCTTCGGTGCTAAAATGCGATTTCTCAAAAACATATTTGGCAAAGGCATCGAAATTATTTTTATACTTTTTTGCCATTTTGTCAAGGTACGCCGGATGCAGACTTTCCGGAACTTTGTCAAAATACATTTTCGTCATAGCGGCAAAAACATCCCGGTCGGTGGCCATATCGTAATCTTTGTACATCTTTTGGAGTTTTCCGGTAAGGGTGGCAGCCATTTTTTTAACCCGCTCAAGCTTTTTGGCTTTTTGTTCTTTACCTTTGGTCTCTTTGAGCTGTTTCAACATTCCTTCCAAGCCACTGAATTTCTGTGCAAGACTAAGTAATTCAGCTCCCCGGGCGCCGGTAATACTGGCGTAGATAAGCGGTTCGATGGTTTTCGATTCAGCAGCAAAAGCATCGGTCATATCTTTTAACGCTTCGCCGTATTTGGCCTGGCGTTTGGGATTCTCGCTCACCCATTTGGCAAAAGTTTCATCAAAAGTTTTTTTCTTAGCGATAACATGTTGCTTTTTAACCCCTCTCATCTGACCAATGAAATACTTCCAGCTGTTGGCAATCATGGCATAATTGGAAGCATATTTGAGCTGTACTGCCGGACTGGCATTCATGTGTTTTTTCCATACTTCCAGTTTTTTACCGAAAGCTTCAACCAAAGGCGGAAAATAATGTTCCATTCTGAATTCCAGTTCGGGGGCGGTCATGTAACGGTTGGTTCTTCCAGGAAAGCCCCATACCATGGCAAAGTCACCTTCTTTTACACCGTCAAGAGAAATAGGAAGATGGTATTTAGGTTTCAACGGTATGTTCTTTATGGAATACGTTGCGGGGGAACCATCGGGAGCCGTGTAGATACGGAAAATGGTAAAATCACCGGTTTGGCGTGGCCACATCCAGTTGTCAGTATCACCACCAAATTTTCCTATAGAAGAAGGCGGAGCACCCACCAAACGGACATCGCGGTAAACGATATAGACCAGCATATAATATTTATTACCTGCAAAATAAGGTTTTATAACCACGTTATATTTACCACTATCCGCATTGGCTTTTTTCAGCCGACTGATGATGGGGCTGACAACGGAAGTACGTTGCTGCTCACTCATGGTGTCGGAAAGATAGGGAACAATACTGTCGCTCACATCGGCCATACGCACCAAAATGGAAGCCGTCAGTCCTTTGTTGGGCAGTTCCTCCTTTTTGCTCATGGCCCAAAAGCCATTCTTCAGATAGTCGTGTTTCACAGAGCTATGTTCCTGAACGGATTCAAAACCGCAATGGTGATTTGTGAACAACAATCCCTGATCGGAAACAATTTCCGACGTACAGAAAAAGCCTTGGGGGTTGGGACTGTTGGAGAGGCCGGCAACGGCATCTTTCAGGCTGGAATGGTTTACACTGTAAATTTGTTCGGGGGTAAGTTTTAACCCCATGCGTTGCATTGCAGCAAAATTCTGTTGCAGAAGCATGGGAATCCACATACCTTCATGCGCTTTTAACTGAAAACCACTAAAGAACAGAATGGTTGCCAGCAGATAGGAAAATTTTTTCATGATGATTTTAATTGGTAAGACATTTGTAAAAACGATACAAACGTACATAAATTGTTCCAGAAAACAGAACCTCTTGTAAGGCAAACCGTTGCTTTCACCATCAAAAAGACTCAGTAATCAGGAGTGTTCGTTTTTGGACGACATCCTGTCCGAAACGAACAGCCCTTTCATTTATTATTCACCCGGGTTGGCACATTGATTGCCACGGCACAAGTCTATTTAGGCACTTTTATCTTCGTGCCTTTTTTGAGGCCGGAGAGCACCTGAATGTTGATTCCATCCGAGAGGCCGGTTTTTATCACCTGCTTTTTAAATACCTGCGGTGCGGTTTCCACCTCCACGTATGTGGTCGAATCACCTTCAAACAGCAGCAACCCTTCCGGCACAGCCAGAACCTTGTCAGCACGTTGCAACACAATATCGGCATTGGCACTGTATCCCGACCGGATAAATTCATTCTTCTTCAGCTTTACATCAGCCTGAATTTCAAACTGTATGGCGCCATTTTCCTCCACCCCTTTTGGAGCAATCTTGGTCAGAACCGCATCGAATTTGGTATTATCGATGGCGCCTATGGTAAGGATCAGCGGCATCCCCACCCTGATTTTTCCCACTTCGGTTTCATCAATTTTCCCTTTGAAGATCATATCGTTCATGTCGGCTACGGTGGCAATGGTTGTCCCTGCGTTGAAGTTATTGGCTTCAATAACCTGGTTACCAATTTCCACCGGAATGACCAGTACCATGCCCGAAATAGTGGAACGTACCAGCGTATTGGTGGGCGCACCCTTTTTCTTAATCTGCCCCTCTTTGATTAGCTGCAGGTTCTCTTGTGCCGTTTGCAGTTCTTCTTGGGCAATACTATATTTGGTCTCCACGGCATCGAAATCGGCCCGGGCAATCACTCCTTTCACCAACAACTCATGCTGGCGATCGTAATTGCGTTTGGCTTCTATCAGATTGATTTTTGCCTGATCCACACGCGAAACAGCGTTGTTCAGGTTAATCATGTTGGGAATCAACCTGATTTTAGCAATCAGATCGCCTTTTTTCACCATTTGGCCTTCCTGCACATAGATTTCGGAAATGATACCCGAAACTACCGGTTTTATATCAATTTCTTTCCGGGGAACCACTGATCCGGTAGCCACCGTTTTCTTTATAATATTGGTAACAAACGGTTTTTCTGTTTTGTAAACTACGGGCTCTTCTTTCGATTTATCCCACAAATAGTAAAGGGTATATCCGAAAATGCCCAAAATGATAATAACTATTAAAATCTTAAAAAACGTTTTCATGCTAAATTGTATTTACTGTTTCTATTTTTAAATTTATTTTATTTGTCGTTCGATAATTAGATAATTTGTCATTTGTTTATTCGATTGTCATTCGCTACGCTGCCAGGCAATCATCAAACAATCATTATTCCATCAACTTCGCCATTTCTCAACTTCACAATTTCTCCTGGTCACTCATTTGTTATTTGCTCAACTTCACAATTTCTCAACTTCGCTTCGTCATTCATTGGTTATTTGTTATTGGTATTTGTTATTTGCATTTTCTTCACTATTCATCTCTTAATGCCTCCACCGGCTTAATGCTTACGGCACGTTTGGCCGGAATTAATCCCGCTAAGATGCCTGAAATCACCAATACCCCCAAAGCAGTCAGCGCCACATGGAAATTGACCTCCGGGTGCAGAAAAAACTGCGAGCTGGCACCGCTTTTCATCATAATTTTATCGATGAGTGAAAGCAGGCTGACACCGACCACCAGGCCTACATAGCCAGCTACAGTAGTGAGCGTTACCGATTCCAGAATAATTTGCGAAATAATATTCATCGGGGTGGCTCCCAAAGCACGCTTCACCCCAATTTCGCGGGTACGCTCTTTTACAATAATCAACATAATATTTGACACGCCAATAATACCGGCCAGCAGTGTTCCCACGCCTACTATCCATATCAGACCATTGATACCGGTAAACAATCCCGACATTTTCTTAAACTGCTTCTCTACATTAAAATGGCCAATGGCCTGTGTGTCTTTGGGATTTATGTGGTGGATTTTCTTCATAAGGGTTATCACTTTTGCCTCTGTAACGGAGGCAGGCACATTGTCCTGCGAGGTGATAGCAAACCAAAAGACCCTATTTCCGTAATTAAAAGTTCGCTGCATACTGGAGAAAGGCAGGAAAATACTGTTATTTCCCCGGTCGGCCTGTCCGCCCTTTCTCTTTGATTTGAAGGTGCCGATAACCTCAAAATAGACCCCTTGCACGCGAATATATTGTCCGATGGGGTTTTCGCTTTTCTTGAAAAGCCCATTCACCACATCTTTTCCTATCACGGCTACCTTACGGTATTCACGCACATCGTTCAGGTTAACAAAACGGCCGGAGAGAATGTCTACCGGATCGATTTTCATAAAATCGGGATAGTCGCCATAAATGGTGTACCCTCCTGATTCTTTCCCCCGTACCACGTTGCTGGCACCGCGATAGCCACCGCCCTGAAGACGGGGAGCCAACAGTTTTACTTCCGGCACATTTTTTCGTATGGCCGCAATGTCATTGTTGGTAAAATTGTATCTTCTACCTTTTTTGAAACCCTGATACGACATGGAAGTACGTTGCGCCCACATAAAGAAGCTGTTGGTGGCAAAGTCGCCAAAGCCCTGATAAACGGCATTTTGGAGCCCTCTTCCGGAACCCAGCATAACGACCAGCATGAAGATTCCCCAAAACACGCCGAAAGCAGTGAAAAAGGTTCTCACCGGATTCTTTTTCAAAGCCGTCCAAATCTCCTGCCAGTTGTCTAAATCAAATATCTTCATGGTCGTAATTCGTCATTCGTTTCTTGGTCATTCGTCATTCGCCGCTGCGCTGTCAAACAGTTGCCATTCAGTCGTCAAGCAGTTGTTATCCGCACAACTTCTCAACTTCGCAACTTCTCAACTTCACAACTTCACAACTTCTCAACTTCACTTCGTCATTCGTCTCTCAACGCATCAATCGGTTTAATGGAAGAGGCTTTTTTTGCTGGAATAAACCCTGCAATAGCACCCGCAATCACCAGCAATGCCATAGCCGTCAGTGCAATGGAAAGGTTTGCTTCCGGGTTCCTGAAAAAGTCAGACGGTGGCATATACTTATTCACCAACTCAAGTAATCCCACCCCGGCCATAAGTCCAAAATAGCCTGCCAGGCTGGTAATTACTACCGATTCCAATAAAATCAATCCGACAATAGATTTGGGTGTAGCACCGAGTGCCTTTCGGATACCGATTTCTTTGGTACGTTCTTTCACCACAATCATCATAATATTGCTCACACCCACAATGCCGGCAATGATGGTGCCGATACCGATAATCCAGATAAAAACCCGGATACCGAGGAAGAGATTCATTACCTTTTTATATTCGTCAAGGTTATTTGAGATACGGATAGCCCGGCGATCGGTAGGGTCGAAATGATGAAATTTTGCAAATTCCATCCGCAGCTCTTTTTCAATATGTTTGGTCTGTTTCAGTGTGGCATCGCCTACCGTAAACATAATCTGGTCCAGCCGGTTACCGCCGTTAAAAACTCGTTGTGCCGTACTCACCGGAATATATACTTTTCGCATTTCACTGTTGCCGCCTGCATCTTTAAAAACGCCAATTACCTTGAACGGGATATCGCCTACTTTGACATATTTCCCCAGCGGGTTTTCACCATTTTTGAAAAGGTCTTTCCGGACAACGTCACCTATGACCATCACTTTACTGAAATGCTCCATGTCGAGCCGGTTCAGAAAGCGCCCATTGGTGATATCAGTATTTTCAATGTATTTGTGACCAGGATTTACCGCACGAATATCGTAGGAACCATAATTGAATTTGTAACTTATGGTTTTACTACCCACATAATAGCGACCGGAGATATGGTCAATATGTTTGTCGAGCCGCTTGGTACGTGTGTAATCGGCATCAGTAAACCGAATCTGTCGTCCGGCGTTGGTACCTTTGTATGGTTTGGTGGTTTGTCCCTGATAAACCCACAGGCTGTTGGTGGCATCATCGGCAAACTGGTGCTGCACACCGTTTTGCAATCCGCGGCCGGAGCCGAGCAAGATAATCAGCATGAAAATACCCCAGGCTACACTGAATCCGGTTAAAAACGTACGCAACTTGTTTTTGTTGATCGTACTGAATATCTCCTGCCATTTATCTCTGTCGATAATCATACCACTGCCTTTTCTTCCACAAGGGTTTCAAATACTTTCTGTTTTGTTTCCTGACTGTTGGCGTCAATTTCAATGCGACCATCTTTCAGATGTATGATACGGTCGGTTTGTTCGGCAATGTCCTGCTCGTGGGTAACAATAATCATAGTAATCCCTTCACGGTTTATCTGACGCATCAGCTCCATCACCTCCATAGAAGTTTTGGAATCGAGCGACCCGGTAGGCTCGTCGGCAAGGATAACTTTAGGATGCGAAATAAGTGCGCGTGCTATGGCCAGCCGCTGTTTTTGTCCGCCTGACAGTTCGTTGGGCAAATGCTCGGCCCATGGTTTGAGTCCCATCTTCTCCAGATATTCCAACGCTATTTTGTTACGCTTCTTGCGGGGAACTTTTTGATAATACAATGGTAGTGCCACATTTTCCATGGCATTCTTGAAAGGAATAAGATTGAACGACTGAAAAACGAAACCGAGCATTTTGTTGCGGTAAAAAGCCGCTTTTTTTTCACTCTGCCCTGCAATAAGCGTTTTGTCAAGGAAATATTTCCCCTCATCATAGCTGTCGAGAATACCGAGGATGTTGAGCAAAGTGGATTTTCCCGAACCGGAGGAGCCCATAATAGAAACCAGCTCTCCTTGTTTTATGTGCAGATCGATGCCTTTTAAAACATGGAGTTTGTTTTTTCCCATCTGGTAGCTTTTGTGTATATTTTCGAGCAGTATCATTTCTTGTTTTTATAATTATATTCTTAAATATCTGTTAGTCATGAACCATATCGGTTTCGTTATTTGCTAATATATCTTCGGGATAAGCTTGTATGTTTTTACCATATATTTCTCATAAACCTCACCAAACTGTTTTATTAAAATATTTTCTTCTGTTTTTATTCGATAACTTAAGGCAAGTAAAATTGGGATTGTAATCACGAGGAATGAGATGATGCTGTTCATGGCGATGGAAAGTCCGGAGCAAATAAGTATTAATCCCAAATAACTCGGATGCCTAAGATACCTATACATCCCTTCGGTCTTCAGATGGTGGTTTTTAATGATTGCCACATCAACGGTAAACTCTTTATTTAGTTGGATTATTGAAACCCACCTGACGATAATACCGATAATAAAAACAGTTAATCCGAATATGGCGATTGTATGGTTTAATGTATTCCATCCCTGACGGTTTGCCACGAAAAATCCTATTGTCAGGCTCAGCGGTATTGTTATCCACAGTAAGACCAAGGACTTTTTATCGTTTTTTGTTTTTGTACCGCCTTTTTTTGAATGTTTTACCACCATCAGAACTAATTCCGACAGAAAAAACAGGAGGGAGAAATATGTAATTGTTACTATGGTCATTTTCTGTTCTTTTATTTTGAATGTTATAACGATAAACATGAACTGTGCCGTTATCATGAACAAGCTGATAGTCAATATTTGACGAGTATTATTTTCAAATATCATCCTTTTGTAATAAAGATAAAGTGTTCGGCTTACTCACACAAGTGTGCGATTTCGGGCAATGGGACATCTGTGGAGCTAAGGGGCGTAAGAGCGACGTACGCTATACCCTAATGAACTTTTTTGTGAATGCATTGTTATGCGTACGAAGCCATCTCTCATGCTCAAAATCCTGCCGTTAAATACAGCCGATTCCTTCGCCCGGAACTGCGTTCGTTTCCAGAACCATATTCCTGTTATCACATTTTTATTATTTAAATGGATACTTGCCTCGGAATGACAGCAGTCTTCGCCCCCACACCTCCTTGCCCTTTGAGATGTTGGTATGGGATAATTCCGTTAATTTGCAGTCAAATTTCTTCCATGACAAAACAACATTTGGCGCCTGAACAGTTTTTTATGGAACAGGTGACACAGTATGGGCAACAGCTTTCACAGATAAAAAAGAATATTCGGCAGGTGACCGCTTTACGTATTTCCACTTTTCTTGTTACCGTGCTCGGTATATACCTGACAGCGGAGCAAACATGGATAGCTGTCTTGTTGGTGGCCATTGTTGGATTTTCGTCGTTCGGTTTTTTTGTCTTCCGGCACATCCGCCTTTTCAAGCAAAAGAAATGGACAGAAAAACTCCTGCAAATTAATGAAACCGAACTGCGTTTGCTAAAACGTGACACCTCACACCAGCCAGATGGCCATGAGTTTTTAGATACCGGACATCCTTTTGCCGCCGACCTTGATCTTTTCGGAAAACGGTCACTTTTTCAGTTACTCGACCGTAGTGCCACACACATAGGGCGCAAACATCTTGCACTCACGTTATTGTATCCACTGAAGCAAAAAGAGCAAATAAAAGAACGGCAGGAAGCCATTGCCGAACTCTCCGGAATGCCACACTGGAGACAAGCGTTTCAGGCTTTGGGTAGCACGGAGGAAAAAGAAAAAAACAGTACCGGGAGTCTGCTTAGCTGGGCAAAAGCCACAGAAACAGTTTTCAACAAGCCGGCTTACAAAATATTACTAACTATCACCCCGTTACTGGGATTTGTTGATGTGGTGCTCAGTAGTTTTGGAGTGTTGCCATACAGCAGTTTCCTGGTTTTTTTGCTATTACCGCTTATCGTACTGGTACCGCAGCTTTCGCAAATCGACAAAACTTACGCACTTTTAAGTAAGAAGACCTCTTTACTGGAGCAATATGCCACTCTTTTTAAAAGAACGGAAGAGAAAGATTTTCACTCGCATATCATGCAACATGCGGTGAAAACGCTGGTAGAAGGAGATATTTCCGCCTTTAAGGCCGTCCATCAGCTGTCGGTTATTTCAAAAGCTTTCGATTATCGGCTGAACATGTTTGCCGGGATACTTTTGAACATCTTTTTCCTGTGGGACATCCGCCAAAGCATTCGTTTGGAAAAATGGAAAATCGAATACGGACATGTACTTTCGCTGTGGCTGGAAACGCTGGCACAGGTGGACGCACTCTGTTCACTTGCAGGATTTGCTTTCCAGCATCCGGAAGCTGTATTTCCTGAAATCGCCACCGAAAATTTCCGGGTGCAGGGAAGAAAACTGAAACATCCATTTATTGACCCGGTGTTATGCGTGGGCAACCCAGTAGATATCGATGGATGGAGCCAATTTCATGTTATCACCGGCGCCAATATGGCCGGCAAGAGCACTTACCTGCGAACTATCGGGGTTAATTATGTTCTGGCAATGGCCGGCACTCCCGTGTTGGCAGATAGCTTTGTTTTTACACCGGTACAGCTTTTCACCGGCATCAAAACGTCCGACTCGTTGCAGGAGGGGGAATCATATTTCTTTGCCGAGCTGAAAAGGCTGAAAGAAATTATCGTTCGTCTGGAAAATGGCGAAAAGCTATTTATTATTCTTGACGAAATACTGCGCGGAACCAACTCTGAAGACAAACAAAAAGGCTCCAAAGCTTTACTCCGACAGTTTGTTCGTCTCGGAACTTCCGGGCTCATTGCCACACACGATCTGACCCTGGGTGAACTGGCTGCGGATTTCCCCGATAATGTCATCAACAAACGTTTTGAGGTTGAAATTGAACATGACCAGTTGCAGTTTGATTACCGGCTAAAAGAGGGCGTTTCGCAAAACCTAAATGCCACTTTTCTTATGAAAAAGATGAGGATAACTGTGTAGCCTGATAATCTGGATTAATGATAAATTAGTTATAATTTTGTTTTCTGGTAGCTAAAGTTATAATTTTGTTTTCATAAAATCATATGGAAACATGTTTTCTACGGCCAAAGCCATTTTATTTTTCGGATTGTTTTTTCTACTTGTTACCGTGCAGGCTTTCGCTCAGCACTCCCAACCGGACACCATACATGCATTACCTATTCATCAACCCATAAAACTGGATGGCAGGCTGAATGAGCCGGCGTGGCAACAGGCGAGAAAAATTTCCGATTTTACCCAGCGTGAATTACACGAAGGCCGGCCAGCTACCGAACGTACCGATGTGGCCGTTTTATATGATTCAAAAAATATTTACATAGGTGTGTGGTGCTATGATAATCATCCCGATAAAATAATTGCCAGTCAGATGAAGCGTGATTTTAATTATGGTACCGATGACAATTTTCAAGTTATTCTTGACACCTACAACGACCGGCGCAACGGCTATCTGTTTATTACCAATCCCAATGCTGCACGTACAGATATTCTGATTTCGCAAAACGGACAAAGTAGTAATAAATCCTGGGATGGAGTATGGAATGTAAAGACAACCCGTACCGTACAAGGCTGGTTTGCCGAATTTGAAATTCCCTTCTCATCGTTACGGTTTACCGAAGGAAAAACCCAGATTTGGGGAATCAATTTCGAGCGAAACATCCGGCGCAAGCGCGAACAGGACGACTGGCAGGGCTGGTCACGAAATTCAAGTATCCGGCAGGTTTCCAATGCAGGTTATCTTGTTGGCATAAAAGGAAAAAGTAAGACTTCCCTCATTGAGATGAAGCCTTATGGCATCACCGGGCTGGAAAAGAATGTAGGCGAAAAACCGCAGCTTACCTGGAATGTCGGCGGTGATGTGAACTATTTAATTACGCCGACTCTTAAAATGAATCTGACCATAAATACTGATTTTGCACAGGTGGAATCGGATCGTATGCAGGTAAACCTCACGCGATTTTCGCTTTACTATCCCGAGAAAAGAGAATTCTTTCTCGAAGGGAAAAATTATTTCAATTTCGCTTTAGGTAGCGTCCAGCCTTTTTATTCACGGCGTATCGGCCTGGCGCCCGACAATTCCATTGTTCCCATTATTGCAGGAGCACGGGTCATGGGGAAAACGGGGAAAACCTCCATTGGTGCCATGAGTATCGAAACAGCCGGAAAAGATACGCTGCCGGTGACTAATTACTCAGTGGTCAGGGTGAAACAGGACATTTTTAAAGAATCAAGCGTGGGGATGATTGCTGTGAGCAAACTGGGAGCCGGCCATCAGAACTTTGTGTATGGCGCTGATTTCAATTACTTTAACTCGCATTTTAAGGGGAATAAGAACATTGCTTTCGGAGGAGCGTTGGCACAAAGTTACACTTCCGACCGTACACAAAAAACAGGTCTTGCAAGCCGGTTGTTTTTCGATTATCCCAACGACCTTATCGAATTCTCTGCCGTATGGGATCGCTCAGGCGCCGGGTTCAATCCGGAGGTAGGCTTTCAGCGCAGAACTGCTTATCAGATGTATAATGCTGATTTCAGGGTAAAACCACGCCCTAAAAAACATCTTCGGTTTATCCAGCAGTTTATCTTTAAAATCTTCGATTTCAATTATTACATTGATGATGTAACGCATAAGTTACAGTCATTTTGGTCAGAATTCAGACCGTTGGGTTTTATCACCCGCAACGGCGAGTATTTTGAGTTTAACATCCAGAGAAAAGCGGAGAATCTTACCGAAGATTTCAATATTTACAGCACCATTATCATCCCTAAGGGAGAGTATTGGTTTACCGATTGGGAGTTGCAATTTGCCACCTATCGTGGCCGTAAAATTTACGGTCAATTTTTTTCTAACTGGGGTGGTTT
Source organism: uncultured Lentimicrobiaceae bacterium (assembly GCA_964473395.1). Classification (GTDB taxonomy): domain Bacteria; phylum Bacteroidota; class Bacteroidia; order Bacteroidales; family F082; genus Sulfidibacterium. The sequence goes on along the minus strand of CAYYOW010000025.1, from coordinate 6,334 downwards.
TTATAACGGAAGCCGGACGGTCTTTTCTGGTTCCATAAACTGGCAAATTTCCAAACATTTGCGCTTTAGCACAGATTATACCCACCAAAGCGTCTTTTTGCCTGCCGGAAATTTTGTGGTTCACGAAGTGGGTAGCCGGGTGGATTTTGCCGTCAACCCCGATTTGTTTGGCTCCATGTTTGCCCAATGGAACAATCAGGAACAGGAAATGCTCCTGAATTTTCGTGTCAACTGGATTCCTACGCCGGGGACAAACCTTTATTTTGTTGTGAATCAGGGATATGATACTAAACAACATAAATTAGACACAAAATATACATCTATCCAGGTTAAATTTGTGTGGCGGTTTGTGATGTAATTAAAAGACGGCATCTTTTTGGCAAAAGTCTGACCGGAGCATAGCAAGTAACATTGCAAATGCTGTATCAACCAGAGCTCGGTATAAGATGCGAACGCGTTGCAAACGCGCTTGAGTTGAGGTTGACAGAGGGAAGCTTTAGCAGGTTCTCGCGTGCTCCTCCCCTATGCATCTCAGAACTAAACGGAAAGAGTTGGATGGTTTGGATGCTTTCGCCAACCAGTCGGGATTTTTAATAAAAAATTACCTTTGTCTTGGGATGTTTCTCTTTGAAGTTCTGCACTTTTCTCTCTCTCAGCAGGGTATGGTCGCAACGCAACAAGGTCAGCTGCGACAAGGACATGATATATTTCAGGCTGTTCACCCTTGTGTTATTGATAACAAGCTCACGCAAATTGGTCAGTCCGGCCAACGGTTTCAGGTTTCTTATTTTTGTTCCTGAAATATTCAGCTTTTGCAATTGATGCAATCCCTGCAGAGGATACAAATCTTCCACCGAAGTATTTTCGAGGTTGAGGTTCTTCAGCTGCTTCATGCCTGCCAACGGACCGGTATCCCATAACGGGCTGTTGGTAACAGACAGTTCCTTCAACCTCTTTAATCCGGCAACTGGCGTAATGTCAGTGATGCTTGTGTTATCCAGCTTTAATACTTTTAAATGGACAAAAACGGTTAGCGGCTCTACGCTTTCAATATCCAGATGATTGCCGATGCTGATTTTTCTCATATTTACCAGCTGTTGTAATTGTTCGGCTGTGGGCGGATCATCCAGCTCCATTTGCTGAGAAAGCGCTGCCTGCCACGGCTCTCCAAGGTTGTACCACCATAGTTTGAGCCGGGATGTCTGGAACAGAACCAGACACTGTGGCAGATATTTTTCAAGAGTAAGCACATTTTTCTGTTTGACACGAGTACTGTCGGCAAGAACCAGAGTCAGATTACTGATATGTGCCAGGGGAAAAAGATCGCGTACGGCTGTATGTTTGATGTTTAATGTTCGTAAGTTTTTTAGTTTTTGCAATGGTGACAAAGATTGTATCCGGGTGTGGCTCACATCGAGCCGACGCAATGTTATGACTGAAGTCAAAGGCTCCAGGTTGCGGACAGAAGTACCGGAAATATTGAGTTCTTTCAGTTGAATGAGCATCGCGAGCGGTTTCAGGCTGCGAACCTCCGTGTTGCCCTGGAGATTCAGCTTTTTCAATAGCAAAAGCTTATGAAGCTGTTCTTTGCTAATAGGCTCGCTAAGGTTTGCATGGGTAATGAAAATATTTTTCCAGAATTCGGGCATTGCCTTCCACCATTTTTCCAGTTTTTTGGAATTATAGATAATCTGAACCCGCGGATTGACTTTGTTAAAAGCAGCTGCCGCTTTGTTATTGACGCCCGAATTGTCACAGTAAATATATTTCAAAGCAGGCAATTGTACAAGGGGAAGTAAGTCGGAAACCCGTGTGCCGTTGATTTGCAAAATCGTAAGTGAGTTGAGCTTACCGAGCAGATGCAGATCGGTGATGAGGGTGCTGTCAAGGTTGAGGCTTTGCAACGCGGTGAGTTTAGTCAGCGGAGTAAAATCTTTCACAGCGGTTTTAGCGATGTTCAGGTTGGTAAGTTGTGTAAGAAAGGCCAGCGAATCAATACTTTGCAAAGGGGTGGCATCCAGCTCCAGCGTCCGCAGGTTTTGCAGGCTCTTCAGGTTGGGAAGGCTGACAATTTGTGTATGTGCAAGGTTCAGCATCTCCAGATTCCTCAGGTTCCCCAAAACCTTAACTTTGCTCAGGGAGGTAAAAGGGGCGTCAATTTCGCGCAAAGCGGAAACATAACGCAACGGATCCAAAGTTTCCACAGGACAACCGGTGATGTCCAGCATTTGTAACCTGCTGAGGCTACGTAACGGTGTTAAATCATCAATAAGTGTGTGGGCGCAGCTTAGCGAACGCAGGTTATCCATTTCACTCAACGGTGCCAGATTTTCAATATCCAGGTTACCTGAAATGTCGACCACACGAGCCTTTCGCAAATGCTGGATAAGCTGCGGCATCAAGCTGGTATTTTTCATTATCAGGGTATCCGGTACAAGCATGACAGAATCTTGTATCACCAACAGGCTGTCTTCTATAGGCTTAAGCTGTGTTGAGTCCTGCTGTACACTATCGGTAGAAATTATTTTTTTTGTCTCCACCACCAGATTGTTATCGCTGAACGAGATAATTCTGTTCAAAGGGAGGCTGTCATACACACGGATAGATTTTCCGAAATAGTTTTTCCAGGCCTGTGAAAGGTGATTCCACCAATATTGTATTTCTATGTCGTCGTTGGGTTTGTTGGTGTAAATACTGGCAATTTTCAAGCTATTTTTCTCCGGATTAAGGTTGATCTCAACATAGCGTAGCTGGTTATTATTAACCGTGTCGCCTTCCACGGTAATGCCTTTTAAGTTCCGGTTCATAGTCACTTTAAAATAGATTTGTCCATTTTGCGTCAGCATAGGAACAATGCTCGTAATGTCAAAAGTAAAGGTGACCTTTTTAAAGAAGAATACCACATCTTTCAGATAAGCCTGTACATCTTTATGAATCGGAACCGTACGATGCGCATCAAGATCCCCTTCGACCTGCACTTTGCCATTTTCAAATATTTTCAGGTAGCTGTTGTCGATGATGATTTCTTTTTCAGCCGGAGGGTTGGCCGGGTCGCCCAGAAAAGTCAGCGTGCCCTGCAGGTATTTCATCATTTGGTAGCATTGCGTTTTATAGGCATCTACCTCTTTTGGGCTGAGTTTAACAGTGCTTTGCTGAGCCGCCAGACTGCCAAATGAAAACAGTCCTATCAAAAAAGCCAGATTTATTTTGTAGAACATGAGCGGAAAAAATTAATGAGTTGGGCTTTTTCTTTGACGGACACATATTTCAGGTTAGAGATGAGCCATCCCGAGTTGCTGGTGTTTCGGTTGAAAAAACTGAGCTCAAAATACCAGTGCGGAATTTGTAAAAAATGGAACTTCACAGAATTAATGTGTTCAAACTTCAGTTTTCCGGTTTTCATCAAATAGAAAAATAGCGTCAGATAATCTGGATGATAATCTGTAGAAGCATAATATTCAATATGTTTTGGGTTATCAAACGCTTTGTTCAGATTCATAAAATCCAGCTCATGGCTTTGCGGATGTAAGAAATATTTCATATGACCGGCTGCGTTTTCCACCGGAAAGAGGTTGTGCAATTCTGTATCATAAACGTTACTGATAATCCATTTGGATCCCAGGCCGGCCTTTTCGAGAGTCAGGAACAGAATTAGGTTTACCGGCACACCATTGTTATTGAAAGTGGCAGACACCTCGGCATACCAGTTTTTGTCCAGGAAATTCAGAAAAACAGGATGCTCCTTATTGGTTACATCTGCAATAAAATATTGTTGCAGTTTCCCTGAAGTTCGCGGATTTTGACGATCGAACAGATAAGGTAGCAACTTTTTACGCAAGGTGTTGTTATGGTAGCGCTTATCAGTTTTATACAGAGGTTTGCCGGAAGGAGCCTCTTCCATGTTGAAACGCTGTACAAACTGGTTCACCTGTTTGTTCATGGCATACAGGTTGTGTTCACCGCCAAGCTGGCCGGAAGGAGCAAGCGTTTGTGCGGGAAGGCTCAGCCATCCGAGACACAAAAAAATAACCGTAAAAAACTGAACTCTCAAATCTTTCATCCTTTTAAAGCCTCCGCCGGATAGCTTCCGTCTCTTTCTCAAAACCTGGTTTTCCGAGCAAAGCAAACATATTGCGCTTGTATGCCTCCACGCCTGGCTGGTCGAATGGGTTGATACCGAGAATATAGCCACTTACAGCACAAGCCATTTCATAAAAATAAATCACTTCGCCCAACGTCTCTTCCGAAATCTCCGGAATCGTAACTTTTAGGTTAGGGACACCGCCATCCACGTGAGCCAACGTGGTGCCCAGCTCAGCCATGTGGTTCACCTCGTTGATACGTTTTCCGGCAATGTAATTCAACTTGTCTAAGTTAGCCTCATCGGAAGGAATGGTCAGTTTATGTTTTGGCTTTTCAACAGAAAGCACTGTTTCAAATAAATTCCGTCTCCCTTCCTGAATATACTGCCCCATGGAATGCAGGTCGGTGGTGTTGCTCACGCCTGCCGGGAAAATTCCTTTGTTCTCTTTGCCTTCGCTTTCGCCGTAAAGCTGCTTCCACCATTCGGTAAAATAGAACAGCCTGGGTTCGTAATTTACCATAATTTCGGTGGTTTTACCTCTGGAATACAAGGCATTGCGAACAGCAGCATAAGTAGCAACCGGGTTTTCATCGATCTTGGTGGCGGTTGCCGAAAATTCCTCCATGTTTTGTGCACCTTTCAGCAAAGCACGAATATCGAAACCTGCAATGGCAATGGGAAGTAATCCTACCGGTGTGAGCACCGAGTAACGGCCACCTACATCGTCGGGAACAACAAAAGTTTCATAGCCTTCCTCATCGGCTAGTTGTTTCAATGCACCTTTTTCCTTGTCGGTTATGGCGATAATACGCTGTTTGGTTTCAGCTTTACCGTATTTTTTCTCCATATGTTCACGAAGCAACCGAAAAGCCAGCGCCGGTTCGGTAGTAGTTCCCGATTTGGAAATCACGGTGAGGGTATAATCTTTTTCGTCCAGAACCTGTAACAGCTCGGCAAGATAATCTTCGCTGATGTTGTTGCCTGCAAAAAGCATAACGGGATTCCCGGTTTTCTTCCTCAGCAGGTTAAAATGTGGTGACAAGGCTTCGACTACGGCACGCGCCCCAAGGTAAGAACCACCAATACCCACCACCACGCTGACTTCCGATTTTTCGCGAAAGCGGGCCGCAGCAGATTCAATTTTGGTTATCAAAGTCTCCTCAACAGAGAATGGCAAGTCAGTCCAGCCAAGAAAGTCGCTCCCTTTTCCGGTACGCTCACTTATAGCAAGGAAATGGCCATCTATGGCTTTCTGGTAATTGAAAATATCCTCTTTCCCCACAAAAAGCAGGGCGTTATCATAACTAAATTTCAGATGTATCATGGCATAATTTTAAGGAAACAAAAATACCAAATTATGCGGAAACTATCGTTTGCCTTCCGACAAAACCATAGCAAATCCGCAGGGTATTTTTTCTCTGTGCAGTTTTCAAAGTCAGTAAACACCGGCTTTCAGCGGGTTCCTCTTTTTCCCTGAATATTTCTTTTCATGCATATATCTCTTTAGAAATTCCATTCGCAGCGAATCCATGGCCTGCATTTCATGCTTCATGTCAAAAATCTCTTTTTGCCATTGGTCAAAAAAGTGGACATTATTAAAGAAGTTCAACATCATGGCCGAATCATTCAGGTTAAAGTCCGGATTACCAAAGACCCGCGACAACGAATCGGGAAGGTTTTCCCTGAAGAAAGGCACAAACTGTCCCATCAGTCTGTCTAAGTTAATGTTACTCTTTCCGCTATGATTACTGTATGTCCATTCATAAGTAGAATCGTAGCGGATGATGTTTCCGTTTTTGTCATACACCTTTTTAACATTTATGTGAACCTGTGGTTTGTTGGCATGGCTTTCCTGTTTGTCAGCATTCACAATTTGTGCGTGAGCTGTCATACCGGCCAACAATAATAAAGCTGACAAAATGATACTTTTTATCTTCTTCATGGCATTTGATTTTGGTTTAAAAACAGCGCTACAAAATTAACGCCAGTTTCACCTTCCTGTTGCTGTTTTTTCATTGTAAAGTGTTGGATTTAAGAATATTTAACAATCAAACCCGCTTATTATTATCTATAATAATTGGGTATGGCGCTGATATATCCCTCATTCATCCTGGCGTTGGCAGTTTATCCCTATCTTTGCCTGGCAACCCGGAATTGACCGGTTGATAAACACAGAGTCACTGAAAATGAATGAGAATCTGGATCCCACGGGTGTAACACTCAGCAAAGTTGAGAAGGAATTGGAAAATG
>CAYYOW010000024.1:0-25427 GCA_964473395.1 uncultured Lentimicrobiaceae bacterium | reverse complement strand
ACTCATAATCAGGTGGTCCCAGGTTCAAGTCCTGGTGGGCCCACAAAAAACCACTGTTTAACATAATGGTGGTTTTTTTTATTCTTTTTCGTTTAAGTTCTATGTGCAGGCGAAAAAACAAACGGGCTTAAATGTGCGGTTGATTTTTTCCGACTGGTTGTTAACAACTCAGCTATTAATAACCTATTTCTGTTTACGCCCTACAATTCTGTTCGACAGAGCCGGTTTATATTTTAACGGAATATCAGGAATCCCATCGCCGTTCATGTCTTTTAATTGCTGCATATACCTCGTTATGGCCAGCCACTCTGTTCCTATCTGAACTCCTTTTTTATTCTTGTCAAAATCAATAAGGGCATTCTTTATGTTATGGATGGGCTTCCCGTCTTCAAATTTTGGTACAACATTGACAAGTCCAAAACTAAGTTTTTTTACCCTGCCAATGAAACCAAGAAGGTAGGTGTCGGCTGTAATACTATACAGTTTCGGATTTTTTTTGGAAAGATCAACGGTTTTTCCGTTTAGAACAATTTTATAAACCTTCCGCAGCATAATTTTTTTAGGATTATAATATACTTTAATCCCGGAAACAAAAACGTAGCTATCATCGCCTTTGGAAAGCAAGAGAACCTCCATGAGGTTTTTCAGCTCATGGCCTGTAATGTAAATTTTAGCCAAAGGATATCCCGGAAGACTGCCGTTTCCCCTTCCTAACGGAAAAATCCTGAAGATATCCGGAACAGTGATAATACCTGTTTTGCCTTTTACAATATTATCGCGGACGGTGCCGGAGGCGAGTAGCTCAACATCGGTACCACCACCATAAGTATCAACATAGCTTTTTGCTGCATCGGCAAGAAATACTCCCAAATCTGTATGCCGGTAACCTTTTGAGTTGTGCTTCATTAAATTGAATGATGTTTCTGCAATGGGCTCTTTGTAAGTAAGAGACTCCGGTTTTAGGAGTTTTCTATCAATTACGTTCTTGACATAATTACTCATTTCAGCATTTACCTTTTTGTCCCCTTTAATTTTATCATTTATGGGAATCAGCTTATAATGATAGCTGGAAATCTTCCCGTCTTTCACTGTAATATCAAGTTTTCCCAAATAATGGAGGAAGGCACCGGTTTGCACTATCAAGGCGTTCCTTACTTTAAGAGGTTGAGGGATAATCACATGGGTGTGGCCACTGATGATAATATCAATATCTTTTACTCTTTTGGCCAGCTTTACATCTTCGCCGTAAAAACTGCCTTTTCCATCAGGATATTCTTTGGTAGCTTTCGGAGCCAACAGTCCGTCTTTATAATAAGCACCCCCTTTTTTATCAGGATACTCTCCACTGTGGGACAGACAGATAACCAAATCAACATGTTTCTCCTTTTTAAGCATTTTGGCCATCCTTCTTACGGTTTTTATTTGCTTTTCAACTTGTACAGGAGCTTTCAGGGGAGCCACATCAGCGGCATCTTTGCCCAATATTCCAATAATTCCGATTTTAACTCCTTTCACGTCAACAATTGTGTAGGGTAAAATAGTTTTATTCTCAAACAGTTTTGCCAGCTTATTGTCTTTGGGAGAGTTGGGGTCGGGAACTAAATTTGAAGAAATAATCTGAGGTAGTCCGTCATGCTTTTTCGCTGCATTAATGGCATCGGCTAGGGCATTAGGCCCGTAATCAAATTCATGATTGCCAATAGTGGTGAATTCAAATCCCATGGCTTTCATTAATGACAACTGAAAACCGAGCTCGGGCTCGGTAGGATTAAACAGAGATCCCATAAAAAAGTCTCCTGCATCTAAAATTAATGTGCCATTAGGATTTTTTGCCTTCTGCTGTTTCAGCAAAGTAGCGAGGCGGGCAAAGCCACCCAGTACGCCACTGCCGTTGTTGATAATAAGCGGGGTGTAATCGGCCTGGGGGCCGTCTCCGTTAATTCGCGAGTGGATATCATTCGTGTGAAGTATAGTAATATTTTGTGCATTTAGAATGCCGAATATGGCAAATAAAAAAAGTACTAAAAGCGATAGTTTAATTGTTTTCATTTTTATATCATTTTAAAAAATAAGAAGACCACTCCACTATTCAAGCTGCGGATGCCCAAAATTACGTAATTAATTGTAGATAAAATAACGGATGGAAATCTAATACCGGTAACGTCCCTGAATTATTGATGTAAATTGGTATAAAAGATTAATCTTATTGTTGTTGGCATTCTCGAATTTGGTATCCGGTTTCAAAGGTTTCAAATCTCAATCTGAATACTTGGGGGGACGGCATCCGGAAAAGCTATGGGCTTTTAACAGTTGCCGCAAGAATAAAAAGACTTATTTCATGCTATTTCTTATCAGCCTTATTAAACTTTACGGAATAGAGAATAGACTCTACCTGCAGCAGCAGGTCGCGTTTTTGATGGTTGGGATAATAGACGTATCCAAACAGTGTTATTATCTGGTTGGTGTTTTTGTCCAGGAAAGTGTAGCTGACAAAAGGCCCACCCATAAAATCGTGTTCCACACGCCAGAGTCCGCGAATTTCAACAGCATAGTGGGTTGGGAAATCTGTTACCAGCGAATCCTTAGGGATAACAAACTTCCTGTCCAGCGACATATAGGATCCTCTGGTAGGACCCGGGACTTCGCGTAACTGGAACATCTGGACTTGTGAAAGAATCCGATCACGCGAAAATTGAGCAGTGTCTTTATAAGGGACAGAAATTATTATGATTCCCTGACTGTAACGGTTGGCTTCATGACGAATCCACATAAAGTTAGGAGTAGTTTTTGCCACATAAAAACCGGTAGGTACAGCCAAAGTAAATGAAAAATTATTCTTTATAGACTTCATAATCTTATCATCGAGAGAAGACTGAAATATTTTCAAAATCCGCTGGCGTTCAGAGGAAAGATATTTTTCAATAAAATAATCCTTCTTTGCTGTAAAAACTTTCGCAAAAACAGCGGGAGAGGGGGCAGTAATGGTAAAAATAAGTTGGGGAGCAGACCATCTGTCATGGGTGACCGTAATTTTAGGCTCTTTTACTTTCGGGTCAATCTTTACGATGAGAATATTTCGTTGTTTACGGAAAAGGTTATTAAAATTTGCCATTTTTATGTGCAGCAGTTTAAAAACCGGTTCTGCCTGAGGAAAACCATAAATATCGGCGGCAAGGTATTTCTTTATGGACTGTCCAATCTGATTTTCCCACTGTGCTTCATTTTGAATAATCACCAGTACTTCAGCTGTACTGCCAATAGACATCGGCTTTCCGCTACTACTTGTGACGTTGGAGCAGGAAGTAAAAACAGAAGGAACCAACAGCGCCAACATGAAAAAATAGAAAATACCTGTTTTTGTCATTTTGAATCTTTTATAGTTCTACTCGAATAACGTAATTACGCGGTTCATATTTTATTTGGAGATAAAAATATTACCTGACGGAGCCACTGTCACTAACTGACTGTGGCAATTTTAATTCTTTGTCCAGGACGCAAATGATGCGAGTTGCGAATGTTGTTAAGCCTTTTGATTTGTTCCACGGTAACCCCATCGTACTCTTTGGCAATATCCCATAATGTGTCGCCGGGCTTGATTACATGATAAACATACTTACCCGATTTCACAGTGTATTTAGATTTGTCCACCGGCTTATACACATAAAGTTTCTGGCCGGGATAAATCCGGGATGATCTCAGGTTGTTCCATTCTTTCAGGTCGGTGGTAGTACAACGGTATCTTCTGGCAATAAGGCCAAGGTTTTCGCCGGAGCGAACTACATGAATAGATTTAGAACGGGCAATGGGGGTAGAAGCCTTTTGGTAAAACTTCCGGCTCCCCGCTCCATATACAATAAGCTTTTGTCTGGGGTAAATACGTGAACTGCGCAAACCATTCCAACGCATGAGCTGGCTTATATACACATGATTTCGCCTGGCGATAGTTCCCAGATTATCCCCACGGCGTACATAAACAATATTTCTGTTTCCGATTTTCTTTATCTCGGCCAGCATCTTGTCACGTGCCAGCCCTTTTTTTGTCTTGAATGCATACAGTGCTTTTTCGTTGTTCAAAAAATCATCGGCAAACTGGCGGGGAATACGTAAGACGTATGTCTTGCCGTTAACGGCAGGGATAATCCCCATTTTAAACTGCGGATTTAAAAACTTTAACTCGTCCAACGGTATTCCAAGCAGCTCATGAAGCTGGCCAAACGACAGTACCTGGTCAACTGTAACCGTATCAATATCATAATAAAAGATACCGGGTCGCATAGGAAAGAGGTTGTGTTCCGGGGCATAGTTCATAATATAATCCACAGCGATAAAGGCCGGAATATAACCTCTGGTTTCACGGGGCAGAAAGGGCCATATAGCCCAATAGTTTTTTGCTCCGCCCGCTCTTCTGATCGCTCTGTTCACATTACCTGCCCCGGAATTGTATGCAGCAAGAGCCAACGACCAGTTTCCGTATATGTCGTACAAATCTTTCAGATGTTCGCAGGCTGCCACTGTGGCTTTATAAGGATCGTAACGATCATCGACCAGTGAAGTAACTTTGAGCCCATATACTTTCCCTGTACCGTACATAAACTGCCACAGCCCTTTGGCCCCTTTGTTGGAGCCTGCAGCGGGGTTTAGTGCCGACTCAACTACGGCAAGATATTTCAGCTCAAGCGGCATGTTGAAACGATCCAAAACCTGCTCAATCATAGGGAAATATATCTCGGATAGTCCGAGAACTTTTTCGGTTAGTAACCGTCTTTTATCCGCATACAAATGAATAAAGGCCTTAACCGGTTTATTGTAAACCAGCTCAATAGGTGTTTCCACATTTAAAGCGGCAATACGCTTGGCATAAACCGAATCAGGATAGGTCGGAATTTGTTCGGGCTTGAATTTCGACTTCCTCATAGAAGCCGAATCCATCAGCAGGAAGCCTCTTTTATAAAATTTCACATAAGCAAGACTATCAAGCGCATGCACAAGTGGTGAGTCGCTGATAAGCAAATGTCCGTGGAAGTCTCTTGTTTTATGAATGCTGTCGTTAATGCGGCCCATTATGCTCAGTGACTTGGGCAAGATTATTGTATCACGGAAAGAGGGTAAATCTTTTTCCAGGCTATCCTCGGTCAGCACGCTGTCTGAGGGAAGATGGATGGTGTCGGCTTGTTGTAGGATGGTGTCCTGTGCTTCTATCTTTGGCGTGTTTTGGCTAAACACCCGGGGTTGACAAAGCGTCAAAACGGAGACAATGGTTGCGATGATTATTCTTTTCATTATTCTTTTTCCTCTTCCTGATTCGGATGACTGTAATTTCAATACAAACTCAATAATAACAACAACAACCGTTAAAAAATATTATCAGAAGGCTGTTTTTTTAAATAAAAACAGACGGTAAGCCTGGGTTATACCGCAAAAGAAACCGCTATTTCGGAATACCTATTTTTTTTCACCGGAGGTATTTTCGGTTTTATCTCCCTTTTTAGCCGGTTCTTCGTTGATACCTTCTTTAAATTCTTTCACGCCTTTGCCTATACCACGCATCAATTCGGGAATTTTACGTCCACCAAAAAGAAGAACTATGGCCAAAACGATGAGAACAATTTCCGGAGTACCAATCCATCCTGCCTGCTGTAAAAAAAATGTGTTCATGATAGTCTTAATTATATTTTCAAACGACAAAAGTACACAAAACATTCTTTATGCCGGAGCATAAGTATTCTATTATTTCGGCCAAATAATATTTTGAGGACAATCCCCTGCTCATTTGGGCTTGTCTTCTGTGCTGACACACCGTGCAACCCGAAGAATCAGTTATACCAAAACCATGGAGAGGTAAACTGCTGCCGCGATGGAAGCAATCACGATGATAATGGTTATGTTCTTTGGTAGCTTGTCTGTCTCCGGATTATAATCCCAGTTGCTATGCCACATTTTTTTAAATTTTAATACAAATTACGGCAATTTATCCAAACGATAGCCATTTTTAAAAGCCACCACAAAAGCATCGCTTATTCCATAACGATTTCGCAGCTGATCGCGACGCGTGCGTGCCAGCTTATAATTCTGATACGACCCGATGGTGTAAATGTAGTAGCCGTTGTGTTTGTCTTCTCTTATTTCATTTTGTGGCAAGCCATATTTTTTACCAATCCATTCAACAGGTATGCGCTGTCCATATTTAGCACGGATCTGCACGCTGTATTCAAGCAAAGGCCTGGGGGCAGGTGTAGCCACGTAAGTTTTTGTAACGTGCTGTTGTGGGTGTTGCACCGCCACAACAACCGGATGTTGTTTTTCGGTGGCAGCCTTCATTTTTGTCATATTGGAGGTGGCGGGAGGCATCACCGGCTGCATTTCCACCGTACAGGGTTTTTTCTCTTTCCCTGGTGCTAGTTTCCCAGGTGGGACTTCCTGAATATTATGATGCAGAACAGGTGTTTTAGGGCCGGATCTTGCTTTTCTTCCACCAAACCTGTAGGTCAGTCCCAAAGAGGTATAGTTGTACATATCATATTTAAAGTTCTTTACCCACCCATCCATTTCATCTGAATTCATAATGCGGTTGGCTGTTTCAATGTTGACAATAAAATTATCGTTAACCCGGAAATTTACGCCGACACCACCGGTAAGAATACCTTCCAGTGTCCGGCCTTTTATACCCGACCCGCTCCCGAAACCGATGTACCCGATTTTTGCCCCTGTGGACAGGGTGTAAAAAGTCGAATTGTAATTCGTAATGCCGACACCCACAAGCAGGTATGTACTGACAAAGCGGTCCGATCGTTTTTTGCCAAAAAGATTATTCAAATTGATGGTAGTGTTTAAGTTGAACTCAATATAATCCCCCTCAAAATAACGATTTAGCGACCGTTTGGTACCAGCCAACTGACCGTATAATATCTGTCCGCGTAAGCCGAAAACGGGTGTAAACTGATGTCCGGCAATAAGTCCGCCCCCGAGTCGCCATTCGTTGTTGTTCTTGCTCAGAGGGAAAAAGGGTTTTTCTTTGATATCGCCAAAAAAAAGACTGCTACCGCTATTAATACTAACCTCCCAGTAGGGTGAAAAGTTATTTTTTGGAACTACATTTTGCGCATTGACGGTTATGAGTGGAAAGGATATAATTATTAGTAGAAAAAGTCTGAAAAGGTATCTGTTTTTCATAACCATAGTTGTTGTTATTTCAAAAAAATAGCATGCCCATATATTAAAGTTAAAAATAAAGAAATAAATAGCTTTCCCGAATTATCCGGCAAAGAAGATATTAACAAAGAATTGTTATTTTTTTTTACTTACGCTGATCCCATATTTCCCATCCAACATATCCCATTACAACATCCTTACAACCTCTTCTGCCACTGTACGATTTCTTCCAGTTGAACGGCTGGAATGTTGAGCTTGTTTTTTTTGCGGTAGCCGTTGAGCTTTTGTTGTATGGCCGTGGCTTTCATTTCGGCGAGATCTTCGGGTTTGGAGAACCCGGCTTTTATCATGTGTTCTGCCCAGGCCGTATCAATACCTGCCGCCACAAAGTCTTCGGTGTCATAGGTTTTAGCCGGTTTTTCAGGACGCATTTGCGGGAAGAGCAACACTTCCTGAATGGAAGGCTGGTTAGTCAGCAGCATCACCAGCCGGTCTATACCTATGCCCATGCCCGAAGTGGGAGGCATCCCATATTCCAGTGCACGTAGAAAATCATAATCAATGTACATGGCCTCGTCGTCGCCTTTCTCGGCCAGCCTTACCTGTTCTTCAAAACGTTGTCGCTGGTCAATAGGGTCGTTCAGCTCAGTATAAGCATTGGCCAGCTCTTTGCCATTGACCATCAGCTCGAAGCGTTCGGTAAGCTCAGGATTGTCGCGGTGTCGTTTGCACAATGGTGACATCTCCACTGGATAGTCAGTAATAAACGTAGGCTGCAGGTAGTTACCTTCACATTTCTCACCGAAAATTTCATCAATAAGCTTTCCTTTTCCCATTGTAGGATCAGTTTCCAGCTCCAGCTTCTTACACACTTCACGTAGCCCGCTTTCATCCATTTCGCTCACGTCTATGCCGGTATTTTCTTTAATGGAATCCAAAATACTGATGCGCTTGAAAGGGGCTTTAAAGTCAATGATGTTTTCTCCTACCTGGATTTTGGTTGTGCCATGCAGGTCGCGGACTATTTTCTCCACCATGGTTTCGGTGGTTTCCATCATCCACAGGTAATCTTTGTAGGCCACGTACATCTCCATCTGTGTAAACTCCGGGTTGTGAAACCTGTCCATGCCTTCGTTGCGGAAATCTTTGGCAAACTCAAAAACACCTTCATATCCGCCTACTATCAGCCGTTTCAGGTAAAGTTCGTTGGCAATACGCAAATAGAGCGGCATATCCAACGCATTATGATGGGTAATGAACGGGCGTGCAGCAGCACCACCGGGTATGGGCTGCAAAATAGGTGTTTCCACCTCAAGATAGCCTTTCTCGTTCAGAAATTCGCGCATGGAACGCAGCACCTGTGCCCGCTTCACAAAAATGTCGCGTACCTGCTCATTGACCACTAAGTCCACGTAACGCTGACGGTATCGCTGGTCGGGATCGGTAAAGGCATCATAAACTTTGCCATCTTTCTCTTTCACAATCGGCAAAGGACGCAGCGACTTTGCCAAAACTGTAAACGCTGTAACATGCACCGTTATTTCACCCATTTTGGTGGTAAAGACGAATCCTTTAATCCCGATAAAATCGCCAATGTCCAGCAGTCGTTTGAACACCGTGTTATACATGGTTTTATCTTCGCCAGGGCAAACATCATCACGCTTAAAATAAAGCTGAATCCGGCCAGTGGAGTCCATAAGCTCGCTAAAAGAAGCAGCTCCCATAATCCTGCGGCTCATAATTCGTCCCGCCAGACTCACCTCCCTGAAAAGGTCGTTGTCCTTCGGAAACTGCTCCAAAATTTCTTTTGCATAGGTGCTTACTTTGTACGCTGCCTGTGGGTAAGGGTTGATACCCAACTTCTTCAACTCGTCCAAAGCTTTGCGCCTGACGATCTCCTGTTCACTCAACTGCTGCATCAATTTTCTATTTAAAGTTTTTTGCAAAGATAAAACTTCTGTGATTGGAAAGAACGACAATATGGAAAGTCTCGTCCTGACTAACGCATAACAACTGTTCGACCATCGTATGGCTGTAATCTTCTTCCAATCCCCATTTTTGCTAATTTTGTAACATGGCAAAAACAAAAACAAGCTACTTCTGTCAGAACTGTGGATACCAGACCTCCAAATGGTTAGGAAAATGTCCGGCCTGTGGCGAATGGAACACTTTTGTGGAAGAGGTCGTAAGCAAGACTGACGATAAAAAACGCGGCATTAAAAAAGGGGAAAAGAAGCCCAAACCGGTTCTCATCAGACAGATAACTTCCGAAAAAGAGGAACGTATCGACACCCGCAACGGAGAGCTGAACCGCGTACTTGGCGGTGGACTGGTCAGTGGTTCGGTGGTTCTCATCGGCGGAGAACCAGGCATCGGAAAATCTACACTTTTGTTGCAGACAGCCTTGAATATGAGTGGATTACGCATCTTGTACGTTACGGGCGAAGAGAGCCAACAACAGATAAAAATGCGTGCTGATCGCATTGGGATAGCAAATGACTCCTGTTTTATTCTCAATGAAACATTCACCACCGACATCTTTAAACAAATCGATGCAGTGGAGCCGGATATTCTGATTATCGATTCTATTCAGACACTTTACACTGATACGCTGGAATCGTCTCCGGGGAGTATTTCACAAATTCGTGAAACTGCCGGCGAGCTGATGCGCTTTGCCAAAACCACCCATGTCCCGGTGTTGCTCATCGGCCACATCACCAAAGATGGTAACCTTGCCGGTCCGAAGGTGCTGGAACACATGGTGGATACGGTACTGCAATTTGAAGGCGACCGTCATTATGGTTTCCGAATTTTACGATCTATGAAAAACCGCTTTGGCTCCACTTCTGAGCTAGGAATTTTCGAGATGCACACTGGCGGACTGCGTGAGGTGAGCAATCCTAGTGAAGTGTTGCTCTCTCAACGTGATGAAGCTACCAGCGGTGTAGCTATTGCCGCCATGATTGAAGGCCAGCGTCCCATGCTGGTAGAGACGCAGGCTCTTATTACCAATGCAGCATACGGAACACCGCAACGCTCCTCCACCGGTTTCGACCTGCGCCGCTTGAGTATGCTGTTGGCCGTGCTGGAAAAACGCAGTGGGTTTAAGCTGGGGACAAAAGATGTTTTTCTGAACATTGCCGGGGGAATACGTGTGGACGATCCTGCCATCGACCTGGCAGTTGTAGCTGCCATTCTCTCCTCCTCCGAGGATATTGCCATTGAAAACAATGTATGCTTTGCAGCTGAAATAGGCCTTTCGGGAGAAATCAGAGCAGTGACCCATGTGGAAAACCGAATTCTCGAAGCCGACAAACTGGGATTTGAAAAAATCATCATCTCCAAATTTAATCTGAAAGGTCTTGACACAAAACGCTATAAAATTGAGGTGGTCGGGCTGAACAAAACCGAAGACCTGTTGCGGGAGCTGTTTGGGTAAAATCTACCGGCAATCATTGTTAACTTTTGTGTGTAGGAATTAGAATCCCAAAGAATTGTGCTGTAATCTTTTGCTGACGGGAACCTACTCCGGAATTTTTATCCACACAAACCGGATTTTATCCTATTTTTGTGAAAACTTTCACATGGATAAATACAGCCAAAAATGATAAAGAAATTAGATGACCTTTTCACTGTGCTAAAGGCACAAAAAAGCAAACGGCTCGTGGCAGCCTATGCCAACGATGCCCATACCATTGGCGCCGTCAGCCAGGCTGTTGACCTGGGAATCATTGAAGCAACACTGGTGGGCGATAAAGCAGTCATCGCCACAGTCTGTACCCGGGAAAATATTGACATCAGCAAATTTGAGATTGTACATGAGCCGGAAGAGATGCAAGCTGCACGTAGGGCGGTAGCACTTATCAACGAAGGCCGTGGCGACATGCTCATGAAAGGGCTGGTGAGTACCGACAAATATATGCGCGCCATTCTGAACAAAGAAAACGGCCTTATGACCCCGGGTGCTATCCTGAGTCATGTAACGGTTACAGAAAACCCTGTTTATCACAAATTACTGGTTGTAGGCGATGTAGCTATCATCCCGCTGCCCGAATTGAAAGAAAAAATTGCCATTACCAACTATCTTATCAACGTGGCGCATGCCCTTGGAAATAAATTACCTAAAGTAGCCGTTCTGGCAGCTACCGAGCAAGTGATGCCTAAAATGCCTGCCTGTGTTGATGCTGCCCTTATTTCGAAAATGGCCGACCGTGGGCAGATAACCGGAGCGCTGGTAGAAGGTCCGCTTGCGCTGGATGTGGCCATTGACAAAGAGAGTGCAGAGATAAAAAAGATAAACAGTCCGGTGGCCGGCGATGCCGATTGTCTGGTTTTCCCGAATATTGAATCAGGCAATGTGTTTTACAAAGCCAACACCAAGCTGGCCGGAGGCGAGCAGGGGGCCATTGTTGTAGGCGCCAAAGTGCCGGCCGTACTTTCGTCGCGTGGCGACAGTATAAAGACAAAACTTTATTCCATTGCCCTCGCCGCCATTTTAGCCAATTAATTGTACTTTTGCCGCCCTGAAAAAAACAGGAGGCATAAAACCGCTAAAAATCATGAACGAAGAAATCAGGATACTGGCCATTAACCCCGGCTCCACTTCAACAAAAATTGCAGTATATATCGGTACCAATCCTGTCTTTATTCAAACCATTCGCCATTCGGCCAAAGAGTTAGCTCCTTTCAAAATCATTACTGAACAGTTTGAATTTCGTAAACAGCTTATCCTCAAGGAGCTGGAATCGGCAGATATCCGGCTCGATTTAATTCGTGTTGTGATGGGGCGTGGTGGCCTTCTCCAACCTGTAGAATCGGGTGTTTTTGAGGTGAACCAAAAAATGTTGGAGGATTTGCGTGCCTGCCGGTATGGCGAACATGCCAGCAACCTGGGCGGACTTATTGCCCACGACATTGCCTGCTCGCTTCCCGATGCCAAAGCTTATATCACCAATCCGGTTGTGGTGGACGAGTTGGACGATTTGGCACGTATTTCCGGCCATCCGCTTCTACCCAGGCGTTCCATTTTTCATGCGCTGAATCAAAAAGCCGTTGCCCGGCAACATGCCAAATCCATTCTTCGAAAATACGAAGAGCTGAACCTGATTGTTGTTCATCTTGGCGGGGGTATTACCGTTGGCGCCCACAAAAAAGGCCGTGTAGTAGATGTAAATCAGGGACTTGATGGCGATGGTCCGTTTTCGCCCGAACGTTCAGGAACACTACCTGTAGGTGATTTGGCAAGGCTCTGTTACAGTGGAAAATACACCCTCCAGCAGGTTGAAAAGATGATTAAAGGCGATGGTGGTCTGGTAGCTTATCTCGGAACCAACAGCGCTTATGAAATAGAACAACGCGCTGCTGCCGGTGACGAAAAAGCCAAGCTAATTTATGATGCAATGGCTTACCAGGTTGCCAAAGAGGTGGGTGCTATGGGTGCTGTTTTGAAATATGAAATCGATGGCATCCTTATCACAGGTGGCATTGCCCACGATAAATATTTCGTTAACCAGATTATCTCTTATGTGCATCGGCTGGCACCCGTCCATGTTTATCCCGGCGAAGATGAAATGAAAGCCCTTGCCATGAATGGTTTACGCGTAGTTAAAGGCACTGTTTTCGCTAAAGTTTATCCTGAACCCCAAACCATCTGACCGTTACTGATACTCTGTTTTTTTAAGAAAAAGAAAAAACATTCTGTTTTTACCATTTTTTTTCGTATTTTTCCAGATACTTTTAAAACGCAGGGCTATTAAAGACCAGCTGTTTTTATAAGTACAACTTATGGAGAAAACATGAGAACTTATAAAGCTTACTTTTCCATTTTGGAAAACACTAAACGTTGGGCACTTCTAAAATTTATAACGAATTCAGGATTAGATATTCAAACTAAAGTTTCTTCCTCTTTCTCTCCGGAAGAGGCCGTTTTGGCAGATATTATTATCGTTGACGAAGAAACAGCCAGCAAACAGGGTGCTGCCTTGTCGGATTTAAAAAAAGAGAACCAGTACTTTTTACCGGTTTTGCTTCTTACCTCCATGAAAGCAATTGCTAATGCTGATATTGACTTTCCGGCATACATTGATGATGTTATCTTCACCCCTTTCTCACAAACAGAATGGAAAAGACGGATTACGACTTATCTGCACATTCGCGAAGATGAAATTAAGTTTTTGAGCAGAGAAGAAAATGAATTTAAAACACTGTTTACAGAAAGTCATTCCATCATGTTTTTGATTGACCCGAAAACCGGCCAAATTGAAGATGTCAATCCGGCTGCCTGCCGGTTTTATGGTTATACATACAGCGAATTTACAAGAATGACAGTTAAGCAAATTAATTTATTAAAGGCTGAGGAGATAGAACAGGCGCTGACAAGTGCCGATAGTGACAAGAAGAGTTATTTTGTTTTTGAGCACCGCCTTGCTGATGGAAGTATAAAAACTGTGGAAGTTTACAGTGGGAAAGTAAATCACAAAGGGAAGCCTTTACTTTATTCAATTGTTCACGATATCACCGAGGCAAAGAAAACGGAAAAACTCCTTCGTGAAAGCGAAGAAAAGTACCGTTCTATTTTTGAAACCAGTTCGGATTTATTAGCTATCACCGAATTTATTTCGGGAAAATATATAGAAACCAATGATAGTTTTAAAGGAATATTAGGCTATACAAAAAAAGAATTATTGGGGAAAACTTCGCTGGAATTAAGAGTATGGGTGAATCCTTACGAGCGTAAGAAAATGATAAATGCTCTCAGAAAAAAGGGCTTTGTTAAAGATATGGAATCTCACTTACGGACTAAGGGCGGGCGTATTATTACCGGGTTGCTTTCTGCACAGTTGATTACACTGCAAGGGAATGATTATATTCTAAGTGAAATCCGTGACATTACGCATCTGAAAAAAGCAGAGGAAGCATTAAAAGAGGGCCGACAACTCTTTGAGACATTGGCTAATAACTCGTCAACAGGTGTTTTCAGGACAGATGCTAAAGGCAAAACTACTTATGTAAATCCTCGTTGGACAGAGATAACTGGGGTTTCATTCGAAAGATCCACGAGTAAAGGCTGGTCTGATATTTTGCCTCCAAGTGAAAAAGAGGAGCTATTGGAACGGTGGACGAATAATATGTCCTCAAAAGTCTTTTCCAAAGAGATGATTCGTATTAAAAGAGATGATGGAACTTTCCGTTGGGTACTCGGCCATGCTATTCCCGAAATTCACAACGGTAAGTTTATGGGGTATGTAGGAACAATTACAGACATCACTGATTTGGTTAACACCGAACAGGCTCTTCGCGCGAGTGAAAATAAATACCGTTCGTTGGCAGAAACTTCTTCAGATCTTATTTTTACTTTTGATATTGACGGGAAACTGACCTATCTCAGCCCTGTTATTAAAAAAATGTCAGGTTATTCTGCCGATGAGATACTTCATAGAAACTTCTGGGAGTTCATTGTGCCTGAGTATGTTCAATCAACTATCGAAAAGTTTAAAAGTGGTATCTCCGGAGAGCATATTCCGCTTTATGAAGTAGAATTGATTCATAAAAGCGGAAAAAAAATTCCCGTGGAGTTGAATGTTACCTCCTTGTTTGATGCTGAAGGAAATACTATTGGCCGACTGGCTGTTGCCCGCGACATAACCGATCGGAAAAAAACGGAAAAAGCGCTTAAAGAGAGCGAAGCCAGGCTAAGAAGATTCTCGCAAATTACCAAAGAAGGAATTATCATCCACAAAAATGGAATTGCTGTTGATGTGAACCAGACTATACTCCACATGTTGGGTTATTCGGCAGAAGAACTTATTGGTAAAAACATTATTAAAAAACTGGCAAGCCCCAAATACATTCAAATTATCAATAAAAATATTAAAAAAGAATATGTAAAGCCGTATGATATCGAGGTCTTCAAAAAGGATGGAACCTTACTTCCGGTAGAAGTTGCTGCGACTAATTATATCGATATCAATGGGGAAACATTGCGGGCTGTTGTCTTTCAGGATATCTCCCAGCGACAGGAGATGGAAAAAGCCCTCCGCGAAAGCGAAGATAAATACCGTTCGCTGGCTGAAGTTTCCATTGACATGATTCTTACTTACGATTTACAGGGAAGGATAACCTATGTGAATCCGGTGGTGAAGGAAATTTCCGGCTACACTCCGGAAGAAGTTATCGGCAATGAATTTATAAACTACATCTCTCCCGAATATGTTGACTTTGCCCTTACCAAATTTCACAAAGGTAAGCTGGCTGACACTATTCCTATTTTTGAATTGGAACTCATCCACAAAAATGGCAAAAAAGTCCCTGTTGAGCTAAATCCTACTTCCACTTACGATACGGAGGGAAAAATTACAGGAAGTCTTTCCATTGTCCGTGATATAACATTTCGTAAAGAAGCCGAGAGAAAACTTCTGCTTCGTGACAAGGCTCTTAATTCCGCTGCCAATGCTATTATAATCACCAATGCCGATGGGGAGATAGAATGGGTTAACAAGGCTTTTAGCAGACTTTCAGGCTATTCAGAAGAAGAGGCTGTAGGAAAATTTACAATAGACCTTGTGGGGACGGGAAAGCAAGATAAAACTTTCTATGAAAGAGTACACAAAATCTTAAAATCAGGTCAGGTTTGGACCGGTGAGTTCAACGACAGACGAAAAGATGGAACGCTGTATGAAGTGGAAGAGGTTATCACTCCGGTAACGGATAAAAACGGCAAAGTGGAATACCTGATTGGTATTATGAATGATATTAGTGAGCGAAAAGCTGCTGAGCGAGAACTCAGGGCGGCCAAAGAATCCGCCGAAGAAAGCATTCGGCTGAAATCGGCTTTCCTGGCTAACATGAACCATGAAATCCGCACCCCAATGAATGCCGTTATGGGCTTTTCCGAGCTCATGCTGGATGCCACCCCGAAAGAAAAAGTAAATTATGCAAAAATTGTAAACAACAGTGCGGGGCAGCTGATGAGCCTTATCGATAATGTTATTTTTCTCTCACGTCTGCAAAGTGAGAGGCTGCCTGTTAATAAAATCACCTTTTCTCCGGCCGACCTGATAAACCAGGTTTTCTTCATGTTCGACCTTCCCGAAATGAAAAAAAATCTGGGACTTCAAATCCAACTTCCGGAGAAGGACGGTGACATGATAATGGAGGCCGATGCTGATAAGATTAAGCAGGTGTTAGCCAACTTCACTTCCAATGCCATAAAATACACAGAAAAAGGCTGTGTGAAATTGGGTTTTGAAAAGCACAACAACAACATCCTTTTCTTTGTGGAAGATTCAGGGATGGGTATTCCCAAAAAGGAACAACAGCATATTTTTGAGGCTTTTTTCAGAGGCCGCATGGCAATAAGTTCTGCTATCCGTGGTACAGGCCTCGGACTAAATATTGCCAAAGAGCTGGTGGGCATGATGGGTGGAACCATAGGCGTTTCTTCGCTACCGGGAAAAGGCTCTCGGTTTTATTTCAGCCTGCCATATGAGCCCCCTACAACTTTCATCAAGGCAACATCACATAAACCAGAACCCAGGAATTGGAAAGAGCTGAACATTCTTATTGCAGAAGATGATGAAACCAACTACCTCTATCTTGATGTCCTGCTAAAAGAAAACATGGGTAGGGTTGACCGCGCCTACAACGGAAAAGAGGCAGTCGAAATGGTACAAAAGAACACCTACGACCTGATATTAATGGATTTGAAAATGCCGGTTATGTCTGGTAGCGAAGCTACGGTGAAAATAAAAAAACTTTATCCTCATATTCCCATTATCGCCACTACTGCTTATGCCACAGCGGAAGAGAAAGAGCGTGCGCTGGATGCGGGCTGTGATGAATACCTGAGCAAACCCATAAAAAAATCAGACCTTTTGGTACATATTGAAAAATATCTTTCCGGCGAACATTAAAAACACCTGAAACAAAATGGTTTCTGCTTCACTTAGTTAAATTCCGGAGATGCTTCAGCAAAAGTTCCCATCCCTATCTACAGAAACTTCATACCTTAGCCTTTTTGTTTTAAGGCATTAATATTTATTTGAGTGGAACGTTATCTGCAAATCTTATCCATCTCGCTGGAAGCTGTTTTCCTGAATAAGTCGCGTTCTGTTCTTACGGCGCTGGGCATTATTTTCGGGGTGGCTGCTGTCATTGCCATGATGGCCATTGGCAACGGCGCCAGGCAGGAAATTCTGGAGCAAATCAAAATGGTCGGGGTAAACAATATTGTGATTTTACCGACAAACAACGCGGATAACAAAAGTAGTAGCAGTAGCAGCGACGACAAGAAAGAGGGAAAAACAGGGCAAAAGAAGTTTGTCCCCGGCCTTTCGTTAAAAGATGCGGAAAATATTCAAAAGATTCTTCCCACCATTGAGCGAGTAAGTCCTGAGATCGTGTATAATATCCAAACTTCACGCAATGGAAAAAAGATGTCGGCTCAACTCAACGGTATAAGTCCAGCCTTTTTCCGAATTTTTAATTTGTCGGTAAAAAACGGTATCTTCTTCACTGCACAGCAGGCTGTAAATGGTAAGCCTGTCTGCATTATCGGCCCTGAGGTGGCCACAAAGCTTTTCCCCGATGAAGACCCGTTGGGCAAACAGCTCAAAGCAGGCAACATTTGGCTTCAGGTCATTGGTGTTATTAAGAGCCTGCAAGTGAATAAGAAAGCAGAAAATATGGGTATCTCCGATTATAACAGCAGTATTTTTACCCCATTGAAGACCATCTTGTTACGTTATAAAGACCGGTCACTAATTAATCAGACTTCACTTTTGGGTGGAGGAGGACAAATTGTGATTGTGGGTGGCTCGGTAACAGTTTTTAGCAACGGAAACAGAGGAATAAACGGGCAAAACAACAACCAGCTAGATAAGATTGTGGTTCAGGTGAAAAAGAGCAGTCAACTACTACCGACGGCACAGGTTATCAAAAAAATATTGCTACGCAGACATCAAAATACTCAAAATTTTGAAATAAAAATTCCGGAGCTGTTGTTGAAACAGGAACAAAAGACCAAAGACATCTTCAACATCGTGCTGGGGGCCATCGCCGGTATCTCGTTGCTTGTAGGCGGCATTGGCATTATGAACATCATGCTGGCTTCGGTGATGGAACGTATCCGCGAAATTGGTGTGCGCCGCACCACGGGCGCCACCCAAAAAGATATTGTATTCCAGTTTCTTGCCGAATCTACTTT
The DNA here is from genome assembly GCA_964473395.1 of uncultured Lentimicrobiaceae bacterium. GTDB lineage: Bacteria > Bacteroidota > Bacteroidia > Bacteroidales > F082 > Sulfidibacterium. The sequence goes on along the minus strand of CAYYOW010000024.1, from coordinate 7,075 downwards.
TATCAGCATCACTGGAGGTGTCCTCGGTGTTCTGCTCGGGGTAATTATGGCCAAGGTCATCACACTGACCACCGGTATTCTTACCATTGTCTCGTTTTGGTCTATTCTGTTGGCTTTTGGCGTGGCTACGGCTGTTGGCATTATCTTCGGATATCTGCCTGCAAAAAAAGCCGCCAGACAGGATCCGGTGGAATCGTTACGACACGATTAACAATCGAATGGCCTGAAAATTGTACGGATGATTGCTCCTTTATAAATAGGTCTAAGAAGATTACCTTTGTTTTATGTTTTTTAAGTAAAACGGAAGCAGTCTCTACTGGAGAACAACCTGCCAGAGATACACTTAATGGCTGACTAGAAAACAAAAAGAAGGCTGTCCGCAAAGCGGACAGCCTTCTTTTCAGTAAGTATTAATACCTCTAATTGAAGATATACCTCAATCCCAATTGCATTTGCCATTTGGAACGTAAAGAGACATCATTCACATAAGAATTTTTCAGATTTGTATCAAATTTAAAATAGGGAACACCATTTTTGTCCACACCGGTAACTGAAATTGGTTTATTGGTGGTGGTAAATCTACGAATACCCCAATTGGAATTTATCAGGTTCCCCAGATTTAAAATATCCAGTGAGACCTGAAATTTATGCTTGTTGTTTTTGGATAAGTGGAAATCCTGTATAAATTTAAAGTCCAGCTGGCTGTACCATGGCAACATAGCGCCATTGCGCTGGGCATATTTACCACGGCGGGTACTCAAATAAGGATCCTGATTGATGAAAGCATTCAAGGCCGTCCATTGTGCTGCAGCATTCGGGGCCGTAACTCCATTTCCGTTAGCATCCACAGTTCCAAAATGTATATCATTCTGATTATCGGGAACATATAACAGGTCATTATTTCTGATAGCATCCTGATTCAGGTCACCTGCATACACATAAGAATAGCGATTCCCTTTTCCTGCTTCATAGAAAAAAGAGAAAGAGGAGGCCATCCGTCCGTAGGAAATACTATAAGAAGCGCTGGCAATGATACGATGTTTCAGTCCAAAACTCGACCATGAATACATGGAACGGTTGGGATTACCAACAATGGGTCTACTTTGGAAAGCATTAGCAGCAATTTTAGAGATGAGAGAAGTTACATCTTTGGAATCGAGGTAAGTATAGGCAGCCATTACACTCAAACCGAAATCCCATGATTTGGTGACTTTTGTAGTAAAGTTGAACTGTCCGCCTCTTCTTGAATTACCCATCACAATTGTGCCGGCATCCAAAAATCCAATGGCTCCCGGGCTGGACGAGTAAATATTCACCTCGTTGAATCCTGTAAACATGGCACGGGTATCACCCGTCCCGGTCAAATGTCCGGTAGGAGGCTTCATGTTATAATTGTGATGGATGATACCATAAATGTTCTTAGAGTATATGGTTTCAACTGTAACCATCCATCTATTACCCAAATCCATATCAATAGCCAAATCGTTTTTCCAAACTTGTGGCCAGTGAAAATTATCGACCGTTGCATTTACCTGATAAGTGTATCCCGGATTGATGCCTGTGTTGGTTGCCTGATTGCCTAACCAGACAAAAGGAATACGCCCACTGAAAATACCTGTTCCACCTCTGAGCTGGATGGTCTTGTCACCTTTAATATCCCAGTTGAAACCTATACGTGGCGACCAGAGAATTTTTGATTTTGGCCATTGGGTGGAATTAACTTTCACCGGACTCCCGTTTTTATCAACCCAACCATCAAAATTTTTCACCAAATCAGTAGCAGCAGATTGAGGGATTTTATTAAAATACATAGGAACGTCAACACGCAGTCCGTAAGTGAGGTTGAAACGATCATTAATATGCCACTCATCCTGAATATACAATGCCAGCTGGCCTACTTTTACGTATGACGTCTGATAAGGTTTTTTCTGAGAATCTCTGACCTGTTTATTAAAATTAACTCCGGTGATGGAGTCATTTGCCAAGAAGCTCTTAACACTAAAGAACTTATCCCAGGGATAGTAAAACAGGTTAAAAGAGTTCTCGAAACTAAAATAGTCGAAACTCACACCACCTGTAATGGTGTGCTTGTTAGAGTATATGGTCAGGTTGTCGGAAAGCTGAAAGACATCCTGGTTTAAAATATTGTGAGTTGAGAACATCTCGGATCCGGCAGTAATAGCCAGCTGACCATTTTGGTTAAAGATATCCACTACCGGGAATGGTTTTGAATGAGGTACGCGGTAATCACGAAAAGCAGTATAGCCAGTGATGAATTTGTTGGCCACTTTGTTGGAAAAAATAGAGTTTAACTCGGCTACAACCGACTGAATTTTGTTAAAAATACGGTACGAAGAGTTTTGAAATGGCAAACGGTAGCTGGTGGGGCCACGGCCAATGATGGCGGTTGCATGAGGCAAAACATCTTTCCAGGCATTCAGCATGTTGTAACGAACGGTTAAGTTATTATTTTTGGATATATTCCAGTCGATTTTAGCCAGGAATTTATAATTTTTCTTGTGATGGGTATAGCCCTGGTATGCTCCCGTATTGTATCCCCAGTAGTTTTTGTAACGTTCCTGAACCATACGAATACTGTCTTCCGGAACGGTAGTAACATTGGATTGTCCTTTGTTTTGGTCGTTGTAAGCTACCCAGCTGTGGGCCAATTCATCGCGTTTTTCACCTTCATAGTTTACAAAGAAGAAAAGCTTGTTTTTGATAATAGGGCCACCTAAGCTCACACCATACTGCTGTGTATTAAAATTGGTATTGGGAACCGAAATGTCGCCAACCTTTGTCCCAACCATACTTTTGTTCCTGAAGTAGGTATAAACACTTCCTTTAAATGTGTTAGTTCCCGATTTGGTAACAGCATTGATACCTGCTCCGGTGAAACCACCTTCGCGTACATCAAACGGGGCAAGAGAAACCTGCACCTGTGCTATTGCATCAAGGGAAACAGGCTGAGCATCCGTCTGGCCACCCGGAGTGGCGTCACCAAGGCCAAAGGAGTTGTTAAAAATAGAACCATCTAAAGAAAAGTTGTTGTAACGGTTGTTATGCCCACCAAAACTATTCCCATCAGATTCCGGGGTAAGTCGTGTTATATCCTTCAGGCTACGCTTAATGGTAGGCATATCCTCAATAGCCTTATGGCTGATATTGGTCATGGCACCGGTTCTGCCAGCATTTATTGTGCTACCGGTATTGCCTTTAATTACCACTTCGCCAATGTTTACAGATGCCTCTGTCAATACAACCTTAATATCAGCAGTTTTATTTAAGTCGAGGTATAACCCTTTTACTTCTTCTGTTTTATAACCGACGGAGCTAATCCTTACCGTGTAAGGGCCACCGATTTTCATATTCTGGAAATTAAACAGGCCATCCTCTGATGTAATGGTTCCGTATTGTGTTCCTGTTGGTGTATGTACCGCTAAAACAGTTGCAGCAAACAGGGGTTTGCCGTTTTGATCGACAACCTGACCTTTTAATGCTGCGGTGGTTACCCCTTGCGAGTAACCAGCAATATTCAGGCTAAACATCGCCAGCATGAATAGAGAAAAACGTAAAATTAACTTCATAATTCTTATTATTTATGGATAAAAAATAAGGGACGAATATATGGCCTTTCGGTACTAAAAGAAGCTGGTCTCCTTGTTTTTATTTAACAATTATTAACAATATATGGGGAAGTATTTGTAAAAAACTGAGGATCAGTATTGGACTACCAAAGTACATGGTTAAAAAAAATAAAGAATTAACAAAGAATTAACAAAAGTATAAATGCTAACAATAGCTCTACGGAGCGTGTGCTTGTGGAAAAGAATACCCGGGACCGGATAATTGGTATCATTTTCCATTTCAATGTTACACATTTTCCCTATTTTTGTTGTGAACATCAGGCTTACCATACGGGTTGGCTTTCATCGAAAGAAATGACCACACATGAAGATAATTGACCTTTTCCAAAAATCGCAAAAACAGATGGCTGTTCTTGTCGATCCGGACAAACAGACAGATAGCCAGCATGAGAAAATTGCCGGTATTGCACAAAATGCCGGTGTTGACTTTTTCTTTATAGGTGGAAGTTTACTCACCAGCGACAGCCTTTATCATTGCATACGGATACTGAAAGAGAACAGTGATATTCCGGTGATATTGTTTCCGGGAAACACTTATCAGGTTAGCCGAAATGCAGATGCCATGCTTTTCCTCTCCCTCATTTCAGGACGAAATCCCGACATGCTTATTGGCATGCATGTGATTGCTGCTCCTTATGTAAAACTGAGCGGAATAGAGACCATGCCAACGGGTTACATGCTCATCGACAGCGGAAAACCCACTTCGGTGAGTTACATGAGCAACTCCTTCCCTATTCCCAACGATAAAAAAGACATTGCCGCCTGTACGGCTATGGCAGGTGAGATGCTGGGTCTGCGGCTTATTTTTATGGATGCAGGCAGCGGCGCTAAAACACCTGTCCCTTCCGAAATGATACGGTTTGTGAAAGATTCTATTGGCGTTCCGTTACTTGTGGGTGGCGGCATCCGGACAGCCAAAGCAGCAAAAGAAAGCCTCAGAGCCGGAGCCGATATTATCGTTGTGGGCAACCGCTTTGAAGAAAAGCCCGAGCTGATTGTCGAATTTACCGAAATGATAAAAAAAGTGAATACCAAATAATGAAAGTACGGCAAGACCTGTGTTGGACAGGGCTATGCCTCTAACGCCAACCTCAGCATATTGAGTGCAGCAAGCGCTGAGCGCCTTATATTTCTACCCCTGTGTTCACCAAAATGAAATAGCCTGGCTTTCGTTCCTTCGGCACCCGCCAGTGCCAGCCACACCATTCCCACAGGTTTCTCTTCCGTTCCTCCATCCGGTCCTGCGATACCCGAAACAGCAAGACAATAGTCGGTCTTTAGTTTTTCCCTTGCCCCTTCTGCCATTGCCATTACAACTTCACGGCTTACTGCTCCATACTTTTCCAGCATTTTGGAAGATACAGACAGCAATTCCGATTTAATACGGTTTGAATAGGAAATTACAGCTCCTTCAAAGTAGCCAGAACTTCCCGGAATACTGGTGATTAGATGAGCAATGTAACCTCCGGTACAACTCTCGGCGGTGGATACGGTTTTTTTGTTTTTCAGCAACAGCTGTCCTATAACCTCTTCGAGACTAACATCATCGTAGCCAAAAATAATTTCCGGAATAAGGATCTTAAGTTTTTCCACCTGCTTTTGAATTTCTGTTTCCAGTTCTTGACGGTCTTTTCCTCCCCCCGACAGCCGGAGCCTGACAATACCGGGACGTGGTAAATAGGCAAGTTTGATATATGAAGGCAGGTTATTCTCCCACTCTTTTATTTGTTCGGCCAGCAAAGATTCGGGTATTCCCGTGGTCATAACAGTTTTGTGTACGATGGTTTCCATCTTAAAATAGCTGACAAGCGCCGGGATGACCTGTTCCCGCATCATATCTTTCATTTCAAAAGGGACACCGGGCATAGAAACCGCTACCCTTCCATCTTGTTCGAACCACATACCCGGAGCCGTGCCATTTTTGTTGAACAGCGGCTTACATTTCTCCGGAATTATGGCTTGCTGACGGTTATCTTCCGTAACTGGAAATTTTCGGGCTGAAAATAATTTTTTTATCTGCTCATAAGTAGGTTCATGAAAAACAAGTTTTGAATCAAAATATTCGGCCAACGTCTTTTTAGTAATATCATCTTTAGTGGGTCCCAATCCGCCCGAGATAAGCACAGCACTTGCTCTTTTAAAAGCTTGATCCAATGTGTCTTTAATAGCTTTATCGTCATCGGCAATGGTGGTGGTTTGTACTACGGAGATACCAGCTTTGTTCAGCTGTGCAGCCATCCATGAAGCATTGGTGTTTACAACCTGCCCAATCAGTAACTCATCTCCGATATTAATTATTTCTGCTTTCATGTGTTTAATATTATAACTTTGCAAAGGTAAATGATAAAGACACGAAGATGGAATTAAAAAGTGCAGAATTAGTATTGAATACCGATGGAAGTATCTACCATGTGAAACTCAACCCGGGCGATGTGGCCGAAACCATTTTTTTGGTAGGCGACCCTGGTCGTGCCAAAATGATCTCCAAATATTTCGACACCATTGAGTTTGCTGGTCAAAACCGTGAGATAAATACTTTTACAGGAACTTACAAAGGCAAGCGCCTTACTGTTTTGTCCACCGGAATGGGACCGGATAATATAGAAATTGTTGTAAACGAACTGGATGCGCTGTTTAACATTGATTTTAAAACCAGGAAGCCCAAAGAGGCTAAAACTTCGCTTAACCTGATTCGCATTGGCACCACCGGTGCGCTTCAGGCAGATATTGGTGTGGTTCAGTCCTATCTCGTTTCGGAGTATGCTTTGGGATTGGATGGTCTGGCTTATTTTTATGAAGATGGTCCCCATGTGCTTCAGCAGGAGCTTACAGACTCCTTCATTGACTACATGAACTGGGACGAAAGATTACCCCGCCCTTATGGAATTAAAGGCTCCGACTATTTAATTGAAAAATTATCCACCGGCTGGCGAAAAGGCATCACGCTGACCGCACCGGGTTTTTACGCTCCTCAGGGTCGTGAACTAAGGCTCAAAGTGCACGATAAAAGTATTATCGAACGTGCCGGAAAATTTGAATATCACGGACAGAAAATCACCAACTTTGAGATGGAAACATCAGCACTCTACTCCCTATCAGCCATGCTAGGCCACGAAGCTATGACGGTTTGCGACGTAATTGCCAACCGTGTTACCGATGAATTTAATCCCAACTACAAAAACAGTATGAAAAATCTGATTCAGAATATGCTGGACCGGGTACTTGTACTTTAACAACAAGGTGTAAAATATTTATTAAGGCGTACGATGTGTCGTGCGCCTTTTTGTTTAGATACAGAGAAAGGCAGGCAATAATACATTGGTTTTTTCGTATCCCAATAAGAGTTCGTATTTTTGGAACTTAAATTTTTACTGTGGAGCTTTATTCAAAAAAGAAACGTTGGAAGATTACTCTCGCAATTTTGGGAA
>CAYYOW010000023.1:0-25784 GCA_964473395.1 uncultured Lentimicrobiaceae bacterium | reverse complement strand
CATTAAATTAAAAGTTTCATAGATTCTTTAAGAAGATGCAAATTTACACCTTTAATTACTAACCTGAGTTCGACATAAGATTTATCTCACAGAAAGCCAATAGCTGGACACAGAGAAAGCAAAAAAGCCGAAAGAAAACCTCCGGCTTTTTTTATTTGCCTTTACGACAGTTTAAACGCTGCTTTCACTTTGTCCACATAGTCCAGCTCTTCCCAGGCAAAAAATTTCACAAGCTTGGCGTAAATTTTTTGTCCGTTACGTTCTTCTTTGAAAATTGTGGTTTCGTCTTCATAAAAAACTTCCAACTCTTCCGTCACTACATCTCTTCCGAAATGACCGTAAGAAGCTGTTTTTTCAAAAACAGGATTTTTCAGTCCGAAACGTTTCACGATGGCAAACGGACGTAAATCAAAAATTGTTTCGGCAACACGGGCAATCTGGCTGTCTTTCATGATGTTACCATTGTTATCTTTCACTTTGGCAGTGCCATAAGTATTCACGTAAAAGCCCACCGGCTTGCTCACACCAATGGCATAGGCCACCTGCACCAGCATTTGGTCGGCCACGCCTGCTGCCACCATATTTTTGGCCATGTGACGGGCAGCATACGCTCCGGAGCGGTCCACTTTTGAAGAATCTTTTCCCGAGAAAGCACCACCACCGTGTGCGCCATGACCACCATACGTATCCACTATAATTTTTCGTCCGGTAAGCCCGGTATCGCCGTGAGGGCCGCCAATTACAAATTTGCCGGTCGGATTAACCAGAAGCCGATAACCGTTGAAAAGATATTCGGGAAACTTATCTTTAATTCTTGGTATCAGATATTTTTCCACATCTTCGGCAATCTTCTGCTGCATGGCTTTTTCTTCATCAAAATCATCATGTTGAGTAGAAATAAGCAGCGTATCAATCTTGATGGGCTTTCCATTGTCGCTATACTCTAATGTTACCTGCGATTTCGAGTCGGGACGCAGATAAGCCATCACCTCCCCTTCGCGACGAATACCAGCCAGCTCCCACAACAGTTCATGGGCAATTTCAGAAGTTAGTGGCATAAGTGTTTCCGTTTCGGTGGTGGCATAGCCAAACATCATACCCTGATCGCCGGCTCCCTGATCTTCCTCTGAGGCACGCTCCACGCCCTGATTGATGTCAGGCGACTGTTCATGTACAGCTGAAATTACAGCGCACGATTTGCTGTCAAATTGGTATTCGGCTTTGGTATATCCGATTCTTTCAATGGTTTTGCGGGCTACTTCCTGTAAATCAATCCATGCTTTGGTTTTCACCTCGCCGGCAATAACCACCAGCCCGGTACTCACCATAGTTTCGCAAGCTACTTTTGATTCAGGGTCCTGGCATAGCATTTCGTCCAGAACGGCATCCGATATCTGATCGGCTACCTTATCGGGATGGCCTTCGGAAACAGATTCCGAGGTAAAATAATAAGACATATTTCTAATTTTTTAAATTAAACATCAAACAGTGGCGTTCGATGATTGACGGCAGGTAAAAAATTGGTTTAGCATTTTTTTATTGTGGTTGCAATCAATCAAATCCTTCCACTTCATAAATTTATACGAACGTGCGACAAAAATACAAAAAACAACAATCAAAAGAAAATTCAGTAAAAAATTATGGCTAAATATTATCCCGATTATAACCGGAAAATTATCATCACCCTTTTTTTTCTCAGGAATCTTTTGTCAGCAATTGGAAAATATTCTCCATTTTTTCTTTGTTTTTTGAAAGAGAGAGAATATTTAACCCATTGGCAACGGCAAACTTAAAGATCTCTTCGCGAAGATCCATTTCTGTATCAGCATGTAATAGCCACTCGGTTTCCGATAAAGCTTCTGCAAAAGCAATTCCGGTAATTTTCATAAAGCTTTCTTCCGGTACTTTTTCTTTCAACTCAAGATGATAGCTATTGGAAGAAACTGCTTTTCGCGAAATCAGTTCCACCTTGTCATCGGCTACCACCTTACCTTTGTGGATAATCACCACGCGGTCGCAAACGGCTTCCACCTCCTGCATAATATGTGTGGAAAGCAATATAGCCTTTTCCTTTGCCAATTCGGAAATTACCGCCCGGATACCAGTTAGTTGGTTAGGATCCAGACCGGTTGTCGGCTCATCCAAAATCAGCACCGGCGGATCATGAATCAGTGCCTGTGCCAGCCCCACCCGCTGCCGGTAACCTTTGGACAGCGCCCCTATTATTTTATGCTGTTCCTGCTCCAGACCTGTAAGCTCAACCACTTCGTCCACGCGCTTTTTCACAGAGAATTCGGTAGCATACATTTCCAGCACAAAGCCCAGGTATTCACGTACGTACATTTCGGGATACAACGGATTATTTTCCGGTAAATAGCCAATGAGATTCCTTATTTTCAAGGCTTCGGTTTGTACATCCATCCCCAGAATACGTGCCTGGCCTTCATAAGGCGGGATAAAAGAGGTAAGAATCTTCATCAGTGTCGATTTGCCGGCACCATTGGGGCCGAGCAGGCCAACGACCTTACCTTTGTCAACCTCAAGATGGACATTGTCCAGAACTTTTTGGTCTCCGTAAAACTTTGAAATATTTCGAATACTAATCGCTGCCATGAAATGTTTTAAGATACAAATATAAAAACACTTTTGGTAACGGTTTGTAATTAAAAAAATTGTGGCACACCAAAAGGGGTTATTTCCATACGCCACTTTGTTTATATTTGCAATGATTTTTTTTATTTTAAACATTTTTCTTTGATGAAAAAAATATTTTTGATTTTCTTTTTCCCTTTTATGCTTCAGCCTGCCATGGCACAACAACACGAAGGCACAGGCCTGGGAAATTATACAGTTTATAATAAAACTTCACAAAGTTTTATCTTTCAGACGACTCATGGTACAGCAAGGGTGACCATATTCTCCCCTACCCTGTTTAAAATTTCGGTATGGGAAAACAAGGATAAAGAACTACCTTCCTATGCGGTGATAGCCAAACCGCAAAAGACAAAATTCTCATTCACTGAAAACAACAAGGTATTTTGGATTAAAACAGACTCCTTAACGCTGAAAATCAATAAGTTCCCACTACGGTTTACTTTTCAAACCCCGGAAGGTGAAATCATTAGCCGGGAAGGTAAAACAGGAACGTTCTGGCTGAACCACGAGACTTTTGTTTTCAAACACCTGTTTCCACAGGAGACATTTGTGGGGCTCGGTGAGAAAACAGGTCCTCTCAACAGGCGCGGCGCGGCTTATACCAACTGGAACACCGACAACCCCCATTACGAAAACTGGGACGACCAGCTCTATTCCACCATTCCATTTTATATGGGAAGACACAACGGACTCCAATATGGTGTCTTTGTGGATAACACCACGAGAAGTACATTTAATTTTGGAGCGGGGAACAACCGTTTTAGCTACTTCTCGGTAGAAGATGACCGGGTAGATTACTATTTTTTCTATCATCACACACCGGCAGGCATTCTGAAAGAATACAGTTTGCTAACCGGACGGATAAAGATGCCGCCGATATGGGCGCTGGGCTTTCAGCAATCGCGCTGGAGCTATACACCTGACAAGGAGGTGATGGAAATAGCTACTACTTTTCGGGATAAAAAAATACCGCTGGATGTGCTTTATCTCGACATTGGTTATATGAACGCCTACAAGGTATTTACCTGGAATCCAATGGCTTTCCCTCATCCAAAAAAGCTTATCGGCGATTTGAAAGATATGGGAATACACACGGTGGTAATTGTTGATCCGGGGATAAAGGTTGAAAAAGGTTACAGTGTTTACGAAGAGGGAAAAAAGCATAACTATTTTCTAAAATATCCCGATGGCACTGATTACAGCGGACAGGTATGGCCGGGCTGGTGTAATTTCCCTGATTTTACCAATCCTAAAGTCCGTACCTGGTGGGGCCGGCAATTTAAGGGGATGGTAAACACGGGTGTAAGCGGTTTTTGGAACGACATGAACGAAATTGCCGTTTGGGGAAAAGAGGTACCTCCGATACTTCAAATGGACTGGGAAGGAAAAAGAGCTTCCTATATGAAAGGAAAAAACGTTTATGGTATGGAAATGGCCCGCGCCACTTACGAAGGCGCCAGAAAACTCATGCAAAACCGGAGGCCGCTGGTGTTGACAAGAGCCGGTTATGCCGGGTTGCAGCGATATACAGCTATTTGGACCGGCGACAATCAGGCTACAGACAAACACATGCTGCTGGGAATAAGGCTGGTAAACAGTTTTGGATTATCAGGGGTGCCTTTTGCAGGATATGATGTGGGAGGTTTTGGTGGCGATGCCACACCGGCATTGTATGCCCGCTGGGTAAGTATCGGTACCTTTGCCCCTTTCTTCAGAGTACATTCTGCTATTTTTACCCAACGTTCGGAGCCTTGGTCTTACGGCATAGCCACACAGGCACTCGCAACACGTTTTATTCGGCTTCGCTATCATTTGTTACCCTACATTTATGCTGCCTTTTACGAAGCTTCGCAAACGGGAATGCCTGTGCAACGAAGTTTGAGCATTGATTATGCTTCCGACAGCAAAATCTATGACAAAAGGTTTGACAACCAATATATGTTTGGCCCGGCATTGCTTATTATTCCGGCAAAAAGCGAGCAAATGGCTGTAGATGCTTATTTACCCAAAGGAAAATGGTATTCCTTTTATGATGATAGCGTGTTTTACGGCAGCAGGGAACTACTAACCCCAAGTCCATTAAGTAAACTACCTGTTTTCGTAAAAGCCGGTGCCATTATTCCGGTTCAAAAACTAATTCAAAATACAGAGGAAAATCCGGGCGACACCCTCGAAATTCATATTTACCAAGGGAAAACCAGCAACAACTTTATTTATTACGAAGATGATGGTAACACATATAACTACGAAAATGGTACTTTTTATAAACGAGAAATACAATATGATGGTATCAATAGAAAAGTTATCATGGGAAAGCCGTCCGGGAAATATATTTCACGTTTCAAGGTCTTACGTCTCGTGTTTCATGGCTTTCAAAATGAAATGAAATCTCTCCGGGTAAATGGAAAATCGATTAAGCTGCACACAAAAAAACCTGCTGATTTGTATTTAAAGTCGTATCAACAGTCGGACAAAGAATTGTTATCGGCAACAGTAGCCAACATTCCTCAACAAATAATTCTAACATGGTAAAAATTTAACTGTCATGAAAAATAAAATCTTTTCAATATTTTCGCCGGCTTTATTGATGGCTCTTATAATGAGCTTCAGCTTTGCCTTCGGACAAAATTCAACGAGTAAAAAAATGGAGAATAGTAAGACAAACAGACATGTGGCCTGGAGCCTCAACGCGAACATCTATGAAGTAAATATCCGGCAATATACGCCTGAAGGGACTTTTAAAGCTTTCCAGCAACATTTGGAACGACTACAAAAAATGGGTGTGGACATATTGTGGCTTATGCCCATCAATCCTATTGGAAAGAAAAACCGGAAAGGTAGTCTGGGAAGCTACTATGCCGTCCAAAACTACGAAGCGGTAAACCCCAATTTCGGCACAATGGACGACCTGAAATCGCTGGTAAAAGAGGCTCACGCGAAAGGGATGCATGTTATCCTCGACTGGGTAGCCAACCACACAGCATGGGACAACGTATGGGTAAAAGAACATCCGGACTGGTATAAAAAAGATAAAAACGGAAATTTTATTTCACCTTATGACTGGACAGATGTTATATCACTGAATTACAACAATAAAGATTTGCGTCAAGCCATGATTAATGCTATGATTTATTGGGTAAAAGATGCCGGAGTGGATGGATTCAGATGTGATGTTGCCGGTATGGTTCCCGTTGATTTCTGGGATGAAGCCCGAACAGCGCTCAACAATGTGAAGCCTGTTTTTATGCTTGCCGAAGATGAAGACAGTGTGGCTTTGGTAAAATATGCCTTCGACATGAACTATACATGGAAAATGCTCCACCTTATGAATGACATTGCCAAAGGAAAGAAAAAAGCATCCGACATATGGACCTACCTGAAATGGAATGATGAAACTTTTTCTCCAGATGTTTATCGTATGTATTTCACCAGCAACCACGATGAAAATTCATGGAATGGAACAGCTCTTGAACGTCTCGGAGATGCTTTTAAAGTTTTTACGGTTTTCGACTACACCATTCCCGGCATGCCCCTTACATACAGTGGGCAGGAAGCTGGCAACAACAAACGATTGCGCTTTTTTGAAAAAGATACTATCAACTGGGATAAACTCCCTTACGCACCACTCTACACCAAGCTGAATCATCTTAAAAGTACAAACCCGGTATTGGAAAACGGAAAAGCAGGAGGTAAACTTATCCCACTTTCCAAAGGGGTTGATGATAATATTTTTGCTTTCTATCGTGAAAAAAAAGACAAACAGTTGGTGGCCATCTTAAACCTCAGCGATAAGGAACATTCATTTACCATAAACAACGAACACATAAAAGGCAGATATTACAATATTTTCGACAGTCATTACATCGACATACCTAACAGCATGACGTTTAAACTTCCGGCATGGGGATATGTCGTTCTGGAAAAATAAAAACAGCTGACCAAAAAAGGTTGAGAATTAGCTATTCAGATTGTAAAGCCTCTGTTTTTTTGATCGGAATACTTTTATTGACTAGTTAAAAAAAATAGCGTATTTTCGTAAGCCAATAAAAAGAATGAAAAAACAAGTTACCATAAAAGACATTGCCGAAAAACTGGGCTTCTCGGTTTCGACGGTTTCACGTGCATTAAAGGATCATCCCGATATTAGTATAAAGACCCGTGAGGCAGTTAAAGAGCTGGCTAAACTATTAGGTTACAAGCCAAACCGCATTGCCCTAAACCTGAAAAACAGTAAGACGTACACCATTGGTCTGCTGGTTCCGGAAACGCAACACTATTTCTTTTCCACCATTATCAACGGCATTGAAGAGGTAGCTTACGAAAATAACTACAATGTGATGGTCTTTCAGTCCAACGAAAAATACATGCGTGAGGTACTGAACATCCAGGCACTTCTGGCAAACAGGGTGGATGGGGTACTGGTATCCTTTGCTAAAGAAACACACGATTTCTCCCATTTTCAGCAGATTATCGACAATGAAATTCCACTGGTATTTTTTGACCGTATAAACAATGACTTACATGCCGATACAGTTTCTGTGGACGATTATCACGGTGCTTTTCATGCTGTGAATTACCTTATTGGAAAAGGTTGCAAGCGTATTGCCTTTTATTCCGCTCCGCAACATCTGCTTATTGGTCAAAACCGCTTAAGGGGGTACAAAGAGGCATTGGAAAAGCATAGAATTCCATTCAGCAAAGATTTGGTTTATTCCTGCGACACATATCAGGACGCCATCAAAATCTCACGTAGTATCTTTAAAAAGAAAGATTTTCCTGACGGTCTTTTTGCCGTTAACGACATGACTGCTATCGGAGCCATGAAAGCCGCACGAAAACTTGGGATTTCCATTCCCGATGATCTTAAAGTCATCGGCTTTGAAAACAGCCTGAGTTCTTCCATTTGCGATCCGGAGCTAACCACAGTGGATCAGTTTGGTTTTGAAATGGGGAAAAAAGCTGCCAGACTTCTGTTGAAACGTATTGACGAAGATTCTTTCGATTTCTCTCCCGAGCATCATTTTATCAAGACCCAACTCATCGAAAGAGATACCTGCTAAGCACTTTTTGACGTTTTGCTGTCGAATCCCAGTAACCATTTCGGAGAAATTCATACCCTTCTTAACAATAATCTTCCATTCGAGGATATTTTCTAAGGGAAACCCCTAGATTGGAAAATGTTTTGCAAACGTTTTAAATGGCTATAAATCAGTCTCTGGTCTTGCTGTTCTAAGAAAAACACGTATCTACTTTGCCAAGGATGTAAAATTTCCCTTTTTTTGGTTGATATTTACAAAGTGTTTTCAGGGTGGAGACCTTGTACACATCACTCGCAAACCGATGATAAAGTTTTGTTACGGTTTGCAGAGAGATAAGCTGTAATTGTCCATTCAAAAAACCCCGGCAAAACCGGGGTTTTTTGTTTTTATACCACAGATTTCCCGGCTTTTATTAAACATTAAAACCCGAATATTTTAGCCAAAAAGTCAGTTTCATATTTTTCCTACCTTTGCTTGCTTTTTTTTTATAAATGCCTATGAAAGATATTGTATTAATTACGGGAGCAACCAGCGGAATTGGTCTTGCCTGTGCCAGAAAATTCGGCGAAAACGGTCATAACCTTATTATCACCGGGCGGCGTAACGACAGGCTAAATAAAATTTCAGAACAGCTGACAAAGGATTATTCCGTGAAAGTACTTCCCCTCAATTTTGATGTGAGAGACAACGGCACCGTAAAAACTGCGTTGGCAAACTTACCGGAGGAATGGGCAAAAATAGATGTTCTGGTGAACAATGCCGGCCTTGCCGTGGGAATGGACACCATCCAGGATGGTGAAACCGATGACTGGGAGCGTATGATTGACACCAACATTAAAGGACTCCTTTATGTAACACGCGCCATATTGCCCGGAATGACGAAACGCAAAAAAGGCCACATCATCAACATCGGCTCCATTGCAGGGAAAGAGGTATATCCTTTTGGAAATGTTTATTGCGCCACAAAACACGCCGTTGATGCGCTGACCAAAGGTATCCGTATCGACACAGTAAAATATGGCATAAAGGTTACCCAAATTGCTCCCGGCGCAGTAGAAACAGAATTCTCGGTGGTACGCTTTAAAGGTGACGAAAACAGAGCCCACAGTGTTTACAAAGGTTTTGAACCCTTACATCCCGAAGATGTAGCCGCTGTAGCTTATTTTGCCACCACACTACCTACCCATGCTAACATCAACGACTTGGTAATTATGCCTACAGCCCAGGCTAGTGCAACAGTTCTAAACAAAGAATAAAACTTATCCCAAAGTAAAAAAATTCAACCAAAACAAAAACCATGGAGATTAAGCGACTTTTCGATATTCTTCCCTATTACGAAACATCTTTCAAACCCAAAGAGGATGTACTGGCTGGAAAAGAAAACGGGAAATGGGTAAAATATGACATTAAAACCATTCGAGAACAGGCCAACAACATCAGCCATGGACTACTAGAGCTTGGCGTAGAGAAAGGTGACAAGATTGCCACTATTTCGCCCAACCGGCCGGAGTGGAACATCATCGATATGGCCATTCTTCAGATTGGAGCCATTCACGTGCCGATTTATCCTACTATCAGTGAAAACGATTACCGTTTCATTTTAAAACATTCGGAGGTTAAATACATCTTTATTTCAGGTCAGGAACTTTTCCGAAAAATCAAACACATTGTACCTGACATGCCCAATGTAAAAGGCGTTTATACATTCAAAGATTTTGCCGATGTTCCTCATTTACAGGAGCTCATTGACTTAGGAAAGAAAAATGCCGACCCTGAAATGCTGGAAAAGGTCAAAGCCGGAATACAGCCAACAGAGGTTGCTACCATTATATACACATCAGGCACAACCGGTAGTCCCAAAGGAGTAATGCTTTCACACGAAAACATTTTGAACAACGTTATGAACCTGTATCAGGTGTTTCCTGTGGACGAAACATCGCGTGCAGTGAGCTACCTCCCGCTTTGCCATGTTTACGAACGCACAAATATATACATCCTGCTCTATCTTGGAGTTTCCATTTATTATGCCGAAAATATGGCAACCATCGCACAAAACATTCAGGAAATAAAACCACATATTCTTACAACCGTCCCCCGTTTGCTAGAAAAAGTTTACGATAAGATACTGGCAAAAGGGAGAAGTCTGAAACCGGTTCCCCGATGGTTATTTTTCAGGGCAGTAGCCTTGGGCAATCAATTTGAATACGGCATTAAGAATCCGGCTTTCCATGCCAAACGAAAATTTTTCGATAAGCTTATATATGTTAAATGGAGGGAAGCTCTTGGTGGAAATATGCGCGTTGTTGTTTCCGGAGGTGCGGCTATTCAGCCACGTTTGATAAAAGTTTTCAACACGGCCGGCATCCCTCTGCTCGAAGGTTACGGCATGACCGAAACTTCACCGGTGATTGCCCTAAACACTTTTAATCCGGGCGAAAGTAAAGTGGGAACGGTAGGTGTTCCTCTAAAAAATCTTCAGGTTAAAACTTCTGAACAGGGTGAAATTCTTGTAAAGGGCAACAGTGTTATGGTTGGCTACTTCAAAAATGCGGAGCTCACCAAAGAAACGGTTACCGATGGGTGGATGCATACCGGTGACCGGGGCGTGATTGATGAAAACGGCTTACTGAAGATCACCGGACGGGTAAAGGAAATCTTTAAAACATCTATGGGAAAATATATCTCTCCGCAGCTGATTGAAAACAAATTTAAAGAATCGCCTTTTATTGATCAGATAATTGTTATCGGTGAAAATCAGAAATTTGCCGCTGCCCTGATTGTTCCCGATTTTGAATACCTTAGCAGCTGGTGCAATGAGAAAGACATAACTTTTAGCGAAAACAGGTCCGCCATTCTTCAAAAGGAAATTATAGAACGTTTCAAGAAAGAGGTAAGCACTTATAATCAGTATTTTGGCGATACAGAAAAGATCAAAAAGTTTGAATTACTTGACCATGAATGGACCATCGATACCGGTGAGATTACAGCTAACCTCAAATTGAAACGGGCTTATATTCATAAAAAATATGCAGCGATAATTGACCGTATATTCAATAATTAAGAAGAGTCACTTTAGTTTAGGAAACAATGCGAAACGCCCATTCTTTCAGTGGGCCGTACGAGGCGGTATTGATAGCGCCAAAGCCCTTGCTCTTTAAGTCAAGCACGCGAATACCCGAAATAATCTCTTTTACTTTGGCAGGGCTGTAGTTTTGGGCAGCTACACGGTAATCATCTACGAAAAAAGGAGATATTCCCAGCTTTGATGCTATGGTATTTTTATTTTCATTTTTCAACTGATGATACAGGAGTACTTTCATAAAATAAGCATATAGCAAGACATTTACCATCTGTAAAGGATTTTGTTTGGGGTTGGCTTCAAAATACTGAATGATACGCAGCGCATGAAAAATATCCCTTTTACCCAGCGCCTTTTGAAGTTCAAAAACATTAAAGTCTTTACTAATTCCAATATAGCGTTCTATCAGGTCCTCGGTAATGGCCTGCCCTGGTTGCAAATTGATGGCCAGCTTGTTCAACTCATTGTTAATCCGGGCGAGGTCTGTTCCAAGAAACTCAGCCAGCAGCATTTCTGACTTAGGGGTGATGGAGTGTCCAAGCATGTGCACCCGTTCCGAAATCCAGACCGGAATTCTATTGTCATAAACCCGTGCAGATTCAAAAAGTACAACTTTTTTCGACTTGCTTAGCCTTTTGTAAAGCGTTTTACGCTTATCAAGTTTTTTGTATTTATAATTGATAACCAGGATAGTTGATTCTAACGGGTTATTAAAATAATCTGTCAGCGCATCAAAGTTCTGAATATTCTGGGCTTCCTTAACGATAATGAGTTGATAATTGCTCATCATAGGAAAACGACGCGACAAATCGACCACATCACGGGCAGTTACATCCAGCCCGTAAACGATGGTTTGGTTAAACTCTCTGGAGGCATCGTCCAACACATTTTTCTCCATGTAGCTGGTCAGCTCATCGATATAAAAAGGTTCTTCCCCATAAAAAAAATAAACAGGGCTGAAAATTTTCTTTTTTAAAGCATCTAATATCTCACTTGCATTCAACGGACTTAAAATCTTAAATGTTTAACAGTAAGACCTCTGTTTATCAACTGTTCCAATGATTTAATCCCGATTTTAACGTGTATCTCCACATACTGCTCATTAACCTTACGGTCACTTTCGGAAGTTTTTATACCCTCGGGAATCATAGGCTGGTCGGTAATAAGCAACAGTGCTCCAGTGGGGATTTTGTTAGCAAAGCCCACCATAAAAATCGTAGCTGTTTCCATATCGATAGCCATACTCCGCGTTTTTCGCAGCAGCTTCTTAAACTTCTGATCATGTTCCCAAACCCTGCGGTTAGTTGTAAAAACCGTACCTGTCCAATAATCGCATGAGAAATCGCGAATAGTAGTAGAAATAGCTTTTTGAAGGTTAAACGCAGGCAAAGCAGGTACTTTTGAAGGAAAATAATCGTTGGAAGTTCCCTCTCCTCTAATGGCAGCAATGGGTAAAATTAGATCGCCTACTGAGTTTTTCTTTTTCAAACCGCCGCATTTTCCCAGAAACAGTACGGCTTTGGGTTCAATAGCAGAAAGCAAATCCATGATGGTAGCAGCATTAGCGCTTCCGATACCGAAATTTATCATAGTAATGTCTCCGGAAGTTACTGCCATCATCGGCCGGCTGCGGTCGTGAATTTCAACATTATACCATTTGGCAAACATTTCCAAATATTGGTTAAAATTTGTAAGAAGGATATATTTCCCAAATTCTTCAAGAGACATACCCGTATATCTCGGTAACCAGTCTTTTACAATTTCTTTTTTTGTCTTCATCGATTATGTTTCATGCAAAAATAATCATTATCTCCAATTTCCAGTCTGTTTTAGCATCCGAATATATACAAAAAAAGCCCGGCAGAACCGGGCTTTATTGTTTTCCTCAGCTGTTATTACTGCTCCTGTGGAGGCAATACGCTTACATAAGAGCGGGAATTTTTTCTTTTGCGGAATTCAACGATACCATCTCTTAAAGCGAAGAGTGTGTGATCTTTACCCATACCCACATTCAACCCAGGGTGATGAACTGTCCCCCGCTGACGAACAATAATGTTGCCTGCGTTGACAATTTGTCCACCAAAGATCTTTACGCCTAATCTCTTACTTTCCGATTCGCGTCCGTTATGGGAGCTACCCATTCCTTTTTTATGAGCCATTTTCTAAGTTTTTTTGCGTTATAAAGTAATTTTCTCAATCAGCACTTTACTCAGGTCCTGACGATGTCCGGACTCTTTCTGATAGCCTTTTCTTCTTTTCTTCTTGAAGACTTTCACTTTATCGGCCCGCACGTGAGCAAGAATTTTTACATCAACCTTTGCGCCATCCACGTTGGGGGTCCCTACGTTTACTTTACCGTCGTTTTCCACCAGCAGAACCTGATCGAATTCTACGTTGGCACCTTCTTCACCTTCAAGCCTGTGAACGAAAATCTCCTGACCTTGTTCAATCTTAAACTGCTGTCCGGCTATATTAACAATTGCGTACATTCTTATTTGTCTTTTTTACTGTCAAAATTGGAGGTGCAAAAATACTAAAAAAATCTAATTAACAAATCATTGTTATTTATTTTTTACAAAATATTTCTGCTGTCGGGGTTTTATTTTTAATCGTGGTTTGGCATTCACCAGAAATACACCGCCAAGTATCAACGACATCCAGAAAAAATAGACAGCGGTAAAGCGTTCGCCATCCAAAATGCCCCACATAATGGCCACAATGGGAATTATATAAGTGACTGACGAGGCAAATACAGGGCTGCTCATCTTAATCAACTTGTTAAAGGCGATAAGAGCCAAACCCGTACCCACAATTGATAAAACAGCGAGATAACCCATTCCTACCCATACATCGGGGTGGGTCCATAACAAATTCGGAACACGTGTAAAGAACAGTACCCAGATTAAGGTAGGAATACCGATATAGAAAAAAGTCATTACCGTAATTTGCATCGAACTAAGTCCTGAAAAATACTTCTTTACAAGGTTAACATTTATGGCATAACAAACCGAGGCTATTACTACAAGAAAGGAATACCAGAAGTCTCCGCCCAAATGATTGCCTGAACTTGAAATCATCAATCCGGCCGCACCAACCAGCCCGATAAAAACCCCCAACACATTAATCCATCGCGTTTTGAAACCGAAAAAAGCCAAGCCTAGAAGTAAGGTAAAGAGAGGCGTTAGTGAGTTAAGTGTGCCTGCAAGACCACTTTCGATACGCGTTTCGGCAATGGCAAACAGAAGTGCCGGAATCACACTGCCAATAATCCCCGAAATAACAAGTGGCCAGAAATATTTCCGGTCAATTTTTTTGATGTATCTGAACGAAAAGGGTAGTAAAAACAAAAAGGTAATAACCACCCGCAACAAGCCGACCTCCGTTCCTGTGAAAGAGAGAAGTGCCTGTTTCATAAGAATGAAAGAGCTCCCCCACGTCAGCATCAAGCTTAGAAGAATAGCCCATGATATCCACTGTTGTTCCGGTTGATTTTTTATTTTCATATCAGTGGGCAAAAGTAAACATTCTACTATTTGAGAATCCAGAGTCCGAATTCAGACTGAGCAAATTGAAATATAAAAGAAAAACCTGCTCTTATCGCCTCAAAAAGTATAACGATTTTTTTGGGGGTTTTCCTCGTGAGTATCGCCTGTTAAGGCGTCAGAACAACGCTTCAGAACAAAAGCAACAATACAAGAAACCCCTTTCCGGAACTAAATGTGTAAATATTAACAAAGGGTTCTGTGTATCGGCTTCAAAACCTTATTGCAATCGTTTGCAAATACAATTAAAGCCCATGAAAACACCATTGTAAACCTTACCGAAACGATATGCAAATGATTGACTGTCAGCCCCTATTATATTTTACATAAATTCTATGTTAAATATTCTTAAAAAAGATTAACAGATACTAAACAAATTCCATTAATTTTGTTGATAATCGTGTTAATTATTTGTTAACAATTAAAAAAACCACGAGGATTTTATTTTTGAAAGGGCTTAAAATCTTTATTGAAGACAACCTTTGAAAAAGACAACCAGCCCGTAAATTAATTTTAATTTAAAAACACACAGTTTTAATTAAAAAAAAACAC
Organism: uncultured Lentimicrobiaceae bacterium; assembly: GCA_964473395.1. Lineage (GTDB taxonomy): Bacteria > Bacteroidota > Bacteroidia > Bacteroidales > F082 > Sulfidibacterium. The sequence continues at coordinate 10,917 of CAYYOW010000023.1, read as the reverse complement.
ATTATGCTAAAAAAGTTTTTTACAAGTACTGCAATGTTGATGCTCCTGCTTATTTGGGGTATATCAACAGCGATGGCTCAGAGCGGAACGGTTCAGGGTACCATTGTAGATGCGACTAACGGCTCGCCGTTACCCGGAGCAACCGTTCAGGTTAAAGGAACCACCTCCGGAACAGTTACAGGTTTAGACGGGAAATACAGTATTTCGGTAAGCGGAAGTGCCACCTTGGTATTTTCTTATGTTGGTTACCAGCCACAGGAAACATCTGTAAAACCCAACACCACTGTAAACGTAAAGCTAAAACCAGCTGTTTCCAACCTTAATGAGTTGGTAGTAATTGGTTACGGCACTGTTAAAAAGAAGGATGCTACCGGTTCGGTTACGGCCATTAGCTCTAAGAGTTTTAACAAAGGTGCTATTACTTCTCCGGCCGATCTGCTCGCAGGTAAAGTGGCCGGTGTACAAATCACCAACACCGGGGGTGCTCCCGGAAGCGGATCCGTCATTCGTATCAGAGGAGGTTCTTCTCTTTCTGCCAGCAACGATCCTTTAATAGTGGTGGATGGTGTACCCCTCTCCAACAGCGGGATTGCCGGAATGAGAAGTCCTCTCAACACAATCAACCCGGAAGACATTGCCACTTTTACCGTATTAAAAGATGCCTCTGCAACAGCCATATACGGATCCAGAGCTTCCAACGGTGTAATTATCATTACCACAAAAAAAGGAAGAATCGGCCAACCGATGCGTATAGATTATTCGGGTAAATTTTCTTTCTACACATCACCAAGAAAAGAGAGTGTATTCGGTGCTTCCTCCTTTAGATCGTTAATTGAAGACCGATACAAAGGCCAGAATGATGTATTAAAACTTCTCGGAAACAGCAGTACCGACTGGCAAAATCAAATTTTCAAGAATTCTTTTGGAACGGATCATTATGTTAGCCTGACCGGTGCATACAAAACTTTACCTTATCGGATTTCAGTCGGATATACCAATCAGGATGGAATTTTAAAAACCGGTAATTTGAAGCGTACAACCTTAGGCGCTTTTTTAACACCGAGTTTCTTTAATGACCACTTAAAAGTTACCTTAAATATTCAGGGTACTTTCGTGAAAAATAAATTTGCTGATAAAGGAGCCATTGGAGCTGCCACACAGTTTAACCCTACAAATCCGATAAAATCGGATTCCACTTATACGGTTTATTATAACAAGCCCGATGGAACGCCCGATTCAACTACTACTAATTATGGTGGTTATTTCACAGGGACGCAGGCCAACGGATATCCTGTTGCACTGGGACCTACCAACCCGGTTGCATTATTAAACCTTACTGATAACCATTCAAATGTGAGTAGCCTTATCGGAAATTTAAAATTGGATTATAAATTTCATTTTCTCCCCGAATTGAGCGCTCACCTGAATCTTGCTTACGATCACTCAAAAAGTAAAGGAGCCCTGATTGTGCCTGAATACGCTTCGTGGACTTTCGACCCCGTCAATGGTGGTGGCATTTACAAAGCATACACACAGCAAAAGAAAAACGACCTGTTGGATTTTTACCTGAATTATAACAAAGATGTTAAAAGTATTCAAAGTACCTTTAATGTGATGGCTGGTTATTCCTGGCAACATTTCTATAGAAAAGACTATTCTGAAAACGGAAATTATGCACATACCTGGAATATGGATACCATCAACCATCCCACAGAGTATTACCTTGTCTCTTTCTTTGGCAGGTTTAATTACACCTTTAAAGATCGTTATCTGTTAACTTTCACCTTACGTGATGACGGAACCTCACGTTTTGCTGCTAACAACCGGTGGGGACTCTTTCCTTCGGTTGCTTTTGCCTGGCGTATCAACGACGAACCCTGGCTGAAAGATGTTAAAGCTATCTCACAGTTAAAGCTGCGTTTGGGTTATGGTATTACCGGACAGCAAAATATCAATCAGGGTAATTATCCTTATCTTCCGCGTTATACACTTAGCCAAAACAATGCAGAGTACCAGCTCGGTAATGTATTTTACAGAACATTACGTCCGGAAGGCTACAATCCCAAAATCAAATGGGAAGAAACCACCACCTATAATCTCGGACTGGACTATGGTTTCCTGCAAAACCGCATTTATGGTTCCTTGGATTACTATTACAGAAAAACAAAAGACCTCCTGAACTTTATTCCAGTACCGGCAGGCTCTAACCTGACCAATTATTTGCTGACGAACATCGGCGATTTGGAAAACAGAGGTTTTGAATTCTCCATCAGTGGTGTTATTATTTCTAAAAAGGATTTGAGATGGTCAGTAGGCTTTAATGCATCAACCAACACCAACAAGATTACCAGACTTACCGCTTCCAATAATCCCAACTATCTTGGCGTGGAAACAGGTGGTATTTCAGGCGGAGTAGGTAACAATATTCAAATTCATAGTGTGGGTTATGCTGCTTATTCATTCTACGTCTATCAGCAGGTATATGGTAAAGATGGAAAGCCCATTGAAGGTCTTTATGTGGACAGAAATGGCGATGGACAAATAACCAATGCCGACAGATACCACTATGAAGATCCTGCTCCTAAATTCTATTTTGGTATCAGTTCAGATCTCCATTATAAAAATTGGGACTTCTCTTTCGCAGGCCGTGCCAATTTTGGCAACTACGTATATAATAACGTGAGCTCCAATATCGGCGTTTACAGGTTTTTATATCACCCCGAAGGACCTTATTTAGGTAATATATCTACTGATGTTACTAAAGCAGGTTTTTATAATCCACAATATTTGTCCGATTATTATATTCAAAACGCTTCTTTCTTCAGAATGGATAACATCACTTTAAGTTACCTTTTCGAAAACCTGAATAAAAGTGACAAATCACCTGTAAACCTAGGGGTGTCATTTACCGTGAACAATGCTTTTGTGATTACGAAATATACAGGACTTGACCCGGAAGTTAACAATGGTACTAGCAGTGGCATTGACAATAATATCTACCCGAGACCAAGAGTATTTGTATTTGGTATAAACCTCCAATTTTAATTGAAAAAAAATTTAAAGACTATGTACAGATTATATTATAAATTAGTAATGTTGGCCGGTTTGGTTTTTGTACTTTCATCTTGTACAAAAGACCTGAATACCGTGCCTCTGGACCCTAAAACCGTAACTTCTGCATCGGTGTTCGATAATCCGGTTGCCTACAAAGAAGCGCTGGCTAAAATATATGCCGGACTGGCTGTATCCGGACAAGAAGGCCCTTCCGGAATGTCCGACATTAGTGGTATTGACGAAGGTTTTGGTCAGTACCTGCGTGGACTATGGTATCTCGAAGAGCTTCCTACCGATGAGGCAGTTATCTCGTGGAACGATCAAACTGTTAAGAATTTTCATAATCAGGACTGGGGTTCCAGCGATGTTTTTATCACTGCCTTTTACTATCGTGTATTTTATCAAATCGGACTTTGTAACGAATTTCTTCGTCAAACAACAGATGCCAAACTGAATACACGGGGAGTTGATGCCGCTTTGAAAGCTAAAATTGTTCATTACCGTGCCGAAGCCCGTTTTATGCGCGCATTGAGTTACTACCATGCACTGGATGAATTTGGAAGCGTTCCGTTTGTTACTGAAAAAGACCCTGTGGGTGCCTTCTTCCCAAAACAAATTTCACGTGTTAACTTATTCAAATATATAGAATCGGAGCTGAAAGCTATTGAACCGAATCTGATAGATGCACGTCAAAATGAATATGGCCGTGCCGATAAAGCAGCTGATTGGATGCTGCTTGCAAAACTTTATCTTAATGCCAAAGTTTTTACCGGTCAGGAAAGGAATACCGATGTTATTACCTATACTAAAAAGATTATCAACGCCGGCTTCTCACTTGAACCTAAATATGCAAATTTGTTTTTGGCAGATAATAATTTGAATAACAATGAGGTCATCTTTCCTATTAACTTCGATGGTGTCCATACCAAAACATGGGGCGGAACTACCTTTATCATCCACGCTGCCGTTGGTGGAAGTATGAATCCTGCCGACTTTGGTATTGATGGTGGTTGGGCAGGAACACGTACTACCAGTGCTCTGGTTAAGAAGTTCTATCCCAATATAACATCAACAACCAACGTTGTTCCCACCAAGCTGAAAAACACCAAAGCAAGTTACCCCCTATTGCATGTTCCTGGTTCTTATCAGGGGTGGGATCCTGCCAATAACAACACTGTTGTTGCTTCGGTAAAAAGTGATGGCACGTACGAAGGCTATTTGTATTTTCCTGATGCCGGAACTCAATTTAAATTTGTCAATGGTACCACTTGGAGCGATCCAAACTGGGGTGATAACGGTGCAGACGGAACACTTGATCCGGGAGGCGATAATATCACTGTTGCCGATGCCGGATATTACAAAGTCAATGTAGATCTGAACAAACTCACTTATAGCACAGTGAAAACTACCTGGGGCGTAATTGGTGATGCCACAGCTGATGGCTGGAATTCTGATCAGAACATGACTTATGACCCGGCTACCGGCACCTGGACCGCAACACTTGATTTGACTGTGGGACAGATAAAATTCCGTGCCAATGACAGTTGGAATATTAACTATGGTGATACGGGCGCTACCGGTGTTCTGGAAGAAGGAGGCGACAACATCAACATTACTCAGGCCGGAACCTACATCATCACTTTAAAATTAGGTGCACCTGATTATACTTACAGTATTGTTAGAAAAAGTTACGATCATCGTGCCATGTTCTATACTGATGGCCAAAGTCTGGCAATAAAAGATGTAGGAAAATTTACTGATGGCTATGCTATTACTAAATTTAAAAATATTACTTCAACTGGCGTTCCAGGTTCAGACCTGACCTTCCCCGATACTGACTTCCCGTTGTTCAGGCTGGCTGATGTATATCTGATGTATGCAGAAGCCGTTGTAAGAGGCGGAACCGGTGGCAACATGGCAACTGCAGTTGGTTATATTAACCTGCTTCGCGAAAGAGCTTACGGAGATAATGGTGGTAACATTACTGCCAAAGACCTGACTCTTAATTTTATTCTAAACGAAAGAGCTCGTGAACTGTATTGGGAAGCGCAAAGGAGAACAGACCTTATCCGTTTTGGTAAATTCACAGGCGGAAGTTACCTGTGGCCATGGAAAGGTGGCGTAAAAGATGGTACGGCTACTGACAGCCATTACGATCTTTATCCTATTCCGGCTTCAGATATCACAGCCAATCCTAATTTAATACAAAATCCTGGTTATTAATTCTCTAAAATTGAATCAAATGAAAAAGATATCAATATTATTATTGGCCCTGGTAACCATGATTGGTTTCTATTCCTGCCAAAAGGAAGGAACCAATGTCGTGCTGGATCCGAATAACATAACGTCTCCTGTGCTGAAAAGTCCTACTGATGGCAGCACAATGACTTTTACAAAAGAAAACAGTGCCAACACGGTGACCTTTGCATGGTCATCAGCTCAATATGGTTTTAATGTGGCTGTAAACTATTACGTACAGATTGACAGAAAAGGTAATAATTTCAAAAATGCCTTATCAGTTGGCCATACTAAAAGTAAGGACAGTCTGAATGTTCTTGTGAATGATTTGAACAATAAAGTTCTGTTGCTCGAAGTTGACCCTCAGGTACCACTTCCGATAGATGTTTCTTTCAGGGTCATTGCTATTGTAAGTAGCCAGGTGGACACTGTCTTTTCTCAGGTTACAAACGTTAATATAACGCCTTTCTATATTCCCATTGCTTATCCGCAGCTCTATGTTCCCGGTGCCTATCAGGGATGGAATCCTGGTGCTGCCGATTCTATCGGATCATTAAACAGCGATGGTAATTTTGAAGGTTATATTTACATGAAAACTGCCGGAGAATTTAAATTTACCAGTGCCCGGGACTGGAGCCATACCAATTATGGAAGTGGCAGCACCCCAGGAACACTAAGTACCGATGGAAGTGCAGGTAATTTATCTGTTCCCGATTCGGGTTTCTACAAATTTAATGTAAACACTACCGACCTGACATGGACATCCCTGAAAACCACCTGGGGATTGATTGGCGATGCCACTCCGGGCGGGTGGAGTACTGACACCCCCATGCACTATAGTCCGACCACTCAGCTTTGGACAGTCACCCTAAATTTAGTAGTTGGTGATATAAAATTCAGGGCAAATGGTTCATGGGACTTAAACTACGGTAGCAAGGACCAAAATGGTAGATTGCAGTTTAATACTGGTAATATCCATGTGGCAACTGCGGGTAGTTATACCATAGTTTTAGACCTGAGTCATACAGTTTATAAATATGAATTGAAAAAAAATTAATATCAGAAGTTTTGGCAGGAAGGGGAAACCAAGTACCCTAATCCTGCCAAAACTTTTTCAAACTGATATAGTTTAGTAATCTGTTGATATTTATCAGGCTGTTGAATTTTGAGTTTAGAAAGCACTTATAAAAACAATATTTGCTATAATAAACAACCTAAAAAGAGGCTGCCGAAAAGCAACCTCTTTTTTATTGATACGCAAGTTATACCAATTATGATTCTAAATTGCCAATATCCCTTTCCTGCCCTTGCCTATACCCTACTCAAACGATTGCAGTACAGGAAAAGGCTCATTGCGGTTTCTTACCATAAATTACATGCTGTTTCTTTTACATATTTAACATAATTGTATCCTTTTATATAATACCTTTGTTACTTACAGCTTAACATCCAAATCTTTACTTCCATGATAAAAAAAGTTACTCTTGGTTTTTTTCTGGTCCTTCTCAGTACAATGGGGGGGTATGCTCAGGTCATTACTTCCTATCCTTCTCTACCGACCGCTTCGGACAGTGTTACCATCACTTTTGATGCCTCCAAGGGCGACGCCGGACTGAAAGGTTTTACCGGAGACGTATATGCCCATACCGGTGTAATTACTGTCAATAGCACCTCGTCTTCCGACTGGAAATATGTGAAAGCCAATTGGAGCGAGAATATTCCCGCCTGTAAAATGACTAGTTTGGGCAACAACCTTTGGCAACTAAATATAACACCATCTATCAGAGCGTACTATAGCGTTCCTTCCGGCGAAAAAATTCTGAAGATGGCTTTTGTCTTTCGTTCTGCTGATGGTTCCAAAACAGGAAGGGAGGCCGATGGTGGTGATGTCTTTTATAACGTTTACCAAGCCGGTACAAACATACAAATCACTCTTCCCGCCAGCAAGCCGGATATTGTCAATTTAAATGACACTGTCGTTGTGCAGGGAAACAGTTCAAATGCCGATTCCACCTATCTCTTATTGGATAATCAGGTCCTTGTAGCTGATACGGCTTCCTCTTTTTCCTATAAAATTGTGGCCAGCCAATATGGAAGACACTGGATTATTGCCAAAGCGGTAAAAGGCAGTACAATAGTTTACGATTCCGTTTACTATTACGTCAACCGGGCGCCTGTAGTGGCAGCTCTGCCAGCCGGAGTACGCGATGGCATTAATTACATCAACGACAGTACAGTTGTCTTAAGTCTCTATGCTCCCTACAAAAAGCACATATTTGCCATTGGCGATTTCAGCAACTGGGAAGTGGGCGACAAGTGGGCCATGAACATTACACCTGATAATAACCGTTTTTGGATAAAAATAACAGGTTTAATACCTAAAAAAGAGTACGTTTTTCAGTACCTTATTGATGGAACTATCCGCGTTGGCGATCCGTATGCTGACAAAGTGAGTGACCCATGGAACGATCAATATATAAGCCTGAAAACATATCCTAACCTGATAAAATACCCCAAAGGTAAGACCACCGGCATTGCCACCGTTCTGCAAACCGACCAGACGCCATATCCATGGAAAATCACCAATTTTAAAGCACCCAAAGAGGAAAATCTCGTGGTTTACGAACTACTTGTCCGTGATTTTACAAAAGGACACACTTTTGATGATATTATTGACACACTTGGGTACTTGAAACGGTTGGGCATTAATGCCATTGAGCTTATGCCTGTAAGTGAGTTCGAAGGGAATTCAAGCTGGGGATATAATCCCAACTATTATTTTGCTCCCGACAAATATTACGGACCGAAAAATACATTTAAAGCATTTGTAGATTCATGTCACGCCAATGGCATCGCCGTTATTATGGATATAGTACTCAACCATGCTATGGGAACGTGTCCACTCGCCAAGATGTATTGGAATTCTGCCAAAAACCAGCCGGCAGCCGATAACCCGTGGTTTAACCAAACCTCTCCCAACCCGGTTTACCAGTGGGGAAATGATTTTAATTATGACAGCCCCCAAACGGTTCGTTTTGTTGATAGTGTAACAAACTATTGGTTATCGCAATATAAAATTGATGGTTATCGGTTTGATTTTGCCAAAGGGTTTACCAATACGCCGGGTGATGGGTCTGCTTATGATCAGTCAAGAATTAATCACTTAGAACATATTTATGACCATATCCACAAAGCATTTCCCAATGCTTATGATATATTAGAACTCTTTACAGCTAATTCTGAAGAAAAAATACTGACAGATTATGGGATGTTGGTATGGGGAAACGCCAACAATAATTACAACCAGGCAACCATGGGATATGCACAAGGTTCCGATTTTTCAGGGATATCGTATGAGAAACGTGGTTTCACCAATCCGGCCGGTGTTGTGGGCTATATGGAAAGCCATGATGAACAACGCCTGATGTATAAAAATGAACAATACGGGAATTCTTCCGGAACCTATGACATTAAAAATATTCCAACAGCTTTGAAACGTATGGAAATGGCCGGGGCATTTTTCTTTACCATTCCGGGACCCAAAATGATTTGGATGTTTGGCGAACTGGGGTATGATTACTCCATCAATCGGTGTGAAGATGGCTCGTTAAACAACGATTGCCGAACCAGTCCCAAGCCTATTCGTTGGGATTATTACCAGGATATGAACAGAAAACATCTGTATGGTGTTTGGTCTGCATTGATTCACCTGAAAAAGACACAGCCTGTTTTCCAGACAAAAAACTATAATTTAGATGTAAGTGGTGCTACAAAACTGATTCATTTGACTGATGCGAGTATGGATGTAACGGTTTTGGGTAATTTCGATGTAACACAGCAAAGCATTACACCCAATTTTCAGAAAACAGGCTGGTGGTATAATTACTTTGGCGGCGACTCCATCAATGTTACCAATACAAATGCTGCCATTACGCTAACACCGGGTGAATACAGGCTATACACTACCAAAAGGCTGACACGGCCCGATTTTATCCTTGGTGTTTCGCAAAACAAACAAAATACGATTGGGGAAAGCCTCACTGTTTACCCCAACCCGGCTACTTCGGAAATTGAAGTAAAATGGAATATGGGGAGACCTTCCTCGGGAGAAATCTCCCTCTTTGATTTAACCGGCCGCAAGGTTAGGATTCTTTATAAAGGTAATTTCAGGCAAGGAATAAACCACCTGCACTTTGGGCTGAATAGCATCAACCGTGGGCTTTATTTCATGGTTATGAATACGGGAAGCACGAAGCAAGTGAAAAAACTGATAATTCGGTAAATACAAGTTTACGCGGGACAGCTCCTTAACGGCATTGGCTTTCGGCGGGTAGTGGGGCAAAGAGATTATTTTTTCAACGACACGTGGTATTGCAAACCTCCCGTTACCCAGATACCCGGCATAACCACACTGCCAATATCACGGTAAGTCTGGTTCAGTATGTTGTTGGCCTGAACGAAAAAAGTAAAACGCGGTATCTTGTATTGGATTTTCGTATTCAAAAGAAAGACTGTGCTGTAAGATACTTTTTTGTTTTGTTCGTAATCGAAATATTCACCGTTGCGCTTTTGGATAGAAAATGTCCATCCGGCGGATAACCGGCGGACAATGGCATGCCGGAGATAAATACTCAGGTTATGGCGAAGGTAATCGAGGGCATAGAGAGAGACGTATCCGGAAGCGCTTTTGTCGGAATGTAGATAATTGTAATTCAACCGTAAGGATTCTAAAAAATGGCGGCCGGTCTTCACAGGAACATAATCAAATGAAAAACTGACACCGAGCGTATTCATTCGCGTTAGGTTCATGCTCTCCCATTTGGCATCCGGAGTCTTTTTTATCCAGTCAATAATGTCATAACCAAGCCTATATGAAAGAGAAGCCGAAAAAGTAATGACTTTCCGGAAATATTGCACTCCCCCGCTAAAGCCGTAAGTCTTTTCAGGTTTCAGAAACGGATTACTGATATGATCGGGACCCTGATAATAGAGGTCAGTGAAAGTCGGCAAACGAATAGCACGGTTAGCCGAGATGTAAGTTTTCAGGTTTCCCGTGATGAACCAGGACATGTCGAAGCCCGGCGACAGTGTAAAGCCATAATCGGCATCATAAAAAAGGTTTAAACCTGCCGAAACGGAGAAATTTTGTTTTTGATAAAGTTGGTTCAGGAAAACGTTGAACTGCTGCCGACTTTTCAGGTGGTTGTAAAATGCTCCCTTATCAATCGAGGAAAACAGGGTATCACTCATAAGATCTCCCAGCACATTACTCAGAATTTTGTCATACTGATACGAAACACCGGCAGCTGTTTTTCCTAAAGCCGACCGGAAGCCGATACTTCCCGCCGCACCGGCCACATCGGTTCGATGAAAATTTGGCTCCCGGTAAGGGAAAAATCCGACCGGTGTATGAAATCCAGCACTATCCACGCCTTTTACAAGCCAGTCGCCCTCTCTTTGATACCAGTTTTTGCCTTCTCTGAAAAGTTCAAAGCGGTCGTAAAGCCTGCGCCATCTGACATATCCGTGGTATTGCAGCCTGTTGCCGCCCCGAACACCTACCCCAGCCGACATGACTTTAATTTTCTCAAACTGGTCAGGAAATTTTGCTGTATAAAAACTGTT
>CAYYOW010000022.1:0-27464 GCA_964473395.1 uncultured Lentimicrobiaceae bacterium | reverse complement strand
AAATTTTACTAAGTTCATGGTTTGATCCTCCTATTATTTTAATTAATACTGTTTTTGTTACTAAATTTCAATTCGTGTTTTTCAAATCCTGTACCACTTCCAAAATTGTTCGTAAATTTAATCTTAACCGCCATTATGGCGCATGTTTTTATTGTCGACTGTCATTATGGCTACTCTTTCTGTCTGCTTTACTATTGCGGGATAGATTACGTATCTTTGTAAAATCAAATTGCAGGAAAATTGGATAAAATCATAAACAGCCTTCGTCCCTCGCGTATTATTATTCCCATTCTTATCGGAGTAGGGGTAAGCGGCTGGTTATTGTATCGCAATTTTAATGCGGAGGCCTTTTCTTTTGTTGAGTTTACCTGGCATACGCTGCTTTTTCTCGTTATTGCTTTTTCGATGATGTTTGTACGCGATGTGTCTTACATGTATCGCCTCATTATTCTTACTGACAGTCGCCTCAGCTGGAAACAGGCTTTCAATGTCATTATGCTGTGGGAGTTTAGCTCTGCTGTTTCGCCATCGGTGGTGGGTGGTACCGCCCCGGCAATTTTCTTTCTTTACAAAGAAGGGCTCAGCGGAGGCGAAAGCACGGCCGTGGTGCTTACCGCCATTTTCCTTGATGAGGTTTTCTTCATTCTTTCCGTCCCTTTGGTTTATCTCTTTTATGGTAACAATATTTTCCCTCCCGAAGCACATTATTACTCGGAGATTATCTATGGTTTTTATATCGGCTTTGGTATCATCTTCGTTTACACTCTCTTCCTTGCTTATGCTTTGTTCGTGAACCCCCACCTCTTCAAATTGTTTATCTCCTGGGTTTTTCTTTTTCCATTGTTGAAAAAATGGCGGATGGGTGCCCGAAAATGGGCCAATCAGCTCATCCAGACTTCTAAAATCATTAAAAAAAAACCGTTTATTTATTGGTTCAAAAGTGGGTTGGCAACAATTATCTCCTGGACTGGAAGATATTGGGTGGTTAATTTCCTGTTTCTCGCTTTTTTTGAACAGTCCAAAAATTTCTACGACCAGTTTTTGATTTATGGCCGCCAGCTGAGTATGTGGATTATTTTGCTGGTGAGCCCGACACCCGGAGGTAGTGGTATAGCCGAATATATCTTCACCAACTTTCTCGGTGACCTCATTCCTAACAAAGCCTGGATTACCACGCTGGCCATTTTCTGGCGTCTTATTTCATACTATCCGTATCTTTTTGCAGGCGTGATTATCCTACCCATATGGATACGGCATGTCTATAAAAAATCAAAAAAATATAAAGTGGTTAAGTAACTAGGTCGTTGTGCGTATGCTACATAAGCCTTTAACCGGATGGGTAGTTCCGTTTATTAACAAATCGGATTCGTTTATTACATTTTAAAGAATCTTGCATTGGAGAATATTAATATTGAGGAACTTATATCCACAACAAATAAATTAACCATTTTAGTGCGGGAGGAAGATGGTGACCGGGTCTTTTCGATTTTGATGATACTAAAGAAGACTCAGGGATAAAAAATATTCCCTACCGAACTGTTTTGCCTTGCTCCCGTAGCCGAAGCCAGGCAATTATTACGCCCCAGATGCCGCAGCATACCCATAAATGCAAAGATAAGAGCTTCCTTAAAGTCAATGAGTTGCTTTTCGGGAATAATCAGCTCAAAATTGCCTGCCTTCCGGATGGAATCCAGTAAGAAGTTGTTATGGGTGCCTCCGCCTGTAACCAACATCCTTTTGCTCGCCTGCTTTTTGCCGATTTGAGCAATCTGAAAAGCAATATGTTTCACCACCGTATGTAATTTATCTTGCACAGATGCCTCAAATTCATCCACTAATGGGATAAATTCAGTCCGGACAGTTTCGTTGTTCAACGACTTGGGGAAATCCAGTTCGTAAAACGAATTTCTATTCAGTAAATCGAATAAGTCGAAATTGATACGTCCTTTTTGTGACATCTCCCCTCCTTTGTCATAGGGCTTTCCCAATAGTTCGCTTAAATGATTTAGCAGCTGATTGGCCGGACAAACATCCAATGCCTTACGAATTCCATTCACATCGAAAGAAATATTGGCAATACCGCCAATGTTCAGACAAAAATCATAATCGGCGAAAAGCAGTGTGTCACCAATGGGAACCAACGGCGCTCCCTGTCCACCCAACAAAATATCTTTGTTGCGAAAATCGCTAATAGTTTCTATTCCGGTTTTTACGGCAATGGCCTGTCCGGAACCTAATTGAAAACTAAAACCTTGTTCGGGCCGATGAAAAAGTGTATGACCATGCGAAGCAATCAAATTGGGTTTCAAATTGCGGCGTTTCAGGAAATCATTAATCAGCTTTCCCAGATAACTTCCAAATTTTACATCTCTGGCAGGTAATTCTTCTGCACTTACATGGAGACTTTCCATTAAGAAATGTTTCCAAACCTCATTGTAAGCTATGGTTTCAGCAACCTCAATCTGGTAATGCCAGGATTGTCCTTCTTCAAAAAACCGGCAAAAAGCCAGGTCAACGCCATCCAGCGAACTCCCCGACATTAATCCAAGTGCAGTGTATTCATTCATTTCAAGCCTTTCTTCTTTTATATTAAATTAGGGAGGAACTAACCTTTCCGGACTATCTTCGTTTTTCAATAATTTACCGTGAACAAAACCATGCTTCGACAAGGACATCTTCCCTGAAGGCGAAAAAGCGATCAAAAAAAGAGTGCTAACTTCTCCCGGGAGCTGTTGTTTAAATATTTACACATTATGTTTACCAATTTTATAACCCCATGTGGCAAAACAGAAAATAATAGCATAACAAATTATCAAAATGGAATAGGCGTGTGTACTTCCTACAGACGGGATTCCGGAAAGATAACCGTATATCAAAGGAATGGTGGCTCCTCCGGCAATAGCCATGACCATGATAGCTGAAGCCCGTTTGGTAAATTTCCCTAATCCGTCAATAGCCAGCGGCCAGATTGCCGGCCACATAATGGAGTTGGCAAAACCGAGGGCAGCAACAAACAGTACCGAGATGTAACCATGTGTAAAAACGGCAATTAGTGTAAACAAAATCCCCAGCACTGAGAAGTAGCGTAGTGCTTTTTGCTGTGAGATAAATCTGGGGATGGTAATAATCCCCACAAGATAACCTACAATCATGGCTATTAGTGTGAAGGATGAGAAAAATTTGGCCACCTTGATCCCGAAGCCGAGCGAAAGGCCATAGTTAATCAGTGTATCTACAGCCACTACTTCGGCGCCTACGTAAAAGAACAAAGCTACCACGCCGAGCCAGAAGTAGGGGAACCCGAAAAGACTGGTTCGTTTCACTTCGTTGTCAGAAACCTCCTCTTCTCCGGCTTCAACCTCCGGCAGGCTTGAAACCCAAATGAGTACAGCCATAATCACCAGCGCAACAGCAATAACCACATACGGTAAAATAACTTTTAGAGCCAGCGTATCCAATGCTGCTGCCTTGTCGACACCACTCATGCCGGTCAAATCTTTGTTGAGTTTTCCAATACCGTTCAAAATAACTGCTCCGAGAATAATCGGGCTTAAGATGCCGGCAAATTTATTGGCGACACCCATGATACTGATACGTTTAGCTGCACTCTCGATGGGACCAAGAATGGTAACATACGGATTGGCAGCTGTTTGTAGAAGTGCCAGACCTGTACCCTGCACAAACAGACCGGTTAAAAACCAAACATAAGTACGCGTGTACGCTGCCGGAATAAAAATAAGTGCTCCCAACGCCATAACGAGTAATCCCAGTGACATACCGTTCTTAAATCCTATTTTTTCCAATACTCTCGAGGAGGGCAGGGCCATGACAAAGTAAGAAATATAAAAGGCAAACGTAACGAGATACGATTCAAAAGAGGTCAGCTCGCAGGCTGTTTTTAGGTAAGGTATCAGTGTAGCATTGAGCCAGGTAACAAAGCCAAAAATAAAAAATAACAATCCAATAATCATTATCGGACCCAACTTATTTTGCTTACTGTTTACTGTTGTTCTTGTCATCGGCTTACGTTTTTATCTAAATGAATGAAGTGTTTTCCAGATTTCTATGCAATAAATTTATTGATTTAATTACTATTTGTGTTGTCTGTTACAAATTTAATTTTCAATGAGGGATGCTGCGCCTACAATGGCAATGTCGGGGTTGGTAACGGGTAACACTTCCAGTTTGTCAATTACGTGGCTGTAAGGAAAATTTCGGATTTCAGACCACATACTTTGCTCAAAAAGCTGAAAGCTTTTGCTGATAGAGCCACCCAGCATAACTGCCTCGGGAGCAAAAACATGAGCAATAATTTTTATGGCCTTGCCTAAGTGATAGCCAAAGCGATTAAACATTTGCAATGCATCTTTGTCGCCTTGCAATGCAAGCGATGCGGCCTTTTTCCCGGTGATGTTGTATTGGCGAAGAAAAAATTTTCCACTGCAATACTGTTCCATAATTCCTTCGCCGTAAGGCAGAAATCCAAATTCACCTGCACCACAACCTGCACCCTCATACAAATGTCCGTTTATCACAACGCCTCCGCCAAGTCCCGTTCCAAGACTCAGGCCAACAAGGTTCTGAAAATTTT
The DNA here is from genome assembly GCA_964473395.1 of uncultured Lentimicrobiaceae bacterium. GTDB lineage: Bacteria > Bacteroidota > Bacteroidia > Bacteroidales > F082 > Sulfidibacterium. The sequence goes on along the minus strand of CAYYOW010000022.1, from coordinate 22,873 downwards.
TACCCTCTCCATAATTTTTGGTTCCAAGGGCAAAACAATTGGCATCGTTATTTACTGAAACAGGTGTTCCCCAATAGTTTCCCAATGTGTTTTTCAGCGAAGCGCCGGTTAATGCCGGAATATTTTGAATATCGTAAGCAATACCTGCTTTTGTATCAACAAGTCCGGGAACCCCGATACCAATACCGGAGACCCCTTTATTGGTAACTTTTTTTATGACTGAAAAAACAGCTTCAATTACGTCTTTCTGATTGTCAGTATTTGGCGTTAGAATTGTTTCCCGAATAAGTACTTCTTCATTTTCCACTAATCCCGCAGATATTTTTGTACCACCAATATCAACACCTACTACCATTCTGGGGTAACCCTGCTCGCTCTTTTTCTTCATGTTTTAAATTTTGCCGCTTTTTTTAAATCCCTTCCATCGATTTCTCCAGCTCTCTGGCTTGTTTCAGGAAGGTGTCCACATCCATACTTTTGTAAAACAACAGTCCGTGGGCCGCCCGAAGTTGTGGCGAAAGATTTTCGTAAAAGAAATTCTTTCCAAGTAGCAGCTCGATATGTTTTTTTTGCTCAATCCATATTTGTTGTGACAGTGTGCTAAATTTCCCATCATACATATAACTTGGGAATGAGGCATTTACCTGGCTCAGGTAGCAATCGGTGAAAGCCTCATCCAGAATAGCCAGCGAATTCAACGATACCGGAACGATTACATCGGCTTCGGCAGCGTGGAAGCGATACCAGACATTACGGTAGCCAATTATGCGCAGATGGCTCAGGTCTTCCTCCTTTTGCCAAAGCCTGACCGCCTCGGCAATGGCTTGTAACACTTTGTAATGCGTATCGGGACCACTGCCTTCCGGATCGAAAGCCAGGCTGATTACCGTAGGTTTAATCTCTTTCAGTTGTTCCAAAATGGGGATTACGTCACGCGAATGTTCGGGCTGTTCGGTAAAAATATCGCCTGTGTAAAAACCCAAACGGAGGTGATGCACATTTTTTACGCGTACCCCAAAGTGTGCCCATACAAGTTCCTCTTCAAATTCACGCAGCATCCCCTTCAGTTTCTGAATATCAGGCGTGTTTTTTTCTCCATCGTACGAATTTTCAAGAACCTCTATATTTTTTTCAATTTGTTTTTCGAGTTGCTTTGTATTCTTCAGCTGATAAATTTCTACCAATGCGCGTACCAGCCGGTGGCTCAATCCACGGCGGCGCTCGATGGGTTCTCCTGATGCTACTTTGCCGAGGTAATGATTTACATCTTTGTCCCACTTGTATTTGTACCCTGTCTTATAAAAATCGGGGTAGTGAATCATCTGGATTTCATCTTTATCCAGAAAATGAAGAATATCTTTAAGTGTATTTAAAATAAAGAGATTAGTTACTGCTGTAAAACCGGAGGTAAGGATAGTAAAATCAAAAGTATTGGAAGCTTCACGCAGTTGGTGTGAAACATGAGGTAACAATCCCAGAATGATATCATCGTGGTGCGGACCTGTGTGATAAAACCGTTGGTTATGCTCTTTTTGCATCCCCAGATTAATTTTGTTTTTGATATCCGTTATCACTTCCTGAACAATATCTTTACCTTCATTAGGAATTCTGCTGCAATAAGGGTCGTTTTTTAAATCGTTCGGCGTAAGGTGATGCCCATATTTATCCAGTTTTTTTACCAAATCAAGAACGGCTCTTTGCGTCTTTTCTTTATTCCATTCCCCTGAATAATAATTTTCAATATTATCTTTAAGTTTAACCGCCGCTCCACGGGTAAGATAAAACCGGCTGTTTTTCATTTTTTGAAGTGCTGTGGCCGGATATTGGTTCGAAGGTTCTTTTTCCAATGCATTTTTAACCACCTCGGCTTTTGCTTCACCGGCAGCAAATATAATAACTACCCCATCAGGGTTATAAGTAATCGTCTTCAAGCCAATGGTTATAACCAGCCGGTTTCTGGAAATTTCAATACCACCCAAATCTCCGGCTGCAACGGCTTGGGTTTCAAAGTTTGTTTCCATTAACCGCGTGGTGGAGAAATGGTCGGAGCCTTTGATGTTAAATGCAATGTGGCCATCGGGGCCTATCCCGCCAAGGAAAAAGCCTATCCCGCCTTTCTCGCGAATTTTCTGTTCATATTCTGCACACCAGTCATCAATCATAAAAATAGATTCTTTCTGGCAGCGTTCCTGGTTGGTTTTGGCTTCGCGGTAACGGAGGCTGAGATCCACTTTCAGATCAGGAAATATTTCCCTGTAAGTTCTGTTGTTGTGTAACTTAATTTCATTGGCATTGATAAGAAGTGCGTTTTTCGGATTTAATCCGAAACCTTTGATATAGAATTTATTTACATAATTGTAGAAACTGTTTTTCTGTAAGGGATTTATGGGGAAAAACTCATCAATCTGGACAAAGTGAAGATTTTTCAAATCAGGTTTATGGTTATGTTGTAAGCCATATTCATCCAAAATTTTCCTGCCTTTTTCATTGTCCCAGTTTTGGAGCAAAAAATCAGTCCATTTGATAAAATATTCAGGTGTCTTACCGGTAGGCAAACTAATAACTCCTTTGGGATTTTCTTGTACCCATTCCAAAAACCGCAAGGCTGTAATCATTCCGAGATGGGGGAAGTTGTCCACCAACAGATAAGGGATTTTTGAATTCTCAGGAGTGATATCCTGTTTTGATAAAAATTGTGCTTCAACTCGTGAAAAGATATCTGTATTCATAATTTTAAGGTTCCTGTTTTTTTACTGTTGTGTTAATTACTTTCTTTTCTAAAGTCAAACCGATGTAATCATTCGCTGAGCAATGAGCTGTCCCATTCCTCAAAAAAAGAGTAACAGTAGTGTAATCTCATACAATGAGCACCTTAGGTTAAACATAAAATTATTTAAGCAGACATTAATTTTCAAACAAATTCTCCATTACATTTATAACATTACCCAGCAGATCGGCATTATTTCCCAACTCACTGGTAACAAGTGTCATTCCCTCTCTAATAATAGCAAAAGTGTATTGCTGTAATGCCTGTTCAATGGAGGTGGTAAGATAAGAACCTGCTTTGGCCAGAGGTCCGCCAAGGATAATCATTTCAGGATTTAGAATTTGAACCAGAGAAGCAATTCCTTTTCCCAAATCGAATCCTATTTTTGAAATAATGCTTATAGCAAACTGATCGTCTTTATGGGCTGCTTTCAGAATCAGATCAGGAGTGATATTTTCAATTTTGTTGTGTGCCATCTCTTTGATAAGAGTCATCTCTCCTTTTTCAATGGCTTCCGTAGCTATTCGTGTCAGGGCTGCTCCCGAAGTTACCGTTTCCAGACAACCGCGTTTTCCGCAATTGCACAAATAGCCTCTTTCATCGGTCATGGGGATGTGTGCAAATTCACCGGAAAAACCACTGGCTCCTTTATATGGTTTTCCGTTTAAAATCATTCCTAAACCAATTCCCCAACCAATATGAAGAACCAAAACATTTTGTTGACCAATGGCTTTGCCAAAACGAAACTCTGCCTGTGCTTTGGACTGCGTGTCGTTTTCAATAACAATGGGCTTGTTAAACTTTTCTGCAAAAAGTTCGCGTAAAGGCCTGTCAAAATTTAGAATAGTATGGTTAATTCCTTTTTCCGAATCAACCAGTCCCGGCATGTCGATTCCCACACCGAGAATCCGGCTTTCTTCTACCCCTGATTCCTTTATCATATCAAGGGCAAATTCATAAATCCGGTTTATGATAGAGATATCATTTTTTAGCTCCAAAGGAAGCTCTCCGATGTTCGTAACCTTTTTGTTGTTGCTGTCGAATAGCGCCATACGCGTTACGTAATTACCTATGTTAATGGATAGTACATAAAGCGCATCTTTCCGAAGTCCGTATAGATTAGGGCGGCGTCCGCCTTTGGAAGAACCGGAACCCAATATTTGGATAATTTCCTCTTTACGTAATTCATCAATCAGGTTTTGCAGGGTGGGGGTGCTTATATCGAGACCTTTCATTATTTCTGCCATGGTAAGTGGCCCGTGTAAATATAAAGTCTTTACGATTTTCTTCTTTTGGAAGTGTTTTTTTAGCTCAACCCTTGTGAGCTTCTCAATAAATCCGTCTGCTTGGAATAATGACATTTTTTTAGTTTGTGAATGCAAATATATATAAATTTTTATTATACTATGCCTCTTTTAAAATTTGTATTTAGTTTTAAGTATCCTGTTTTTATTATTATGGATATTACAGACCTGGTTAATTCAAAACCTGAAATCAACGGCTTTAATAAGCACCTGTTTTTCGGTATTTTTGTAGAATCTTTACGGTCTTTCAATCAAATTCAGGCTTTTGGAATATGGAGGTAAGCACGTTATGGTTAACAGGGGTGTAAAATAAGAGGGGATTATCATCTTTTTAGACTTCATTTAGTAGTCCTTCTTTTTTATACCGGTCAATGAGTTTTTCCTGTATGTAAGGTGAAGTTCTTTTTCATGAGTTTTTGAACCCAGTGCAAGTGAAATTCAATTCCAAAGTGCTGTTTTATATAATCCTGAGCCTCAGCTGCTCTTACAAAAGGCTTCTCTGAATTTCTCTTTCTCAGCTCTTCCTGCTGCCTTACTGTTAGTACAGATGCCTTGCCTTTGTAGTTCCATTGAAGCAGAGCCTGTAAGCCTTTGGTCTTATAAATACGAGCCCAATTACTCACTGTCTGATCAGAGAACAACAGAAATTTACCTATCTCGATATTAGTCATTCCTTTGTTCCGGAGTTTAATACTTTGCACCCGCTTAACCAGTTGAGGCTGCTTTAACCGTTTTTCAGTATTGTCAAGTTCTGACAACTGTTCATCTGATAGTTTTATCCTTGTCATTTTTTTCGCCAAAAATACAAATAATTACAATATTCAAAAGCGTAATGCCAAAAAAAAAGCAAGACTTTGTTAAAAAATTTGTTAAAGTCACCGTTTTTTATGAAAATTTAATAAGATTAGGCTGTTTTTTTTTGATAAATAAGAAGAAGGGAAGTGTGCAACTCATTTTCTATTTCAAAATAGTCGTTTCAGGCTGTTTTGAAGGAGAACCCCCGGGACTTCGTATTGTAGGTTTTGATTAATTTTGTAAAAATAAATTTGGAGAGAAGGTGGTGAAAGCAGAAAAGAAAAAAAAGAAAATTGGTATTCAGGATATTGCGAATGTTTTAAACATTTCGGCTTCTACCGTTTCCAGAGCTTTAAACGGTAATCCCCATATTAGTGATGTAACAAAAGAAAAGGTTAAGGTTGCGGCTTCACGGTTGGGATACCATCCGGGTATTCCCGAGTTGATGTCTCCTGAAAAGGCAGAGGCAGTTGTTGTTTTTGTCCCTTCCTTAAAGGATAATCTATACATCGAAACCGTTTTGGGCATCACCAACCTTATGAATAAAAAGAAGTATCATACTTTTATTGTTGATACTCAGGGAAGTGATAATAATGTGAATTTATTCTTTGACAATTACAAAAAATTTGGCATTAGCGGGATTATTCATATTCTCTCTGAGCGAAACCTTCCGGAAGATTTTTATTCGTTAATTCAAAATGATGCAATGCCTTTGGTAACAGTTTTTAAACCTGATGCCGAGACGGGAATCAGTTCTGTTTTGCCTGATATATTTCAAGGCGTATCTAAAATTGTCAGATACCTCAGAACATTGGAGGTAAGCCGTGTTGCTTTAATACTGGATGACAATAACAGACCCGAAGATTTTCAAATAGAATCTTCTTTTGAAATTGCATTAGATACTTTGGGAATGAAAGAATATATCTCTACTTCCGTTATGTTTACTGCCGGCAGGAGAGGAGACCCGCTTGCCGGAGAAATCAGGCGTCTGCTTACTGCTAAAGACAGACCGCAGGCTCTTCTGGTTAAAGGGGCTCCGGCAGTTATGGAAACTTTAAAAATTGCTGAGAAACTGGATATGAAAGTTCCGGACGACTTTATACTGATTGAGATAGGAACCAATCATTTTTTAAATATGGCCAGTAACTTGTCTTTGCTGAGACTTCCTGCTTATGAAATGGGATATGAAGCGGCCGAGATATTAATTAGACAAATTCAGGACATCGACGATGAACAGAAGACTGCTGTTAAGCCGGTTAGTTTTATATTAAAGGGGTCGGCTATCAGAATAAAATAAAATTGCCTGCCTGAATCCGAAAAAAATTAGCTCCTTTTAATGATTTTTTCATTTCTGATAATTCTCTGCATCCCGGAGCTATTAACAATATTTTCATTGAAACATCTAGCCGGTTTGCTGCAATGAGTTTTGTTGTGCAAGTTTTTTCATAAATTTTTATGTTTTATCATAATATTTTAGAAATGATCACTAAGCCACGTCTTGTTAAAGCTATATAAATCAATACATATAAGAATAGAAAATTTTAATATATTTGTACAAATAATTGCATAATATTTTAAACATCGATTATTTTACTCGTCAAATTGAAAAAGAATAAATTATTCTGTTAAATTAAAGTATAAACCATGAGCCGTTTTCGTTTCTTACTATCACTGTTTCTACTGGCTTTTCTGGTGGTATCAGCATCCTTTAAAATGTTTGCACAGCAAACAGCCACGGGAAAACATCAATTATCACACGCCTGGGTCATTTGCAGTGCTGATTCTGTCTCGGCAAACGGTGCGGCCATCAGTTCAGTCGGATTTAACTTCACAGGCTGGTACCCGGCAGAGGTTCCTTCTACCGTACTCCACGTGCTGGTTCAAAATGGTGTGTATAAAAATATTTTTCTGAACAACAATCTTGAGAAGATTTCTAAAGCGCCGTTCCATTCAGCCTGGTGGTATCGTACTGAATTTTCGGGCAATTTCTCACATCAGACAGTTCTGTTACGCTTTGAAGGAATTAATTACAAAGCTAATATCTGGCTCAACGGAAAGAAAATTGCCGACACCACACAGATAAAAAATGCTTTCCTACTGTATCAATTTAACATATCCCATGCTGTTAAAAAAGGAAAGAATGTTTTAGCTGTAGAAGTATTTCCTAAAAGGGCCGGCGATTTTTCCATCGGATTTGTTGACTGGAATCCGCCATCTCCGGATGGTAATATGGGTATTTTTCGTCCTGTATTTTTGGAGACAAACAACGGTGTTGGGGTAAGTAATCCGTTTGTGGTAAGTGAGTTAACAAAAGATCTCTCACAAGCCGAACTGACAGCTTCTGTGGATATTATCAATTACCGGAAAAAAAACCAGTCGGGGGAAGTGATTTTAAAAATCAACGGAAACGAACTATCAAAATCGGTTTCTCTGGCCCCGGGCGAAAGAAAAAAAGTAATCTTTACACCTGAAGATTTCCCCCGCCTGAAGATTGAGCATCCCCACCTTTGGTGGCCGTATACTTTGGGTACTCCTTATCTATATCATGCCAGTTTTGTCTTTCGTCATCATAAAAAAATCTTCGATAAAAAGGCTGTCGCTTTTGGTATAAGAACGGTCTCTTCATATTTTACCAAAGAAGGTTTCCGGGGTTTTAAAATCAATGGCAAAAAGATATTGATCCGGGGTGGTGGCTGGACAGACAGACTGCTGTTGGACGACACTCATGAAAGTGTTGAAAACCAGCTCGAGTATGTTAGAAACATGGGTCTGAACACCATTCGTCTCGAAGGCTTCTGGGGAAACAGTCAGACAATTTACAATCTTTGTGACCAGATGGGAATTATGATTATGGTGGGCTGGAGCGCCCAATGGGAGTGGAAAGACCAGCTTGGGAAAGCATGCGATAAAAAATACGGTGGCATTTTATCCTCTTCGGACATTGATATGATGAGTCATGCCTGGCAGGATCAAATCGTGTGGTTGAGAAATCATCCCTCCATTTTTACCTGGCTAGGCGGCAGCGACAAAATTCCCAAACCGGCTCTGGAAAAGAAATATCTGAACATTCTGTCTGAATTTGACTCTACGAGAGTCTATCTGGCCTCTGCCAGAGAATGGACATCCTTGGCCGGTCCTACCGGTGTAAAAATGCGTGGTCCATATGCTTATGAGCCGCCGGTGTATTGGTTTTCAGATACACTTTATGGCGGTGCTTTTGGTTTTAACACCGAAACAGGTCCCGGAGCACAGGTGCCTCCATTAGGAAGTATCAAAAAAATGATCTCCAAAAATCACCTTTGGCCCATCGACTCCATATGGAATTACCATTGCGCACACGGAATTAATGCGTTTAGAACACTGGACCGTTATACCAAAGCGCTGGAGGCACGTTATGGTAAAGCCACCTCGGCAGAAGCATATGCCCAAAAGGCACAATTACTGAATTACGAACTTATGCGGCCTATGTTTGAAGCTTTTTCTGCTAATCGCTACAAAGCTACCGGTGTTATCCAGTGGATGCTCAACTCGGCCTGGCCTAACATGTACTGGCAGCTTTACGACTATTACCTAATGCCCAACGGGGCTTACTACGGGGCAAAGAAAGCCTCTCAGCCCTTTCATGTTGTTTATGATTATGCCCGTCATTCACTTTTTGTAGTCAACGACAAATTGAACAATAAAAACAATTGCATACTGAAAATCAGGGTGTACAATGATAGCTCTGTTCTGAAATTTGAAAAAGAAATAGATGTTGATTTGAAAGCAAACAGCAGCCGCGAAATCTTCATCCTGCCGCAAAAGAACTGGGGAACACCGGTTTACTTCCTCGACCTGAGACTGATTGATGAAAATGGAAAAGAAATTGATAACAATTTTTACTGGCTTTCGGCCAAACCTGACAAATTGGATTACAAATCCAAAGTCCCTCATTGGAATTTCCACACCCCATCGAGCCGGTATGCCGATTTTACAGCGCTGAATCATATGCCAAGAGTCGAACTCGGCACTGCCATAAAGCAAAAGCGGAACAGGAAAACAACGGAATTCAGGGTTACCCTCACCAACAACAGTCGATACATTGCCTTTTTTGTACATCCGACCATCCGGGATGAAAAAACCGGAAACATCATTCTTCCGGTGTTGTGGTCAGATAATTATGTGTCGCTACTGCCGGGCGAAACCCGCATACTGACAGCCACCATCAAGAACAGATATCTGGAAAACAGGAAACCGCAACTTATTGTAAGCGGATATAATTTAAAGAAGCTGTAAAATGAAACGGAATTATACCATAGTAGTACTTATATTAGTTACCTTTTTTGTTATCTCATTTTTGACAAACATTCTGGGGGCACTCAACCCCAATGTTTCTGCCGGGTACAACCTGACAGAAACCATGGCCGGATTTCTGCCTTTTGCCTTTTTTATCGCCTACGGCGTTATGTCGATTCCCTCAGGAGTTTTACTGGAAAAATGGGGCGAAAAGCGGATGATGATGCTGGCCTTTTTGTTGGCCTTTGCCGGCGCGTTGGTCTTTGCCCTTTTTCCAAAATTTGATGTGTTTGTCTTTTCGCTGTTTATCATCGGAACAGGAATGGCTGCGTTACAGGTTGTTATTAACCCAATGTTGCGGGTAGCCGGCGGCGAAGAACATTACGCTTTTAACTCGGTGTTGGCACAGCTTATTTTCGGCCTGGCATCCTTCGCCAGCCCGCAAATGTATTCCTATCTTGTTACCAACATCGACAAAAAAAATATAAATAAACCTTTCATTGGGTTGATGAGCGATTTGGTGCCGCACTCCCTTTCGTGGGTTTCGGTGTACTGGGTTTTTGCATTGGTCAGCATTTTAATGATTTTGGTGATTGCTTTTGTAAAGTTTCCCAAAGTAAAACTGCAGGAAGACGAAAAAATTGGCTCCAAAGAAAGCTATGCCGAACTATTTAAAAACAAATATGTTATCCTCTATTTTCTGGGCATTTTTGCTTATGTGGGAACAGAACAGGGGATTTCCTATTGGATGTCGAAATTTCTGAGCAACTACCACGGTTTTAATCCGGAAACTATTGGTGCCAATGCTGTTTCCTATTTCTGGGGCTTAATGACAGTTGGCGGTGTGCTGGGACTGATTCTTTTAAAACTTCTCGACAGCAAGATTGTGCTGCGGTGGTTTACCCTTTTTGCCATGATAAGTCTTGGCATTGGCCTGTTTGCCGGGGGAGAACTTGCGTTATGGGCATTTCCCGTTTCCGGATTCTTTCTTTCGGTAATGTATCCGGTCATTGTTTCTCTGGGATTAAATTCCGTATCGAAACACCACGGTTCGTTTGCAGGAATCTTGATGACTGGCATTGCGGGTGGTGCAGTGGTGCAACTGTTGATTGGCAGTATTAGCGATCTGACTTCATTAAAAACAGGAATGATGTTTCTGTTTATCACGCTGGGCTACATTCTGAGTATCAGCTTTTGGGCACGACCTATCATTAATAATAAAGTAGTAACTATTAAAGAAATATTTAAGGGAAAATGATTTTTACAGACAATGGCTTGATAGGAATAGACCTCGGTGCAACAAAAGTGGCTGCCGGCAGGGTTGACGATAACCAACTGAGTGAGGTGGTTTATAAGCTTATTCCGACACTAAGCAAGAATCCGCGGGATATTCTCGATGTTATCATTAATGTTGTGGATCAACTGTTTGACGAGGAAGTGCTGAGCATTGGTATCGGCATTCCCGGGCTGGTTGACCGTGAAAAAGGTATTATAAGTGATGTGCAGAATATTCCATCGTGGAAAAAAGTTCATTTAAAAACTATTCTTGAAGAGCAGTTTAAGGTACCCGTTTATATTGACAATGATGCCAACTGTTTTGCGCTTGGCGAATCACGGTTCGGCAACGGTAAAGAAGAGGATGATTTTGTAGGCCTGACACTGGGCTCCGGCATGGGAGGCGGTATCATTAAAAACGGATTTTTACTTGCAGATGCTCATTGTGGTTCCGGAGAATTTGGTAATATTCCTTACCTCGCCGGTATTTACGAAGACTATTGCAGCGGTAAGTTTTTTGTTAAAAAATACGGGCTCAAAGGAGAGGTGATGGCTATGGCCGCTAAAGAGGGTGATAAATTTGCATTAAACGCTTTTAGAGAATTCGGGATGCATCTGGCCAATGCCATAAAAACAATCAAGCTGGCCGTGGATCCAAAAAAGGTAATTGTGGGCGGCTCAGTGGCACAATCCAGCGAATTTTTTAAAATTGACATGTGGAAAGAACTACTCGATTTTCCGTTTCCAAAAGCTATGCATGATTTTGATGTAATTTTCTCCAACATGGAAAATATTGCTGTTCTTGGAGCAGCTTCACTATATTTTGACAGAACAAAACAGGCACTTTAACAAAGCAGGTGATAGATAATAATTAAAAAGATATTGTTATGGAAAATGCGTTAATAGGAATCTCGTTTAGCGGCAAAACTCTGGTAGCCGGTAAAGTAAAAGATGGTCATGTCAACAAAAGTATTATCCGAAAAATCAACAATAAAGCTCCGGAAGATGAAATATTGGCCGAGGTCTTTAACATAATTCACGAGGTAAAAGATAGCGAAGTAGCCGGCATAGGGATTGGTGTTCCCAGCCTGGTCGATGTGGAAAAGGGCATTGTCTATCATGTGCAGAATATCCCCTCCTGGCGCGAGGTGCATATCAGAGAAATTCTTGAAAGTCATTTCGGACTCAAAGTTTACGTGAACAACGACGCTAACTGTTTTGCTATTGGTGAGGCCTATTTCGGAAAAACAGCCGATTATGTCAATAGTGTAGGACTGATCCTCGGAGCTGGCGTGGGTGCAGGAGTCATTTTCAAAGGACACCTTTATTCGGGGACTAATTGCGGTGCTGGTGAATTCGGGGAAATTCCCTTTCGCGATAATAATTATGAATATTACTTAAATGATGCCTTTTTCGTTTATAAATATGGCGTTTCGGTAACAACTTTTCTGAAACGGGCCAACAAAAAAGACAAAATTGCCCTTGCCATTTTCGAGCAGTACGGAAACACCCTGGGAAGCCTGATAAAAACCATCCTCTTTGCTGTTGACCCTGAAATCATTGTTATTGGCGGGCCGCTTTCAAAAGCATTTCCTTATTTCGAAAAAAGTATGTGGGATAAGATAAAAACGTTTCCATATAAACATGCCATCAATAAATTGAAAGTTGTTGCTTCGGAGCAGGAAGACATTGCTGTTCTGGGCGCAGCAGCCCTCTATTTTGATGCACAAAACCAAAGTTTAAGAAAATAACCCGCCATGAAAGAACAGCTGCCTTTATTAGTCTGATATTTTTAACCCATGATTAACATTGCGGTGTAAATGAGGGGCTTTGAAAAATATTTTAATGAAAAGCCGGGGCAAAAGATGAGTTTTGTAAAGCGCCCCTGTTTTTAATTATAGCATCATAAATAGCCTGCTGGATATTGGTACGGATATTCAACTGAATAAGTTTTCTGTTTTTTCGGGTGGGATAAACCCGGTTTGAAAGAAAAATATACAACAGTTGTTCTTTGGGATCGGCCCAGAAAAAAGTTCCGGTGAACCCTGAATGGCCAAAGCTGTAGGAACTTGCACTTTTGGCAGGATAGCTTTGGTTTTCAGGGAGCGTATCGTTTCCAAGCAATGGCTTGTCGAACCCCAAACCTCTCCTGTTATCATTTTCAGGATACTGGTAACGGGTAAATTCTGTCAACGTTGAGTCCGAAATGAACTGTGATCCTCCATAATAACCCATGTTTAAATACATTTGGGTTAGTTTAGCCAGATCGTTAGCTGTCCCAAAGAGGCCGGCATTCCCCGATATTCCGCCCATCATAGCTGCCCCTTCATCATCTACATATCCATGAATGGCTTTCTTTCGGAAGAAAGTATCTATTTCGGTAGGAACGATGTTCGGCATGGGATCAAAACGATAGGGATTAAAGGTAAGCGAATATGCCCCCAAAGGGTGATAGAAGTTCTCTTTTAAAAAAGCCTGGAAGGCTTCACCGGAAAGGTTTTTAACTATTTGCGGAAATAGATAAAAACCCAACCCCGAGTAAAGATATTTCTTTTCGGGAGAAACCGGCGACTTTTTAATTTCTTTATACATGGTTTTTCGATAATTCCTGTTCATATACAAATCTTCAATCACTGGCACATCAAATCGTGAAGAAGAATCATCCCTGAAAATACGTCTTTTAAATTCTCCATTTTTTTTGACTGTCTTTTTCCAGTAAGGTATCCAGGCTTGTAAGCCCGCCTGATGCGCTAAAATTTCCCGTAAGGTTATTTTCGACTTATTAGAATGCTTAAAAGCAGGCCAGTACCGGTAAAAGGGGACATCCAGTTTTAGTTTTCCTTCATCGTAGAGTTTCATAATTGCGGGAAGAGCAGCGGTTACTTTTGTAACAGAGGCAAAATCATATAAATCGCTCTTCTCCACTTTGATCCGGTTGTAGTAAGTATGATAACCATAGGTTTTATGAAAAATAACAGCCCCTCTTCGGGCAATCAACACTTCACATCCCGGGTATGCTTTTATGCTCAGGCCTAAATTAACGATAGAGTCAATCTTTTTATTCAAATACCGCGAATTAACCCCCTCTTCTTCGGGAATGGTGTAGGCCAGTCGGGAAACTGCCGGAGTAAAAATTCCCGCACCCAACGGAAAATGGTTCAGCAAAACCGGCAGGCGACCCTGCGACCCAATAGCACCAAAAATCAGCTGAGCTGTCAACTCTTGTGTCAATTTACTATTTTGATAGGTTAGAACCAAGCCTTCGGTTTTTTCTATTCCGGGGAGCTTATTTAAAGCAAACGGGTTTCCAAAAACAGCTACAATTGTATGGTTACCAGCCAAAAGTTGGTTAATGAACCTCAACATATCAGGACTAATGCCAAAGTTTTTATAAGGATACTGGTTCAAATGGGTCAACCCAACAATAACTAAATCGTAATTTTTCAGCTTCGACAGCAATAAACTATCAGCAGTAGTTCTGTTTTGAACCCGGAAAAAGTCATCTGTTTGTGTATAGTTAGCCAACATTTTCTGGAAAGGAGTTTGAACGGAATCTCCTATTACGAGAGTCGCAATGCGTTTATGACCGAGGTCACTTACCGGGATCACATCACGGCTATCACGCAACACGGTTAGTGACGCTTTTATTAACTTACGGTTCAATACTTCGGCCTCAGGACGGTTTAGATCTTTCACCAAACCAGTAGTGTCAATTGGAATATAACGATTTAGTCCTGCCCAATACTTAGCGGCCAGTACCTTTTTACAGCTGTTATTGATTTGTTCCCATGAGATAAGACCTATGGCAACAGCCTTTTTAATTGCCTTGATAGCGATGGGGACATCTTCAGTAAATTCGAGAATGTCATTCCCTGCTATGAGAGCTTTGGCATCGACAACTCCGGGAGGAAAATATTTTGTTACTCCTTTCATGTTTAATGCATCCGTAATCACAAGGCCACGAAAGCCCAGTTTGTCTTTTAACAAGCCTGTAACAATGGGTTTAGATAAAGAAGAGGCAAGGTGTGGCGTGGAGTCCAGTGCCGGAATACTTAAATGGGCAGTCATTACGGCACCCACTCCGGCATCAATCATCTTCTTAAAAGGGTATAGTTCTAAAGTATCGAGGCGATTCATTCCGAAAGGAATCACCGGCAGGGTTTTATGGGAATCGGTGCCGGTATCGCCGTGTCCCGGAAAATGCTTGGCTGTTGCAATTACACCCGCATCCTGCAGGCCCTTCATATAAGCAATTCCTTTTCTCGCCACATTGTGTTTATCCATGCCAAACGACCGGAAATTAATTACAGGATTGTTCGGGTTATTATTAATATCTACTACGGGTGCAAGATTCATTCTGACACCAATTCGTTTTAGTTCACGCCCGATTTCTTTTCCCATCTCATAAATAAGGCTATCCTCCGAAATGGCACCCAGCGCCATTTGGTAAGGAAAAGGAATGGTATGCTTCAGCCGCATCTGTAAACCCCATTCGGCATCCATGGCAATTAAGAGTGGCACCTTCGATTGTGACTGATAAAAGTTGGTCAGTTCGACTTGCTTTTTCGGGGTCCCCTGAAAAAAGATTAAGCCTCCTATCTTATATTTCCGGATTAAGTCGGCAATCTTCATTTCATGTTGGATTCCACGGTTTGAATAGGCGGCCACAAAAATTAATTGGGCAATACGCTCCTCTTTAGTCATTTTTCTAAATACGGAGTCAACCCACCGGTTATTCGTTTCGTGTTGAAAAACCGGTAGCTTTGCGTTTGTGTGGGCAATAAGCGGAGGCTCTATAAGTCCGAAGACGGCCCCCATCAAGAGTAATACAAATAAAATATTTTTTTTCATAGCCAGATTATTTTTTTAACAACACTTTTGGCTGTCCGGTACCCTACAGCTCTAACAGATACATACCCCGGAGTGCTTTTGGGTTTTTCCGTCCCTTTTTAAGTAAAAAAAATCCTATACCCCTCATAACATTTTTATAGCACCAGTTTTTTCTCTGATAATTAATAACCCTATAAATGAAATCAGTCCGTTTATAATTAAAATCTCGAACCCCGTTTTGTAGCCGCTAAATACAAACATCATCCCCTGGCTTAAAAAATAAGCGATGAAGGGGGAAGAAACAGCTACCCAAGGAACCCATTTATCTTTTACAGCATATTTTGTAAAAAGCCCAAAACTAAATAACCCCAGCAAAGGCCCGTAAGTATATCCTGCAAAAGTGAATAACTGGGCAATAATTGCCTGATTATTAATCATTTTAAAAATCAGAATAACACAGATAATGATTAGCATCATTAAAAAATGTAGCTTTTGCCTGCTTTTTTTTAGTTTTTTTTCATTCCCTTTATACTTCTTGTCTAATTCCAGTATATCAATCGTTAGTGAGGTAGTTAAAGCGGTTAGTGCACTATCGGCACTGGAATAAGCCGCCGAAATTAATCCAATAAAAAAAATGACCCCACCGGTAATGCCGAGATGATGTAAAGCAATATCAGGAAACAGTTGATCAGTAAGTTCCGGAGTGCCCATGTTAATATGTGCAGCAAACAGATACAAAACAGCACCAAGAAAAAGGAAGATAAGGTTTACAGGAACCAGGATCAAACTAAGCGTTGTCATATTCTTTTGGGAATCTTTAATATTATGACAACTCAGATTTTTTTGCATCATATCCTGGTCAAGCCCGGTCATGGCAATGGTAATAAACATTCCGCTTAAAAACAGCTTAATGAAATACTTAGAGCTTTTAACATTTGTGACAAATATTTGAGAATAATCAGTTGCCCAAACCCTGTTCCACATATCGCTCAATGTTGTGTTCATGGAGGAAATCACTATCCAAACAGTAACTATTACTGACAAGAGCATGAAAGTTGTTTGTAAAGTATCCGTCCAAACAATGGTTTTAATCCCCCCCTTTAAAGTATAAAGTTGAATTAAAACAAGAAATAAAACTACGGTTACCCAAAATGGTATCCCATAATGATTAAACACGAAAATTTGTAAAACCTCTACAACGAGAAACATCCTGAAGGAAGCCCCGATAATTCTGGAAATAAGGAAGAAAGCAGAACCCGTTTTATAGGATGATCGTCCCAAACGCACTCCCAGATAAGTGTATATGGAAGTCAAATTCAATTTATAATAGACGGGCAATAAGACCGAGCTTACCACTGCATATCCTGCCACATATCCCAGTACGATCACAAAATAGGTGAAATGGGTGGTCCCTACCCAGCCGGGAACCGAAATAAAAGTAACCCCGGAGAGAGAAGCGCCGATCATGCCATAGGCTACCACAAACCAGGGGGACTTCCTGTTTCCAATAAAAAAACTCTGATTATCCGCCTTGCGCGAAGTAAGCCAGGCCACGAAAAAAATCAGGGAGGTATAAATAATAAAAGCAAAAAAGATAATTTTAGGTGTCATGCTAAAAACTTATGCCCGGGACCAGTTGCGATACTTCCAACAAATACCAACTGTAAAAAATTATCTTTTTTGCTTAACCTTCTGCAAAATACAAAACCGGGCCGGTGATTATTCGGCTCAGACCAAGAAATAATAGTAGATTTTTTAGTTTGCCTGGCTATTATATTTTTTGTAAACCTCCAAACAGCCGGCACTATCAATGCAAGTACGAATATTTTCTTATATATTTTAAGAATTATTAATTTCATTATTTTGTTTTGAGATTCAGGCCTTCTATTGCATTTCGTACTGAGCCATACGACAATAGTAATCTTTTAGCATCTTCACTTCCCAAGCCTGTTTCTTCCGCAATCATACGGGTTCCTCTTTCAATTAGTTTTTGGTTTGTCAACTGCATGTCTACCATTTTATTTCCTTTTACCCTTCCTAACTGAATCATGGTACTGGTGGTAATCATGTTCAACGCCAGCTTAGCAGCCGTTCCTGATTTCATCCGGGTACTACCGGTAACAAATTCAGGGCCCACAATTATTTCAATAGGGATATCAACCGAAGCTGCTAAATCGGTACCGGGATTACTGGTAATACATGCGGTTAGAAGACCTTTTTTTCTGGCTGTTCTGACTGCCCCAATAACATAAGGGGTTCTTCCTGAAGCAGCAATTCCGACAACGACATCCCTGACTGTAGGTTTATACGGAGCCATATCCTTCCACGCCTGTTCAGGATCGTCTTCGGCTGATTCAACGGCCTTACGTATGGCTGCATCTCCGCCTGCAATCAGTCCGATAACCAAATCGTAAGGAACCCCGAACGTGGGGGGGATTTCCGAAGCATCCAAAATACCGAGACGTCCACTTGTGCCAGCTCCCAAATAAAACAAACGCCCCCCCTTTTTTATTCGCTCCACAATGGCAAGAACTAATTTTTCAATTTGGGGAATTCTCTCTTTTACGGCCAAATGGACAAGGGCATCTTCTGCATTTATACCCTCTAACAAGCCTTTGACATGCATTTTTTCCAGCTGATTATACTTTGAAGGCTTTTCGGTAATATTTTTTGGATTCATCGTATATTCATTTGAAAAACAGAAATCATTCTTTCTCCTAAAAAAGTTGTATTTATTAGTTGAATTCGGAACAAACCACAGGTAAACCCAAGTAATTTTTTAATTTAACCGAACAGATAAACCGTTATGCTGTTTTTGAATGTGAACCCCCCGTAAAAATTATTTAAATGTTAGGATTGGATGGCGTGTTAGGATTATTGGTTCGCTCATCAAAAGGATAAGGATAAAAGTTCCTGTTTCTTTCGTTAAAATATGAACCTGCTGTAGGAGGAACTAAGTTGGGATGTATTCTCCTGGAATCTTCTAACCTCATACCACTCATAAACAATTCGATAGATCGTTCTTTAAAAATTTCATCCATAATATCCGCCTTATTCGTAGCATTTCCTGTCCAGGCGCCTAACCCTGCATCTACGCCAAAAACATCATTAGTTTTTTCACGTACAGCATTAATAAATTGTACGGCTTTGCCTAAATCTCCTAATTGAGCATATGCCTCTGCTTTTATTAACAACATCTCACCTGGCAAATAAACAGGAATTGATTTACCCATAGTGTCAAAAAATCCTAGCAGGTCTACAACAGTATGTGCACCTACACCCTGAGGTTCAATAATTGGCTTTGAAGAGTCAAGATAAAAAGCAACTCTCCCATCACCTTTAGCCGGAACATATTTTCCTGTTAAGCCAAAATCAGCCTGAGGTTTTGTATCCGGATTGTTATAAACAGCAAACATGTAAACCGGGTTTTTATAAGTAGTACCATCATATTCCCACACCGACTTAGATGTTAAATCAACGGCATCTGCTGCGGCTATTGCAGCAGCATAGTTTCCGGCAAATAAATTATATCTTGCTAAAAAAGCGTTAATCACATTCGGTAAATCAAGCTGAGGAAATAAATCAGAAAACTCTGTTGAAACAGGCTGTGCAGCAATGTCTGCCTTTGCACTTTTGAGTAACGAAATACATGTGGCCAGCACTTCCTTACGGCTGTTAAATTTGGCCTTCCCATCCAGTTGATTATTAACAGGAACTTGTTCAAAATTTTGTGCCAGGTATCCTAATGTGATGGCTTTAAACCACTTGGCATAGGCTGTAAGCCCTGATTTTGTTCCCGGGTCCATCGGGACGGCATCCACATTTGCTAAAATATTTTCTGCCATTCCTTTGTCACGCAACAAATTAGCCCACAAACCGCTAATTCCGGTATTATCGTCTGACAATGGTATACCACCCAGAACTAATTCTGCCGGTGTAACATAAGTACTTATATCTCCCATTTCCCGGGTAGACAACCCCGGAACCTCAACAACAAAATAATATGTCGAAGAAGCAAAATGAGAGCGAAGGCCAACCGCAAGCCCTAATAAACCTGAGTTTGTTGATAAAACCTGAGTTTGGGTAGGTTGATTCACATTAAGGAAATCTTTTTTACAACTAAATAACAACGTTGTAATAAGAAGAGTAATAAAAATTTTATTTATTGTTTTCATCTTTATATATTTTTTATCTGCATAAAAATAGCATCGAAATTTAATAGCTTTTTCTTTTATCTAAACCTGAAAGACATCCCAAACCTAAAGGTCTTTGGAATTGGTACATTCGCCATGTCCTGTCCGCGTACGCCATTCGACTGTCCATCTGTATTTACTTCTGGGTCAGGACCTGAATAGTGGTCAAACGATAACAAATTAGATCCATTAAGAGAAAATCTGATCGATTTTAAGAAACTTTTGGTGTTTTTTATTCTTAAATTATACGTCAGGGAAATATCCCGTACTTTAACATAAGATCCGTCTTCAATAAAAGATTGGAAAATAAAGAAGTTGGGACGCGAAGTACCTTTAGGAATTTGACCGGTTAACTCAAGAGCCTGAGGTGCTCCGCCCGGAAACAAATACCCCATCCTTTTGTTCCAGTTCATCACCTGGTTACCATGAACCACATCAAGTTGAACCCTTAAACTAAATTTTTTATAATTTAAGGTATTGATAATTGAAGCCACAAACTTAGGATTCGGATCTCCAATTACCTTACGCAGAGTAGTTCCGGTAGGCTGTCCGTTGGCATCATAATCCTGGACTGGAACAGCCATAGACTGACCATACGCATTTTTCACGTATTCATAATGCCCTTTTGCCTTCTGAACGAATCCTTTTGAATTCAACAGCATACTTCCGTCAGACTTGGTGGCAAAATATGTACCATAGAAAACGCCCAATGGTTGTCCTGATATAGCGACCGATGTCCCCCACATACCTAAACTAACTTTTCCTCCTTCTATAAAAGGTGTTATGTTGTTGTTTCGGCTATAAGTACCGGAAACCTCCCAGGAAAAATTTGATTTTTGTATGGGAATACCACGAATCAGTATTTCGATACCTTTGTTTTGCATTGTACCGACATTGGTAAACTGGCTTGCATACCCCGTGGATGGAGACAACGGCCTGTTTACTAATAAATCTGTAATACTTTGATGGTAATATGTAAATTCTCCCCCGAACCTGTTTTTGAACATGGAGAAATCAAAACCCGATTCATATTCGACTTGTCTTTCCGGTTTCAGATTTGGGTTACCCTGCATAGTGGAAGGTATAAAACCTATATCTCCCATGTAGTTCAACGTGTTGTAATTCGTGTAAATCTGAAACGGGTCCAAAGCTGTCAGGTTACCTGATTGTCCCCATGCGGCCCTTACTCTGAAATAGTCAAAAACAGTTCCGAAAATATTTTTCCAATAATTTTCATCAGAAATAGAATAAGACCCGCTAAATTTACCATATAACTGGTTTCTTTGATTCTCACCAAAAGTAGAAGCCCCGTCAACACGTGCCGCTGCAGTTAAAAAGATTTTATTTTTAAAACTAAAGCTTTCCTGAATGTAATTACCCCAATAAGCAGCTTTTGACCGGTAATCTCTTCCGGATACAGCCGAAGAGGGATCGGTTACAATCACATTATCCATGGCTCCCACCTTGTCATTGGCCACGCCAAAAATATTGTTCTCCTCATATTGATAACTACTCCCGACACCGGTTGTCAGCGAAATAAATTCATTCAAATCAAGTTTATAACTTATGTTTAAATCACTGTTAATCATAGTTGTACTCAGTGTGTTCTTTTGAGACCTTCCATCCGGTACGGTATTAAATCCTTTGGGAATAAATAGCAACCCTACCGAGTACGCGTTATCGTACCCTAAAACATAGTTTATCCGTAAACCCTTCATTGGGGTTAAATGAAACTGAATATCATTTACATTCCGGCGGTTGGTAGTGGTGGCTTTTATTCTATTAATAGCCTCATACGGGTTAGCCATCCAGCCAATATTGGGATATTTTCCATATTTATTGGGAGCAGGGTTTATGGTATTATCTGCAAACAGTAAACTTACCAGAGGGCCATAGTTTTTACCGTTGGGCATATCGTAACTTTTATTATATGACATAATAGAACCTACAGAAACTTTAGCCCATTTAGACAAAACCTGATCGATACGCAGATTAAAGTTTTTCCGGCCAAAAGAAGTATTTCTTACAATACCACCATTCTTAAGTTGAGAGGCAGACAGATAATACTTGGTGTTTTTCGTACCTCCTGAAATATTGACAGAGTTGTGATAGCCAAAAGCCGCATGGAAAATCTCATCCTGATAATTATATCTTTTTGCAGGTACTGCCACACCACTTTTCCATTTTAGCTGTGCCGTATTGTAAGGAAATGGTTTCCTTAGCTGATTTACGTTTACACCTGTAGAAAAAGTGATACTGGGAGCTCCGGTTTTCCCCCGTTTGGTATATATCAAAACAACGCCGTTACTGGCTCTTGAACCATAAATAGCAGCGGCAGCAGCGCCTTTCAAAACTACAATATGGTCAATATTATTCGGGTCTAAATCGACCAGCCTGTTTTGTGAGTATCCTCCTAAATTAATCAACTGCGATGATTCGTTATTTACAATTACACCATCTACAATATAAAGAGGATCGGAGCTCCCTGTTAATGTACTGGCTCCCCTCAAACGAATGGATATACCTCCTGAAGGGTTTCCCGAGTTACGTGTAACATAGGCTCCAGCTATTTTTCCTTGTAAAGCAGCACCCACGCTTACAACATTGTTCAGGTTTCCTAATTGCTTTTTATTCAGCATTGAAATGGAAGCCCCAATCTGTTTTTTGGTAGCGATACTTCCTGTTCCGGTAACTACTACTTCATTTAAGTTCATTAAATCCGGTGTCATGACAATTTCCAAACGCTGATCCCTACCTGTAAGAACCACCGTTTTCTTGCTGAAACCAATGAACGAAAAAATAAGTCTTTTTCCTTTTGCTTCTGGCACTTTTAGGCTAAACGTACCGTTCGCTTCGGTGGAGGTGCCTAAATTACTACCGTTACTAATATACACACTTACGCCAACCAGAGGATCTCCCGTAGGATCGGATACTTTTCCTGTCACTTGAGCTACTTGTGCCATCGTGGCTTGTGCCAAAAATAGGAACACAAATAATACAGTTAATTTTGTAAGAAAACACTTCATAATTCTATAATTTTTTAATTAAATTATTTGCAAGTATAGAACATTTTTATATAAGTTTAACAATTATTATAAAAAATTATATAAAGAAAAAATTCAGATAATATTTACTTGGGCAAAATCCGTAACCCTGGTTCGCTTTTCGGATGGAGGTTTAGCTTTGATTACCAGGCTCTCATATCTCATATTTTAGTTTTAGCAAGTCGGGGTGTGTCTTTTTAGCCTCCAATTTCGCCACCATAATAATTAAGGTGCTGTTACTACATGTTTTTGGTAAGATTGCTGCTGTTTTTATTAACCTGATATTTTAACCATTTATTCGTATTAAGAAATGTTATCTACTCCGTTCGGGACCAATATGAAAATGATCCGGTTGCCCCTGCCGTTAAATTTATTAATTTTGTACACAGA